>JAHZKD010000073.1 GCA_022600605.1 Actinomycetes bacterium
TATTCAGTTTGCGACGATGGCCATGGCTGATGATTCCCCTCACGGCAGCAGTGACTGCAGCTCCTCTACGAACGCCACGGTCTCGTGTCGGTCATGCGAGAGCGGGTGGACCAGCAGCGTGGTCGCGCCGGCCGCGGCGAACGCGGCTACCCGTTCCTTGACAAATCCACGCGGCCCCACCAGCGACACGTGGCGTACGAGTTCATCGGGCACTGCTGCGATGGCTTCTGTTTTCTTGCCCGCCAGATACAGATCCTGGATGTGATCGGCCTCAGCGCCGAAGCCGTAGCGGGTGGCCAGATTGTGATAGAAGTTTCGGCCCCGGGCACCCATTCCGCCGATGTAGAGCGCCAATTGCGGCTTGGCCCAGGATAATCGGTCATCCACATTGTCGCCGACGGCCAGGCTGGCGCTGACCATGACGTCGAGCGAGCCCAGCTGCGGATCGCGTTTGGCCGCACCGGAACGCAGGGCATCGCCCCAGACGTCGTCGGCCTTCTCCGGGTAGAAGAACACCGGCTGCCAGCCCTCAGCGATTTCGGAGGTTAGCTCTACGTTCTTGGGGCCGAGGGCAGCGATGGTGATGGGAATCTGTTCCCGCACTGGATGATTGATGAGTTTCAGGGATTTGCCCAGTCCGGTGCCGCGTTCGGTGGGCAGCGGGACCTGGTAGTACTTCCCGTCGTAGCTGAGGCGCTCGCGCCGCCACACCTGACGGCAGATCTCGACAACCTCCCGGGTGCGACCCAGCGGTGCGTCGAACGGCACGCCGTGGAAACCCTCCACGACCTGTGGGCCTGATGTGCCCAGGCCGAGCCGGAACCGGCCCTCGGATACGTAGTCCAGCCCCGCGGCCGTCATCGCCAGCAAGGCAGGCGTTCGGGTGTAAACCGGGACGATGCCGCTGCCGAGTTCGATCCGCGATGTCCGGGCTGCGAGGAAACCCAGTTGGCTGACTGCGTCATAGGAGTAGGCCTCGGCGACTAGTGCGATATCGACGCCGATCTTCTCGAGTTCGACGACTTCGTCGACTGCGCCGAGGAAGCCGTCGACGTAACTGAGAAAGATGCCTGTTCGCATCCGCTGCTGCATTTACCAGGTATACACCCAACCAACTGGTTGGATGCGCCTGGTCTAGGTTTTCAGCAGGGCGGCCACTTTGTCCTGCAACTCCACCGGCTCCTCGGCGAACGGATCCAGCGCGGGCGCCTTCGGAAGGTCGGCCTCGGGATCAGCGAAGACCTTGTACGCCTTGTCGCCGGCGAGCATGAACAGTAGATAGCCCGTGAGCAGTGCTCGAACGATCTTCTGCGAGCGGCGGTCGGGGCCGGGTAAACCGACCGCCTGGGACAGTCGACGCCCCTCGGCCAGGCCGGTGGACTGGGCTTTGAGGGTAGTGCGCAGCGTGGCGGTCTTCCAGACTCGGGACAATTCCACGGCATTGGACGACAGCGTCATCGGATCCCCTGGGGCCGTCAGGGTCAGCCCCGGGACCTTCAGCGTTGCCGCCGGCTCCTCGGCTGACGGTCTGGTGATCGTCGGGTAGGCGGCGAACACGGCTTTGGGCTTGGCCGGCATTCCGGCTGCGGCGAACACCGCCGCTGAGGCCCCGAAGCCGTGGCCTGCGACCCCTAGCTTGGCCGGGTGCACGCTGATATCACCGGTGCCCAGCCGCACCCCGGTGATGATGTCCAACGTTGTGCCCAGGTCGTAGGCCAGATTGAGAACGGACGGAGCCAGCCCCGTCTCGCTGTTGGGGGCGGCGGCCACGATGCCCCACGACGCCAGATGTTCCAGCGTTCCGTGATAGCGCCGCGTCGGTGTGATCCAGTCGTGCGCGAACGCCACGGCGGGCAAATTCCTGCCGGCCGCCGGGGTGTAGACGACGCCCGGCAGCCCAGCAAAAGCCAGGTCACCGCGCATTACGCGGTGTGGACCCCGGCGGGTTAACGCGGCGTAGAGCTTCTTCGTGCGGGCCACTCGTTGACCGTAGCCCACTAGGGGCGATCGGGTTTCCTCCACTACCCTGGACGGTTATGTGTGGAATCGTCGGCTACGTCGGGCAGCGCCCTGCCTGCGGCATTGTTGTCGACGCGCTTCGCCGCATGGAGTACCGCGGGTATGACTCGGCCGGCATAGCGCTGGTCGACGGTCAGGGTGGGCTTACGGTGCGCCGCAAGGCCGGTCGCCTGGCCAATCTCGAGACGGTCCTCGCTGAGACCGGTGCCGACAATCTCGTTGGCATCACCGGGATCGGCCACACTCGGTGGGCCACCCATGGCAGGCCCACCGACCGGAACGCTCATCCGCACCGGGACGGGACCGGAAAGGTCGCTCTGGTCCACAACGGCATCATCGAGAACTTCGCCGCACTGCGTAGCGAGCTCGAGGACGCCGGTGTGGAGTTCGCCAGCGACACAGACACCGAGGTCGCGATCCATCTGGTCGGGCGTGAGTACGCCTTCGGCGAGCACGCGGGCGACTTCCCGGCGTCGGTGCTGTCGGTGCTGCGCCGGCTGGAGGGTCACTTCACGTTGGTCTTTGCGCACGCCGATGAGCCGGGCACGATCGTCGCTGCCCGGCGGTCCACGCCGTTGGTGCTGGGTGTGGGTGACGGTGAGATGTTCGTAGGCTCTGATGTCGCCGCGTTTATCGAGCACACCCGCGAGGCGGTCGAGCTGGGCCAAGATCAAGCGGTCGTGGTCACCGCGAACGGCTACCGCGTCACCGACTTCGCCGGCAATCCGTGCGACGCATCGGTGCGGCATTTTCACGTTGACTGGGACGGCTCGGCCGCGGAGAAAGGCGGCCACGAATACTTCATGCTCAAGGAGATCGCCGAGCAGCCGGCTGCGGTCTCCGACACCCTGCTGGGCCACTTCCTCAACAACCGGATGGTTCTCGACGAGCAGCATCTGTCCGAGCATGAACTGCGCACCATCGACAAGGTGTTCGTCGTGGCTTGTGGGACCGCATATCACGCCGGGATGCTGGCCAAGTACGCGATCGAGCATTGGACTCGTCTGCCGGTCGAGGTCGAGCTCGCCAGCGAATTCCGCTACCGCGACCCGGTTCTCGATAGCAACACACTGGTGGTGGCGATCTCGCAATCGGGTGAGACGGCTGACACTCTCGAAGCCGTCCGGCACGCCAAAGACCAGAAGGCCAAGGTCCTTGCCATCTGTAACACCAACGGCAGCCAGATCCCTCGTGAATGTGATGCGGTGCTCTACACGCGCGCCGGCCCGGAGATCGGTGTGGCGTCGACCAAGACGTTCCTGGCGCAGATCGCCGCCAGTTACCTTGTGGGACTGACCCTTGCGCAGGCAAGGGGCACCAAGTACGCCGATGAGGTTGCACGCGACTATCGCGAATTGGAAGCAATGCCGGACTTGATCGCGCGCGTGCTGGACAACCTGGGCCCGGTCGCGAAACTGGCCAAGGAGTTCGCTGGGTCGCCGACCGTGTTGTTTCTGGGTCGCCATGTGGGCTATCCGGTTGCGCTCGAAGGTGCGCTCAAACTCAAGGAATTGGCCTACATACACGCCGAAGGCTTCGCTGCTGGTGAGCTCAAGCACGGCCCCATCGCCCTCATTGAGGACGACCTGCCCGTTATCGTCGTGATGCCGTCACCGAAGACAGCGGCACTGCTGCATTCCAAGTTGTTGTCGAACATCCGGGAGATCCAAGCCCGCGGTGCCGTGACGATCATCATCGCCGAGGAGGGCGACGAGGCGGTACGCCCCTACGCCGACCATCTGATTGAAATTCCTCCAGTGCCGACGCTGTTGCAGCCGCTGCTTTCGACGATTCCGCTTCAGATTTTCGCCGCAGGTGTCGCTCAGGCCCGGGGATACGACGTCGACAAGCCGCGAAACCTGGCGAAGTCCGTCACCGTCGAGTAGCCGCCATACCCGAAACCGGGCCTTCCGGCAGCAGCACTCGCCTACTTGGCAGCCGGCTGGGTGGCCGCGCATAGCGCTCACCTGCTGGTGGGGTCAGCGGATTCGGCTTCGTTTTGTACCTACAAGGTCGTTCTTCGCGCCCGATTCGCCAGTAGCGTGGACGAATGCGGTACTTCTACACAGCCGATGAGATCCGGTCCGCGGAGGCGCCGCTTTTGGCGTCCCTCCCCGCGGGCGGTTTGATGCGCCGGGCCGCTTTCGGGCTGGCTACCGCGATTGCCCGCGAGCTCGGCTCCGTCAGTGGGCGAACGCTGTGCGCAATCGTCGGATCCGGCGACAACGGTGGAGACGCACTGTGGGCCGCGACGTTCTTGTGCCGCCGGGGCGCGGGGGTGACAGCAATCCTGCTCAATCCGGAGCGGGTACATCGGGAGGCGCTCGCGGCGTTCCGGAGTGGCGGGGGGCGCGTTGTTGAAAGCTTGCCCGCAGCAACCCATCTGGTTATCGACGGCGTGGTGGGGATCTCCGGCTCCGGTCCACTGCGGGCAAACGCCGCAGAAATCTTCGAGGCGGTCAGGCAAGCGGGTATCCCGGTCGTCTCCGTCGACCTGCCCAGCGGCGTCGACGTTCACACAGGCGTCGCGGAAGGGCCGCATGTCACACCCGCCCTCACCGTGACCTTTGGCGGGCTCAAGCCCATTCATGCGCTACGGGACTGTGGGCGCGTGGAACTGATCGACATCGGCCTGGATCTGCCGCCGAGCCGTTTGGTGGGATTCGACGCCGATGACGTGTCCACTCGCTGGCCGGTCCCCGGGCCCGACGACGACAAGTACACCCAGGGCGTCACCGGTGTGATGGCTGGGTCGGCGACCTACCCGGGAGCCGCGGTGCTGTGTACCGGGGCCGCGGTGGCCGTCACCTCGGGCATGGTTCGCTACGCGGGAAGCGCTGGGCAACAAGTGCTTTCACGCTGGCCAGAGGTGATCGCCACGCCCGGCCACGCGACTGCGGGCCGGGTCCAGGCCTGGGTTGTCGGGCCGGGACTGGGCACTGATGAGACCGCCGCCGCGGCGTTGTGCTTCGCGCTGGACAGTAGTGTCCCGGTGATCGTTGACGCTGACGCACTGACGATGCTGGCCGCACGCCCGGACCTGCTCGCGAACCGACGCGCGCCGACGGTCCTCACCCCGCACGCCGGCGAGTTCGCCCGACTGGCCGGGGCGCCCCCCGATGAGGACCGCGTGGGCGCCACTCGCCGCCTCGCCGATCAGCTGGGCGTCACCGTGCTACTCAAGGGCAACGTCACAGTCATCGCCGAGCCGCAGGGCACGGTGTACCTGAACGCCGCCGGTCAGTCGTGGGCCGCCACCGCCGGTTCCGGGGACGTCCTGTCCGGGATCATCGGCGCACTGTTGGCGGCGGGCCTGCCGCCCGGCGAGGCCGCGGCTGCATCGGCTTTCGTTCATGCGCGCGCCGCCGACCTGTCCGCGCGAGACCCCGGGCCGGCGCCCGTCCCAACATCTGCCTCGCGGATACTTGCCCATCTGCGCACAGCGCTGGGTTCTATGCTCTAGAAAGAACCTCATGCCTAACGTTTCCCGCCAGACAGCACTGACCCCCTCCTACACCGGTCGGCTGTTCACGACACCGCTGCCCGCCCTGCGGCTTCCCGACGAGTCGATGCCCGCCGAACAGACCTATCAGTTCATTCACGACGAGCTGATGTTGGA
>JAHZKD010000074.1 GCA_022600605.1 Actinomycetes bacterium
GCTTCGCCAGCATGACCACTTCGGAGATGGCCACCGTCCTCGCGTGGCACGACGCGCTCAACGCCGGCGACTTCGGCATCCTGCTCTCACTGTCCAGCGACGACATCGAAATCGGTGACGCCCACGGCGCCAGTCAGGGACATGCCGCCCTACGCGACTGGGCGCAGGCACTCGACGCCAAGGTCGAGCCGGGTCGCATCTACGTCCACGACGGTGTCGTCGTCGTCGAACAGCGCATCATCTCGGTTACCGGCGAAGATGGAACTGCGGCCTCGGCGTTTCGGGTGGTCCGCGACCACGTTACCGCGGTGTTCGGGCACGACGATCTGGCCTCCGCACTGGCCGCGACCGAACTCACCGAAGCGGATCTGACCGGCTGATGCGCGGGATCATTCTGGCCGGAGGATCGGGGACCCGGCTGTACCCGATCACGATGGGCGTGAGCAAGCAGTTGGTGCCCGTCTACGACAAGCCGCTGATCTACTACCCGCTGTCCACGCTGATGATGGCGGGCATCCGCGACATCCTCATCATCACCACTGAGCGAGATGCTCCGGGCTTTCGTCGGTTACTCGGCGACGGATCGGGTTTCGGCATCAACGTGACTTACGCGGTGCAGGACCAGCCCGACGGCCTCGCGCAGGCATTCGTGATTGGGGCCGAGCACATCGGCACCGACTCGGTGGCTTTGGTTCTGGGCGACAACATCTTTTATGGACCCGGCTTGGGAACGAGCCTGGCTAGGTTCCAAAACGTCAGCGGCGCAGCGATCTTCGCCTACTGGGTGGCCAACCCGTCGGCCTACGGTGTCGTCGAATTCGCCGACGATGGCACCGCCCTGTCGCTGGAGGAGAAGCCGGCCACGCCGAAGTCGCACTACGCGGTGCCGGGCCTGTACTTCTACGACAACGACGTGGTGGATATTGCTGGTTCGCTGCGCAAATCGGCGCGCGGCGAATACGAGATCACCGATATCAACCAAACCTATCTCAACCAGGGCAGGCTGGCTGTCGAAGTCCTCGCGCGCGGCACCGCCTGGTTGGACACCGGAACGTTCGACTCGCTGTTGGACGCCAGTGACTATGTGCGGACCATCGGACGCCGGCAGGGGCTCAAGATCAGCGTGCCCGAGGAGGTCGCCTGGCGGGTCGGTTTCATCGACGACGATGCGCTTGCCGCCCGCGCGCACACGCTGCTCAAATCCGGCTATGGGGCGTATCTGCTGGAGTTGTTGGAGAGTTAGCCGTCGCCAGCAGCGCGGCGATGCCTGTGGTCAGCGGCACCGACAGTGCCAGCGCGATCCCGCCGACCGCGGACCGAGAGATCTCGATGGCGACGCTTTCGCTGGTCAGCACGTCGCGCAGGGAGCGGTTCGCCACGCTGAACAACAGCAGCAGCGGCAGCGCGCTGCCTGCGTAGGCGAGCACAAGTGTGTAGACCGTGCTGGCGATATGGTCGCGACCCACGCGCATCGCGCCGACGAACACCTCACGTCGTGAAAGGTCGTCTCCGAGGGCGGCCAGCTCGAATGCGGTTGAAGCCTGTGTGACTGTCACGTCATTAAGCACGCCCAGCGAGCCGATGATGAAGCCCGCCAGCAGCAAACCGGTGATCGACACATTGCCCAGATAGGCGGCAACCTCGTTGTTCTGGTCCTGGGACAGGCCGGTGAGGTGGGCCAATTCGATTGCTGCCCAGGATAATACCGCGGCCAACAGCAGCGAGGCTAACGTTCCGAGCAGGGCCGCACTGGTACGCAGGCTCACGCCGTGAGCGAGATAGATCACCGCGTAGAGGATGGCCGCCGAGGCCACGACCGCGACCGGAACGGCTGGCGCGCCGTCACGAAGCGCCGGAAGCAGGAATACCACGAGCACACCGAAGGCGACGCCGATGCCGATGAGCGCACGCAGGCCACGCCATCGGGCCACCGCGATGATCACCAGTGCGAACACTGCGGCCAGGGCGCTGAGCGGCCAGGTTCGCTCGTAGTCGTAGAACGCGTAGGTGGTGGTGCCGGCGTCGTCTACCTGCCGGGTGATGCGGATGTCGTCGCCGACGGTGAGATTGGGCTGGCCGGGGCCTTGGCTGAACTCCAGCAGGGTGTTGGCGCCCCGGTTAGGGCCGGAGTCGATGGCAACCATTGTCTGGACACACTGCCTGCTCGTGCCCTCGCCTTGGTCCGGAGGATCGGCGGTGAGCACGGCGCCAGCAGCCGAGCTGCCGCACGCCCCGGCCTCGCTGGAGAGCACATGGCCCGCTTCGGTGGTCACCGCGCCGCCGGCGGCATTCTGGAACGGCAGCGGAATGTCGGCTCTCTGACCGGAGGGCCAGAGCAGCACCGCGCCAAGCAGTGTCGCCAGGCCGCAGGCCGTCAGTAGTCCAACGACTACCTTGGCGGCCAGCGGCCCCATCGGCGACGGGCCGCCCAAAGAATGCGAGTGTGAGTGTGAGTGCGCCACCCCGCCAGCGTATGGGCATCGACAGTCAGCGCCGGACGGGCGCCCAGCGTGCCGGTAGCTTCACGCTCGCGCTCGGGCGTGAAGACACCTTCACGTTCGGCGGGCGGGGAAGCCCAGCGTGCCGGTAGCTTCACGCTCGCCGGACGGACGCCCAGCGTGCCGGTGTCTTCACGCTCGCGCTCGGGCGTGAAGACACCTTCACATTCGGCGGGCGGGGAAGCTCACTGGCGGTAGTTGACTAGGAAGTTGCCGAGCCGTTCGATTGCGCCGGCCAGGTCACGTGCCCACGGCAGGGTCACGATCCGCAGATGATCCGGTGTCGGCCAATTGAACCCGGTGCCCTGGGTCACCAGGATCTTCTCCTGCAGCAGCAGGTCGAGGACAAGTTGTTCGTCGTCGGCGATCTCATAGACCTCAGGGTCCAGGCGCGGAAACGCATAGAGTGCGCCTTCGGGTTTCACGCAGGACACTCCGGGGATCTTGTTCAGCTGCGTCCACGCCATATCGCGTTGCTCCAGTAGCCGCCCACCGGGCAGCACGAGGTCATCAATGCTTTGGTGGCCACCTAACGCTACCTGAATCGCGTGCTGCGCAGGCACATTCGGGCACAACCGCATATTGGCAAGCAAACTGATGCCTTCGATGAAACTGGTGGCGTGGTCCTTCGGCCCGGTGATTACCAGCCAGCCGGAACGGTATCCTGCGACGCGGTAGGCCTTGGACAGGCCGTTGAACGTGAGCGTGAGAACGTCGGGAGCGACCGAGGCCAACGCGATGTGCTCGGCTTCGTCGTAGAGGATCTTGTCGTAGATCTCGTCGGCGAGCAGCATCAGCTCGTGCTTGCGCGCCAAGTCGGCGATCTTGGTGAGAACTTCGCGGGAGTACACCGCGCCCGTGGGGTTGTTCGGGTTGATCACGACGATCGCCTTGGTGCGGTCGGTGATCTTGGATTCCAGATCCGCGATATCGGGTTGCCAACCCTGGGTCTCGTCGCACAGGTAATGCACCGGGGTCCCGCCCGCGAGCGACGTCGAGGCCGTCCACAACGGGTAGTCCGGAGCCGGAATGAGCACCTGGTCGCCGTTGTCGAGCAGAGCCTGCAGCGTCATGGTGATCAGTTCGGAGACGCCGTTGCCGAGAAAGACGTCGTCGATGTCGAACCGCGGGAACCCGTCGACGAGCTCGTAGCGGGTGAACACGGCGCGGCGCGCGCTGACGATGCCCTTGGAGTCCGAATAGCCTTGGGCGTTGGGGAGCGCGGAGATGATGTCGCGCATGATCACGTCGGGCGCCTCGAAGCCGAACGGTGCTGGGTTGCCTATGTTGAGCTTGAGTATGCGATGCCCCTCGGCCTCCAGTCGCGACGCATGCTCGTGTACGGGTCCGCGGATCTCGTAGAGGACGTCCTGCAGCTTGCTCGACTGCGTGAAAACGCGCTGCCGTTCGTGGTGGCCGGCGGAATGCCACGGCAGCTGATGGGTGGTCATAGCCATTATCGTCGCATCGCTGTCGAGCCATTTAGGAATCTGAGGCCTGACAGTGACCTACCGCCGACCTACCGCCGACCTACCGCCGACCTACCGCCGACCTACCGCCGACCTACCGCCGACCTACCGCTTGCCCGGCGGGCGGGCTCCCTTGGCCAGACCCAGGCCCTTCACCGGCGGTTCTTCCTTGGCGGGAGCCGGTGCCGGCTCGTCGCTGGGCTCCGGATCGGGGGCCGCCGCGACAGGCTCAGCGGGCTGATCGGGTTCAGCACTCGGGGCTGGGGCATCACTCGGGGCTGGGGCTGGGGCAGGTGCCGCGGGCGCCTTCTTGGCCCCGGGTCGGCGGGCGCCCGCCGCGATGCCGAGTCCCTTGACGGGCGGCTGCGGTGCCGCCTCGCTCGTCGACTCCGGTTCAGCCGTCGCCGGCTTGACCGGTGCCTGGGCCGCGTCCGGCGCCTGGGTTTGAGCTGGGGGAGCAGCAGTGGTCTTTTTGGCACCGGGGCGCTTGGCGCCGCCGGCGATACCCAATCCCTTGACCGGGGCCGCAGGAGCGGATTGCGGGGCGGCTTCGGCTGTCTTGGCTGCGGGAGCTTCGGCCTCTTTTGCGGCAGTGGCCTTTTTGGCGCCGGGGCGCTTGGCGCCGCCGGCGATGCCCAACCCCTTGACCGGGGCCGCAGGAGCGGCTGCGGGAGGGGCTTCAGCAGCCGCGCTGGTCTTTGTCTCCACAGGTGCCGCGGTGACATCCTCAGCTTCGGTCACGGTGGCTGTCGCAGCCTCGGCGCGCGGTGCCCGTTTCTCGGCTTCTTTTGCAGCGGAGCCTTTTTCGGGTAGGGCGAAGGTGCTCGTGTCCAACGAACCGAGCAGCAGCTGAGCAACGTCGAGAACCTCGGCCTTTTCCACGTCTCTGGCCGCTGCGACGTCGTCGACACCGTCGGTGATCATCACCCGACAGAATGGGCAGCCGGTGGCGATCTTGGAAGCCCCGGTGTCCATCGCCTCCTCAACGCGTTCGGTGTTGACACGTTTGCCGATGTGCTCTTCCATCCACATCCGCGCACCGCCGGCGCCGCAGCACAAGCCGCGGTCGGCGTGCCGGGGCATCTCGGTCAGCTTTGCGCCGGAGGCACCGACCAGCTCGCGCGGGGCGTCATAGACCTTGTTGTGCCGGCCCAGATAGCAGGGGTCGTGGTAGGTGATATCGGCGCCCTGTCCGTTTGAACCCTGACCGTCAGAGCCTACGGACTTCACCGGAACCAGCTTCTTGTCACGGATCAGTCGGTTGAGCAGCTGGGTGTGGTGCACCACGGTGTAGTCGCCGCCCAGCTGCGGGTATTCGCGGCCCAAAGTGTTGAAGCAGTGCGGGCAGGTGACGACGACCTTGCGGTTCACCTGCTCGACGCCCTCGAACATCTCGTTGAGTGTTTCCACGTTTTGCGCGGCCAGCTGTTGGAACAAGAACTCGTTGCCGGAGCGGCGGGCCGAGTCGCCGTTGCACGTCTCGCCTTCGCCGAGCACCAGATACTTCACGCCAGCCGCGGACAGCAGCTCGGCTACGGCCTTTGTGGTCTTCTTCGCCCGGTCTTCGTAAGCGCCGGCGCAGCCCACCCAGAACAGATATTCGTAGCCTTCGAACGATTCAACGTCCGTGCCGTAGACAGGCACGTCGAAGTCAACTTCGTCGATCCACTTGGTGCGGTCTTTGGAGTTCTGCCCCCACGGATTGCCCTTGTTCTCCAGATTCTTGAACAGCACGCCGAGTTCGCCGGGGAACTCTGACTCCATCATCACCTGATAGCGGCGCATGTCGACGATGTGGTCGATGTGTTCAATGTCCACCGGGCATTGTTCGACACATGCGCCGCAGGTGGTGCATGACCACAACACGTCTGGGTCGATGACACCCCCCTGTTCGAGTGTGCCGACCATGGGACGGGTGGCCTGCCGCGGGGAGTCGGCAGGAAAGCGTTCGAATCCCGACTCCGGAATATGTTGGTGGTCGTCATGTTTGGTCTCGATGAAGCCGCCCTCAGTCGACTCAAGTTCCTTGGCCACCGAGTCCGCGCTGGGGGGCGCCTTGCCGTCCAGGAAGTACGGTGCCCTGGCGAACATGTGGTCGCGCAGGTCCATGATCACGAGCTTGGGAGACAGTGGCTTACCGGTGTTCCAGGCGGGGCACTGCGACTGGCAGCGACCACATTCGGTGCACGTGGTGAAGTCCAGGTAGCCCTTCCAGGTGAAATCCTCGATCTTGCCGCGGCCCAGCACCGCGTCCTCGGCGGGATCCTCGAAGTCCACGACCTCACCCTTGGACTCCACCGGCAGCAGCGGGCCCAGGCCGTTGGGCAACCGCTTGAACGTGATGTTGAACGGCGCCAGGCCGATGTGCAGATGCTTGGAATGGAGCACGATCAGAAGGAACACCAGCATGATGGCAATGTGCGCGAGCAGGGCGACCGTCTCGATCCACTCGTTGGCGGCATGGCCCAGCGGGTGGATGATCGAGCCCATCAGCTGCGAGAAAAACGCGCCGTCGCCATAAGGCAGGGTGCCGTTGTTGACAGCAGCGCCGCGCACCAAGGCATAGGTCCAGATGACGTTGAAGATCATGAACAGAATCAGCCAGGCGCCGCCGGTGTGTGAGCCGTAGAAACGGGAGCTGCGACCGTGCTGTTTAGGCTCGGTACGCAGCCGAATGATCGCGAAGGTGATGATTCCGAGCAGCACTGCGACGGCGAAGAAGTCCTGTAGGAACCCGAGCGCGTCCCATTTGCCGATGAACGGGATGTGGAAGTCGCGGACCACGATCAGGCCGAAGGCCTCCAAGTACACCGTAGCCAGGATGAAGAAGCCCCACATGGTGAAGAAGTGCGCGATGCCGGGGACTGACCAGCGCAGCATTCGGGTCTGCCCGAACACCTCTTCGACCTGCGTGGTGATGCGCTCCCGCATGTGGTCTTTGCGGTTGTTGGACTCGGCCATCGGCTGGCCGGACCGGATCAGCTTCGTCAGCCATACCACTCGCTTGACGGCGAACGCACCGACGACGGCGATCATCAGTCCCCCGACGATGAGCCTTATCAGCATCTGCGTTTCCACGCACAACCTCCGGTGGTGAGGTTACTGCCGGGTAACTTACGAAATATTACCGTCGAGTAACTTTGGCTGGGTGCCTGCTCATAGTCGCATCTTGGGGTGGAACAACGCTAGAAAGGCTGGCCTAACAGGTCACGCACCGTCACTGGGGACGAGGAGCGTCGGCGGAGTGGTTGTGGTCGGTGGTGGCTTAGCCGTGGTCGTTGTCGGTGGCCGCGTCGTGGTCGGCTGCGTTGTTGTGGCGGTCCGAGACGTCGTGGTGGGCGCGGTGGTTGTGGTGGTTGTTCTGGTGGTTGTGGTCGTTGCCGCAGTGGTTGTGGTCGTGGTGGTGGTTGTCGGCTCTGTGGTGGTGGTGGTCGTCGTGCTCGGTGTCGTTGTCGTGGAGTCCGGTGGGGGAGCCGGTGGCTGGCTCACCGTTGTGGTCGCCAGACCGTCGGGCCCGACGGTGACTGTGGTGACGGGGGGAGGTAACTCGGACGGCGTCGTGTATTCGGTGACTGGGGTCGAGTCGCCGAAAGAACTGGTCAACGTCACCGCGAGCCCGCCGAGCGCCAGGAGCGCCGCCGCGGCCGCCCCGCCGAACAACACAGGCGGGCGTTTGTACCAGGGCAGCGGCGCCGGCTCGCCGCCGAGTTCGCCTTGGTCCCAGCCTTCCTGCGGGGTGAACCCCGCAGGGGACTGGGCGACGGTCGGCCCGCGGTCCGCGTAATCAGCTGACGAGGTGTAGTCATCGCCGGTGTACGGCAGGGGGTCCTCGACTGAGTCGTCGTCCTCCGACCATGCGAGGGCGCGGAAGGTCGCCGACGCGGCCCCATCTACGGCGGATTCACTGGCGGCCACCCCAGCTACACCGGCTGCCCAAGCCGCCGAGGACATGGCGGTTGGCGCCTCGGTGGTGGGAGCAATGCCGGTCGGTGCGTCAATCTGCTGGCTCTGGTTTGCGACCAACGCCGCGCCGGCAGCCACGTTCAACTGGGGCTGGGGGGTGGTCACAACGGGTACGCCGAGTTGTTCAGACAGCTGCCGGGTAACCAGCGGGATCGCAGCGCCGCCTCCGACGGTAGCCACCGCCGAAACATCGGCCACCGGTATCCCGTTTTGCCGCAGCGTCTCTTCTATCGCGCTCAACAGCCCTGCAAATGGTTCCGAGATCAGCTGCTCGAACTCGGGACGGGTAATTGGGACGTCGGAGCGAAACCCCGGGAGCTCGACGGGCACCACCATGGCGGTTTCGGCAGACAGGCGTTCTTTGGCTTTACGGCACTCATCCAACAGCCGGCTCAGCGACTCGGAGGCAGTGGTGTGTGCGGCGTTGGCCTCGTTCAGCTCGGCGATCCGCGCGACCGTGTGGTCGAGCATCGCCCGATCCAGTGCATCACCGGAGAAGTCCGGATAGCGGACTGTTCGACCGATCGCGTTGAGGTTTGCGCCTGCATCGGCCAGCGTGATGCTGGAGCCGCCGCCACCGAGGTCGACCAGCACGATCACACCCTGGTCGGGCAGTCCTGGTGCAACCTGTAGCGCTGCCAGCGCAGCAGCCGAATCGGGGATCATTGCGGCAGGCACGCCATTGGGTGTCAGACCTGTCAGGGAGCGCAACGAACCGCGAAGCGCGCCGACTGCCCCTGGCCCCCAGTACGCCGGCACGGCTATGGCGATGGGTGAACCGCCGTCGACCAAGCGCGCCATCTCTTCGAGGGCGGCCGCCAGCACCTGTTCGCCGCGGTGTAGTGAGCCGTCGCCCGCCGCCAGCGGAGCCGGGTCGCCGACGCGCTCGACGAAGCCGCTCAGGACCACACCAGACTCGCCGGGGTTCGCGTTCTCCGCGGGCTCGCCTACCTGGGGCGACCGGTCGGCGAAGACTGTGAGGATCGAGCGCCGTAGTACCGGGGAACGGCCGATGCGGGCCGCGACCAGGTTCGTGGTCCCGATCGACAACCCCAAGGGGTCAGTCATGAGTGGCGCCTCTCCTGTCTGGGCCGTCACCACACTAGCGACTGATATCCACAGTCGATGGATATCCCCGAGTGTTGGAAATCCCCAATGGGCGATCCCCTCATGGCGACTGCACGGGGCTGGGACGTACACCGATCCCCGTTGTTACGAGTCTCACCAGCCTCGCGGACCGGCGGCCGGGAAGCACTCCGGGCCACTGTAAACCGGAGCTAGGACATGCTGCGGCCGTAGCGAATTCGCTTCCCTGCTTCGGCAGCTTAGGGCGCTGGCGGAGCCGGCGGCGGCAGCTTAGGGCGCTGGCGGAGCCGGCGGCGGCAGCTTAGGGCGCTGGCGGAGCCGGCGGCGGCTCGGTCACCGTTTGGGTTTCGGTTTGTGTGACGGTGCTTGTGCTGACGGTTGTGGTCGGCCCCGTTGTTGTGGGAGTTGTGGTGGTTGTCGAAGGCTCGGTGGTGGTGGTCGTCGGAGTCGTGGTGGTTGTCGAAGGCTCGGTGGTGGTGGTCGTGGCCGGCGTGGTGGGCATCGATGTCACCGTTTTGGTGACCGTCGACGGAGGCGCAACCGCGGTCGAGGGCACCGGAGTCAGCGAGGTCGTTGTGGTCGTATCGAAGGTCGAGTCTCCGGTGATGGCCCGGGCCAGCCCGTAGATGATTAGTACGGCGAGCAGCGCACCCGCTGCGCCGAACGCCACCAGGGCCACCGGCTTGCGGTGCCACGGCTCAGCGGCGGCTGGCGCCGGTGGCTCGTCGTCGGGGTAGTTCTGCTGATTGTCAGGAGATTCGTGGGGCGGCACGGAACCCGATGGTAGGCGCCCTAGGAGGCCGGTTCCAGTGTGGCTGTCGCTTCGGTTGTTGGCCCGTCAGGTGTCGGCGCTTCCGGGGGACTGTCCGGGTCGCGGGTCCTGGGCAGCCGGGAGTTCGGCTTCCGGGTGGACGGCTCCGCAGACTTGGTTCTGGCCTCCATGGAGTCACTGTTGGCCTCCGCGGACCCGTCGTTGGCCTCGGCGGATTCGCTACTCGAGGGTGTGAGGCCGGGATCTATGTCGCTGGTGATGGGCGCTCTGGTACTGGTGATCGTTCCGGTCGTGGTGGTCGTCGCTGAACGGGTGTCCGGGGTCGACGACGTTGGCTCGAGGTAGTTGATCGGTGCCTGCTCCGGCTCGGTGAACTGGCGAGTCACGTGGTTGATGGCGATGACCAGAATGGCGAGCACAGCCAAACCCGCCAGGCTCACGCCGAGCACGGTTGACGTGCGGTGGTGCCACGGTGCGCGGGGCGGCGGCGTCGGGGCGTCTTCATCGCGATGCCGGCCGGCCACGGCTTCCGATAGTAGCCGCGGCGGCTGCGTCGCCGCTGGGTTCAACTAGCCCAGGACCGTGATGAGCGGGCCATCGCCGGAGCGGTTGAGGAGCGGGTTGACCTGTGCCGATCAGCCGGTCACATGATCAGCGTGCAGGTTCTTGGCGGTCGGCGATGTGGGCACCGTGGCTGGGTCGGGACATGTGCGCAGTACTCGATCGGCGGTGCCAGAGGTCGTGACGTTGAACCAGTAGTGCTCGTTCTTGAAGTGGTGCAGCCGGTGATTGCGGTAGATCGCACGGTACATGCGCGTTTTCGGCTTGTAGTCGGTGTGAATGAGGTAGTGCGTCCACTCGTAGGCCAAGCCGACGATAGTGAGAAATGCGAGGAAGGTCAGACCCAGGCCAGGGCGTGGAAACGCCAGCAGCGCAACCGCGACGGCCAGTGGCAGCACCCACAGCAGCGCCGGCCACGGAATGAATATCTCCGGCAGGCTGCGCGGAGCCATGTGGTGTTCGCGATGTTTTCGGGCCAGTAACGAGTCGATAGTCAGCCCCCCAACGCGTCGTGGCCGCCAGTGCAGGATGAAGACGTGGATTATCCACTCGTAGAACGGGAAGAGGGCCACCATCACCAACGGGACCAGCGCGTCGGTGTATTGCCAGTCGCCGACCGCGATTCGGGCGGCAACCGCGCCGACGACGGTGGCGAGGATTATCCATGGTGACGGGTAGGAGGTCCAGAACTGGCGCCTCGCGTCGGAGAGCGTGAAGACTTTCCGGGCCGTCGAAGTTGTCGAAGTTGTCGAAGTGCTCATCGGGGCTCCTCCATTGACGTGAATACCGCGCTCAGCGCGGTGGTTGCGGGTTCGAGTAGGTCTAGTGCGGCTTGTTTGGCTGCGGGGGCGTCACCATCGGAGATTGCTTGCGCGAGCTTGCGGTAAGCCTGCGGGCGCCCGACTTCGGCCGCCATGACGACGGCCAGTGCAGGAAGCGCGGGCTCGTAGGCGGTGCGCAGCGTGTTGTACATCAGCCGGAAGGCGATGGAGGCTGCACCGTCGACGACGTGATCCCAGAACGTCAGCGCGTGACGCTGGCGCTCGATCGGATCCTTCTCGGCTTCCAGCGCGCACACCGCCTCATCGAGCAATGGCGGTAAGTCCGGCTGGTGTCGCTGTGCGGCGAGCTCGGCGACTTTGGGCCCGTTGTGCAGCCGTGCCTCAAGGATGCTGCGTGCGACGGTGATATCGAGCTCTCCGCCCGGCAATAGCAGCCGGGGCAGCAGGTCCAGTCCGGCGTGCCGGCGAAAGTCGCGCACGGTGGTGGCGTTGCCTTGGCGGACTTCGACCAGGCCGGCGGCAGAGACCCGCTTGAGAGCTTCGCGCACCGCAGGACGTGACACCTTGAGCGCCTCGGCGAGGCGGCGTTCGCTGGGCAGTGTCTGGCCGGGTTGCATCTCGCCGCTGAGTACCTCGGCGACGATCTGCTCGAACACGTCTTCAGGTACAGACCTACGGTTCACCGGCTGCATTGCCATGGCTCCACCATGCCCGGTCGCCGGACAGACGTCAAGTGGTCAGACCAATACTCGGCGGAGGAACCTCGCGGCGACCGCACCTCGCGGCGACCGCACCTCCGGTGACTGCACCTCCGGTGACGGCACCTCGCTTCGGATCCTCTCGATAGGTGATACTCGTAACGGCATAGGCGGGCCTCTTTCGCTGATTGAGCCGCTGCGCAGCAGCCTTCATCGGGAATTTCAGGGGCCAAAGGAGATCCGACATGAGCGTGGACAGCGTGGACAGCGCGGACAGCATGGAGATTGTCCGGGCGTACAACGAGGCATGGGCTGCGGGTGACATCGCCGCGGCGCGGCGCATGATCGCCGACGACCTTGAATTCCACGGACCGATGGACACCTTCACCAACGCTGACGACATGGCGACCGCGCTGACGGGGCTGGCCCAAGTGACGGTGGGGATCCGCTGGCATGCGCTTTTTGCCCACAATGACCCCGATGGCACCACCAACGTCGCCGCTTTCTACTGTCTCGACACCGCGGTCGGTCCGTTGGAGTGCGCGGAATGGCATGTGGTGCGTACCGGGCTCATTCGTCGTATCGAGTTGCGGTTCGATCCCCGGCCGCTGCTCGGCGCCGCTGCGGATTCTCCAAGTCAGGGGTAGCGCAGGTTGAGGTGCACCGCCGGGTCGTCGCCGTATCCATGACAGGAGCTTCATGACATCAGTCGACGTGACTAGCGAGATTGTCATCGCGCGGCCCCGCAGCGAAGTCGCCGCGTATTCCTCGAATCCCGACAACGCCACCGCCTGGTACCTCAACATCAAAGCGGTACAGCGGGTATCGCCCGGGCCTGTCGCTGTAGGTTCGCAGTTCGCGTTCACCGCCCGGTTTCTCGGACGCCCATTGAGTTACACCTACGAGGTGGCAGACCTACAACCTGGGACGCGGTTCGTGATGCACACAGCGCAAGGGCCGTTCCCGATGGAGACAACCTATCTTTGGGAAGATGGTCCGCACGGTACGACGACGATGACGTTGCGCAACCGCGGTGAGCCGAGGGGCTTTTGGGAAATTGCCGGGTCGCTGATGGAGATGGCGATCAAGCGCGCCAACGCCAAGGATCTTGCCCGGCTCAAGTCGCTCCTGGAAGCCGCCTAGACCGAGTGCGTGGCTTGCCGTCGGAGCTCAGAAGCCTTCGACGCCCTCGATGCTGATCGCCATTCCTCGCCCGGTGCTGTCGTTGGTGAATCGGGTACCTTCGGCGCTGGCGTCAATCGTCCAGCCCACGGCCGAATAGGTCTGGTAGTCCAGGGTGACGACGGGGATGTTGCCGAGGTTGCCGAGCACCCAGCTGATTTGTCCACCGCTGCTCAGACGCACCCCGTTGGCGGGCAAGCCGTCGATCTCTGGGGCGTTGGCGAACGTTGCCTCGCAGCCCACTTCCTGCTCGTCGAGTTGGCATCGGGTTTTACCGGTCTTCGTCTGGATGAATACCCGTCCGTTTTGGGGCTGGAGTATTTCGCCGCCGGGCTGCATGGGTGCCGGCGACGGAGGCGGCTCCAGGGTGGAAGGTGGCGCCGCGGTGGGTCTGGTGGGGCGTGGTGTCGGGAAGTCCGGCTCGTTATGTGTATTGGGGATTCGGGTGGCTGTGCCCTCAATGGTGGATTGGCAGGCAGTGAGCGAGGCGGTGCAGGCAACGGCAAGTGCCCCTGTGAGAGCCAGCCGCGTCTTCATTGCTTTCAGCGTACGGCGCCTGTGGTGAGAGTGGCGAAAGGGGCGCGCGGGACCGACGGGTCCCATTCGGCACCTGGCGCGAAAATCGGTTCGCAAACCGGTGGACAACCGCGAAATCCTCGTAGGGTCACCGGAACTGATCCAGTGACATAGGCGGTGCCGGCGAGCCGCGGATTGGCGAATCCGCATTTCTTCGTTCGGTTGATGTGATTGGCTTTTGGCACCCGCGGCCACCGCATCGGTCCCCGGGGGACAAACGAGGAGCTCTCCAATGTTGCTTTCAGGATGTGCCAGCCGCCGGGTGATGGCTGGATTGATCGGCAGCGGTGCGATGGCGGCCGCGATGCTGTTCGGCGGCGCATCGTCGGCGCTTGCCCAGCCTGCGCCCGAACCCACGCCCGAACCCGCTGCGCCGCCGCCCCCCAATTGCACGGCGGCCGACCTCGCTCAAGTCTCGGGTGCGGTCGCAACGGGGACGGGGGTCTATCTGTTCACCCATCCAGACGTGAATAACTTCTTCACCAACCTTCGCGGGAAGCCCGACGACGAAGTTCGCGGTGCCGTCCAGGACTACATGAACGCCAACCCTCAGGTCGAAGCCGAGATCAACGGTATCCGTCAGCCGTTGAAGGATCTGCGGGCACGGTGCGACTTCTCCGGTAACCTCCCGCGCTGATCTGCACGCCGCCACTACGGCGGAGGGCGGGTACGGCGCTCCCAATCCACAGATTTGACCACATCCGGTTTTGACCACATCCGGCGTCGTAGACTTCACACAGCACGCCGGGACACACTGGTTCGGTCAGTGAGGAGACAAGCGATATGGGTCACTGGACTCGGTCATGGACGGCAGCCGCTGTGGCCGTCGCGGCGCTCGGGACTGTTCCTGCGGCTGTCGTCGTGTTTCAGCCCAACGGGGAAGTCAAGGCCGACGTATGCGCCAATGTCGGCCGACGGATATCGGTCAGTGGCTGCGCGAACCTCGCCGACGTCGTCGCGCCATACGTTCCGCCGCCGGCCTACTACGCGCCGATGCCTGACGACCCACCGCCGCCGCCGAACGCTTGCGTGGGCTACAACGGCCGATGGGTGAGCGCCAATAACTGCAACTGAGCGGTGGTGCCGAGTCTGCGCCGTCGGCGAAGTTGCGGTCGGTGTAGCAAGCCCAACAGGTCCGGGCAATGAGCGTTAGTCGCTGATTCGGTCGAAGTCGATCAGCAAGTGCCGTGGGCCGCGGAAGATCTGGCTCTGCCGGTATGGCGGTGGGTCGACAACGAGCTGCGGATTCTCCACCCGCCGTAGGAAGGTCTCCAGCGCCAAGTTGACCTCCAGCCGCGCGAGTGGCCCGCCTAAGCAGGTGTGAATACCGCTGCCCCAGCCGAAGTGCTCGTTGTCGGAGCGTTTGGGGTCGAACCGGTTCGGATGAGCGAACACGGCGGGGTCGCGGTTCGCGGCGCTGTATACGAGATGCACCGCTGAGCCTGCCGGGATAACTGTCCCCGCGACTTCGATGTCGTCGGTCGCGCTGCGGCTCGGAAAGAACTGGACCGGTGATTGGAGGCGCTGGATCTCTTCGATCGCGCCGGGGATGAGTTCAGGCCGGCGGCGCAGCAGGTCAAAGGAACCCGGATTGCGCAGCAGGGTCATAACGCAGTTGGTGATGGTGTTGACCGTCGAATCGTGGCCGGCGACCAGTAGCAAGCCCGCGTTGGCCACGGCTTCAGCGGGGGACATCGGCCCGTCGGGGCCGTCGTCGTGGAGCAACTTCGAGAGCAGGCCCTCGCCCGGTTCACCAACGAACCGCTGGATCATGTCGGTCAGGTACTGCTGTAGCGCTGCCCCGGCTACCGCGCCCTTCTCAGCACGCACCTGCCCCTCGGCAGTGACTGCATCGGGACCCAGATCCTCGCCGGCCAGGAAATCAAAGATCCAGTCGTGGAACGAGGGCTCATCCTCGATTGGCACGCCGAGGATGCTGCAGATCACCGCAACTGGAACCGGATAGGCGTAGTCGTCGACGACGTCGATTCTGGTCTTCGCGAGGGCTTTGGCTTTGTCGAGCAATCCGTTGCAGAGTCGTACAACGGTGGGCTCCATATCCGGAATGACATCCGGTGAGTGAGGCGGGCCGAAATGCCGCATCACCTGGCGGCGGGCCCGATCGTGGTCCGGCGGATCAGACATGATGATGCTCTGCGGGCCGCCGGCGTCCCGATCGGGCGTAAGCGGGCTGCGGCTGGCGTCGGAACTTATCCGCGGGTCATGGGCCAGTGTCAAGAGTTCGCGATATCCGGTGACGACGTAGGTGTTCTCTGCCACCTTCGCCACCGGCGTCCGCCGGAGTTCGTCGAAGAACGGGTACGGATTGGCCCGGTTCTCGAACTTCATCGCGTTCGCCCACGCGGTTTCGGGGGTCATCATCGCTCCTCCCTGGGGCGGAACTCGGCGCCACGCTGAGTGGGGTCATGGCCGGTCAACACGACGTCGGGAGTCCCGGTCGGTACCCGTGGATCCGGAAACCGGGCCGGAACCGGGGTCATGTCGGCGGGCCGGTCATAGCCCGGTGGAGGGGGCGGGAACGGCGCTGATCGTTCGATCATCGCCCCGTAGTACTCAAGCCACTTGCCGTGGTTGAACGTCACGGCGCCCACGATGCGGCCGTCCCGACCGTACGCGGCAGCGAAGCGGCGCTCTTCGACCGAGCCCTGGGTGATGACGATCTCGTCGCCGAATGAGCACACCCCCACGCCCTTGATATTGACGCCGAACTGGCCCGACCAGAAGGAAGGCAGCGGCAGATGTGGTACGCGGTCAGTTTCGAGCCTGACCATGTTGTGCGCTGCCACCTGAGCGCCGAGGACAGCGTTGTCCCAGTGCTCCAGGGAGAGAAACTCATAGTCGTAGAGCACATGGGGTGCACGCGCGACGTCGCCCGCGACGAAGATGTTGTCGGTCACCACTCCGTTGATGTCGAAGGCGCGGCAGCCGGCGTCGCAGGCAACCCCCCAGAACCCGGTGGCCAGGCCGGCGCCTTCGAGCCATTCGATGTTGCGGATCGAACCCAGCGAAGCCACCACCACGTCGACATTGAGCGTCGTCCCGTCGGACAGCCGGGCACGGCGAACATGCCCTGCGGAGTCTCCTTCCAGCGCCTGGACGGAGACGCCGGTACGGAGGTCGACCCCGTGATCGCGCTGCATCTGCGCGGCGATCTCTCCGATCACCCCGCCCAGTGCCCCGACCAGCGGCGCATCGGCACGCTCGGCGACGGTTACCTCCAGGCCCAGTTCGCGGCAGACCGAGGCCATTTCGGATCCGATGAAGCCAGACCCGACAATGAGGACCCGCCCCGGCCCGGCCTTCAGGGCCGCCTGTAGACGAGCGGCGTCATCGCTGGTGCGCAGAGTGAAAACACCCTGCAGCGCGGCCTCGGCCGGGTTGAACCATTGCCGCGCCCGGGTGCCGGTGGCGATCAGCATCCGGCCGAAGGGGACTTTTTCGCCATCGGCGAGGTGCACCTCCATGTTCACCCGGTCGAGCCCGACCGCTGCCACACCAAGCCGCCAATCGGCGTCGAGCTCTCGCATCTGCGGAAGCTCGGTATGGTCGGCGGGCACCCACCCCTTCAGCACCTGCTTGGAAAGCGGGGGACGATCGTAGGGTTGGTGGCGCTCATCGCCGATGATGGTGAGCTGGCCGTTAAAGCCCTCGTCGCGAAGTGTCTCGGCGGCGCGGAGTCCGGCCAGCGAGGCGCCCACGATGACGATCCGGCCGTCAGCCTTGAAGGTGTCGATGATGTCGGCGATCATCGACTCCGCCTTCACTCTCACTCTTGTGCTCCCGTCGGCTCGACCAGGATCGCCTGCACTGGGCAGGATGCCGCCGCGCGCAGCACCCGCTGACGCTGAGAGTCGTCGGGGTTGGGGTCATACATGAGCGCTTCCTCGCCGTGGAGTCGGAACACATCCCGTGCGAGCGGGACGCACTGCGCGTAGCCCTGGCACCGGTTCAGATCGACGACGATTCGCATACCCCACTCCTCATGGGCCGACGGAGAGGCAATTCATCCGGCTCGGGTGAGGAACTCGGCGGAACGCTGGCCCAATTCAACCGCAAAATCGCTCAGAGAGTTGCAACTATTCGGCAGATCGCGGGTGCGCCAGGAAGAGGTCAACTCCGGTGGCGCGACCACGGCGTTCACGGCCTGGCTGACTTCTCCACGGCGGCTTTGACGTCGATCTTCATGCCGGTCTCGCGTTCGGCGACCCGCCACAGGTTTTCGATGGCTGCCTCGCTGCCGGGCCGGACCAGCGGCTTGCGCACCGGGGGTCCGTTGGTAGCGAACAGCGGCCCGTAGAAACCGCCACCGGGAGCGTCCGGGTCGACGGCCGCTCGCAGTTGGCTCAGTGCACCCTGATCGGTTGACATGCCCATCAGCTTGGTCTGCTTCTCGAAGAAGGCGCCGAGCAAGCCGCCGCCGTGGGCGGTGGTCGTGGTCTGCAGATCGGAGTTGGTCATTCCCGGCTGGGCGGCCAGCGCCTTGGCATCGACGCCGGCCTGATCGAACTGCGCTTGCAGCCCAACTGCGAGGTGGCGCATGGCCAGCTTGGTCTGGCCGTACATGCGCCACGCGTCGAAGTTCTTGCGCATGTGGGGGTCGGTGGGATTGATGGCGAGGCCGGTGTGCTGGGCGACGCTCGACAGCGTCACCACCCGCGCACCGGGGGTGGCCACGAGGATGGGCAGAAGATGGGAGATCAGGGCCCAGTGACCGAGCACATTGATGCCCATCTGGGTGTCGAAGCCGTCCTCGGTGGTGCCCTCCGGCATAGCCATCACGCCTGCGTTGCACATGAGGATGTCGATGTGGTCGTGCTTGGCGGCGATGTGGTCGGCGGCGGTCTTGACCGAGGCCAGCGACCCGAGGTCTAGTTCCACGATCTCCAGTGATGCCGCGGGGTGGGCGGCGAGGATCTCGGCGTGTGCCTCGGCTGCCTTGGCCTGGTTGCGGGCCGCCATGACGACGTGGGCGCCGCTGCCGGCGAGCGCCTTGGCCGAGGCGAGTCCCAGTCCGCCGTTCGCTCCGGTGACGACGGCGACCTTGCCGTGCAGGTCGGGGATGTTCTTTGTGGACCAGCTCATGGTGTTCCTCAGGTAGTGGGTCGTCGTGCTCAGCTGGTGTCGACCGAGCGGCAGGGTTTGGAGTTCCCTTCGAACTTACAACGCCCAGAAACCGGGATTCTCGGCGATCACGCCATTGCTCTCACAAGCCGCGCCAAAGCCTTGAGGCGCCCCGAGGCGCCCTAAAGCGCCCTAATGTGCGATCAGGGCGGAGTTCAGCGCTGAACGCTGTGGATCGATCGACCGATTCGCAGGACGCGATGAGCACCGCGATGGGACAAACCGCGATGGGACAAGATGGCCGCGTTCCTGGGAAAACTCGCGGCAGGGAACAAATCCGCGAGACCCCTCGTTGAGTCGATTGATAACTTGAGTGCGGGTAGCTCAACTTCGGTTTGACATTCCATGGTTGGCCGAGGCATTCTTGAGCGTGGCGCACTCAGACATGTCGGGTGCACCGCACTCGTGACCAATGATTTCTCTACTCAGGAGGTTAGTAACTATGGCTCGTGCGGTCGGAATCGACCTCGGGACCACCAACTCCGTCGTCGCGGTGCTCGAGGGCGGCGAACCCGTCGTCGTCGCCAACTCGGAAGGCTCCCGGACCACCCCGTCGGTCGTCGCGTTCGCGCGCAACGGCGAGGTGCTGGTGGGCCAGCCCGCCAAGAACCAGGCGGTGACCAACGTCGACCGGACCATTCGTTCGGTGAAACGTGAGATCGGCACCGACTGGTCGGTGGAGATCGACGGCAAGAACTACACGCCACAGGAAATCAGCGCGCGTGTGCTGATGAAGCTCAAGCGCGACGCGGAGTCCTACCTCGGTGAAGACATCGACGATGCGGTCATCACCGTGCCGGCGTACTTCAACGACGCCCAACGTCAAGCCACCAAAGAAGCCGGCCAGATCGCCGGCCTGAACGTGCTGCGCATCGTCAACGAGCCGACAGCGGCTGCACTGGCCTACGGACTGGACAAGGGTGAGAAGGAACAGACCATCCTCGTGTTCGACCTCGGCGGTGGCACCTTCGATGTGTCCCTGCTGGAGATCGGTGAAGGCGTGGTCGAAGTACGCGCCACCTCCGGTGACAATCACCTCGGTGGCGACGACTGGGATGACCGGATCGTCGAATGGCTCGTCGACAAGTTCAAGGCGAGCGCAGGCATCGACTTGACCAAAGACAAGATGGCGATGCAGCGACTGCGCGAGGCTGCCGAGAAGGCGAAGATCGAACTCAGCTCAGGTCAATCCACCTCGATCAACCTGCCGTACATCACCGTGGATGCGGACAAGAACCCGTTGTTCCTCGACGAGCAGCTGACACGTTCGGAGTTCCAGAAGATCACCCAAGATCTGTT
This sequence comes from Actinomycetes bacterium, assembly GCA_022600605.1. Taxonomy (GTDB): domain Bacteria; phylum Actinomycetota; class Actinomycetes; order Mycobacteriales; family Mycobacteriaceae; genus Mycobacterium. Next base: position 20,029 of record JAHZKD010000074.1, read on the forward strand.
GGACCGCACCCGCACGCCGTTCCAGCAGGTCATCAAGGATGCCGGAATCGCGGTGGGCGACATCGACCATGTCGTGATGGTGGGCGGATCCACCCGTATGCCCGCTGTCTCTGATCTGGTCAAGGAGATGACCGGCGGCCAGGAGCCCAACAAGGGCGTCAACCCCGACGAGGTCGTCGCGGTCGGCGCTGCGCTGCAGGCCGGCGTACTCAAGGGCGAGGTGAAAGACGTTCTGCTGCTTGATGTCACACCGCTGAGCCTTGGCATTGAGACCAAGGGCGGCGTGATGACCAAGCTCATCGAACGCAACACCACGATCCCGACGAAGCGGTCGGAGACCTTCACCACGGCCGACGAGAATCAGCCTTCGGTGCAGATTCAGGTGTTCCAGGGTGAGCGCGAGATCGCCTCGCACAACAAGCTGCTCGGCTCCTTTGAGTTGACCGGTATCCCTCCGGCCCCGCGTGGAGTTCCTCAGATCGAGGTCACCTTCGACATCGACGCCAACGGCATCGTGCATGTCACCGCCAAGGACAAGGGAACCGGCAAGGAAAACACGATCCGCATCCAGGAGGGCTCCGGCCTGTCCCAGGAGGAGATCGACCGGATGGTCAAGGACGCTGAGGCCCACGCCGACGAAGACCGCAAGCGCCGCGAAGAGGCTGATGTCCGCAACCAGGCCGAGTCGCTTGCCTACCAGACGGAGAAGTTCGTCAAGGAACAGCGCGAGGCCGAGGGAGGCTCCAAGGTTCCCGAGGAAACTCTGGCCAAGGTCGACGCTGCGATCTCCGAGGCAAAATCGGCGCTCGACGGTACCGACATCGCCGCGATCAAGACGGCGATGGAGAAGCTGGGCGAAGAGAGCCAGGCTTTAGGCCAGGCGATCTATGAAGCCACGCAGGCCGAGCAGGGCGCTGCCGGAGGCGAAGGGCCCGCGGGTCCAGCGGGATCCGCGGGATCCGATGATGACGTCGTCGACGCTGAGGTTGTTGAGGATGATCAGGAGCGCAAGTGAGCAGCGGTGAAGAGCTCGATGAGCCCATCACCGTCGCCGACAACCGGCGGATAGATCCGGAAACGGGTCGTGTGCGTGACCCGGCGGGCTCCGGGCCGACCCCTGGGGGGTCGGCTCCGGAGGTGCCCTCCGTCTCTGAAGAAACCCAGAGCGAGGCCGCGGAGTTGGTCGCCGACCTGCAGCGCGTGCAGGCCGACTTCACCAACTATCGCAAGCGTGCCCTGCGCGATCAGCAGGTTGCGACCCAACGGGCCAAGGCGCACGTGGTGACCCAGCTGTTGCCGGTGCTCGACGATCTCGACCGGGCTCGCGCGCACGGCGACCTCGATTCGGGTCCGCTGAAGTCGGTCGCCGACAAGCTGATTGATGTCCTGGAAGGTGTAGGCCTGGTGGCCTTCGGCAGCGAAGGAGAGGAGTTCGATCCTGCCCTGCACGAGGCCGTTCAGCATGAGGGCGACGGGTCGCACTCGGTGATCGGCACCGTGATGCGGCGCGGCTACAAGGTCGGTGATCACGTGGTCCGCCACGCCATGGTGGGGGTGGTCGACGCCGTGCCCGGCGCGTCCGGGCCCGATAATGCCGGCGCCGCGGGCCAACAGCCCGCAGAATCAGAGAATTGATAACACTCAATCGACGAGCAGGTGAGGAGGTGACGCTGTATGGCCCAGCGAGAATGGGTTGAGAAGGACTTCTACAAGGAGCTCGGCGTCACCTCTGACGCCGATGAGAAACAGATCAAGCGGGCAGCCCGCAAGATTCTCTCCGAGAACCACCCAGACCGGAATCCCGGCAACTCCGCGGCCGAAGAGCGGTACAAGGCTGCCTCGGAAGCCAAGGAAGTTCTCACGGATCCGACGAAACGTAAGGAGTACGACGAAACCCGCCGCTTATTTGCCGGCGGCGGGTTCGGTAGAGGTCGCGGCGGTGGCGGCGGTTTTGGTGGTGACAACGCTGGCGGGGACGGCCAGGAGTTCAACCTGAACGATCTCTTCGATGCTGCCGGTCAGGAGGGCGGCGCGAACATCGGTGACCTCTTCGGTGGACTGTTCGGTCGGGGAGCTCAACAACCCCGACCGTCCCGGCCGCGCCGGGGCAATGACCTCGAGACCGAGACCCAACTCAACTTCCTGGAAGCCACCAAAGGTGTGGCGATGCCGCTGCGGCTGACCAGCCCAGCCCCATGCACGAACTGCCATGGCAGTGGTGCGCGGCCGGGCACCAGCCCCAAGGTTTGCTCAAGTTGCAACGGTGCCGGCGTGGTAAACCGTAACCAGGGCGCGTTCGGTTTCTCCGAGCCGTGCACGGAATGCCGCGGCTCCGGCTCGATCATCGAGAACCCATGCGATGAGTGCAAAGGCACCGGCGTGGCCACCCGCACCCGCACCATCAACGTGCGGATACCTCCAGGTGTCGAAGACGGTCAACGTATCCGGTTGGCCGGGCAGGGTGAAGCCGGGCTGCGCGGGGCACCCTCGGGCGACCTGTATGTCACCGTCCATGTCAAGCCGGACAAAGTGTTCGGACGCACTGGCGACGACCTCACTGTGGCAGTCCCGGTGAGTTTCCACGAATTAGCCTTGGGTACAACGCTTTCAGTTCCGACGTTGGAAGGCAAGGTCGGGGTGAGGGTGCCCAAGGGCACCGCGGACGGCCGCATCCTTCGGGTGCGCGGTCGTGGTGTGCCCAAGCGTTCCGGAGGTCACGGTGACCTGTTGGTCACCGTCAAGGTGGCGGTGCCACCGAACCTGGAGGGGCCGGCGGCGGAGGCGCTGGAAGCGTATGCCAAGGCCGAGCGGGCCAGCGGATTCGACCCGCGTGCGGGTTGGGCGGGCGCATTGTGAGTGCCAAGCGTAGGGAAGACGCCAGGACATTTCTTATCTCGGTGGCTGCCGAGCTGGCTGGAATGCACGCCCAGACGCTGCGCACCTATGACCGGTTGGGCCTGGTCAGTCCGCAGCGCACTACCGGCGGGGGCCGGCGGTATTCCGAACATGACGTCGATCTGTTGCGCGAGGTTCAACGGCTGTCGCAGGACGAGGGCGTGAATCTCGCGGGTATCAAGCGGATCATCGAGCTGACCAATCGGGTCGAGGCGTTGCAGGCGCGGGTTCGTGAACTGAGCGGGGAAGTCGAGTACCTGCGGTCTCAGCCGCGGGCGAAGAGCACCGCGCTGGTGGTGTGGCAGCCGCGGCAGCAGCGTTAGTGCTGACTTGACTGGCCGGGTTCCTCAACGCGGCTCGTTCCTCACCGCTTGATCGTCACCCGGCTGACCCGACTGGCCGGGTTCCTCAACGCGGCTCGTTCCTCACCGCTTGATCGTCACCCGGCGACCTTGATGCGGAACTGGGCGGTCACGGACTCACCGGGCTGCACCTCGTGGTAGCCGCCGCGCCGCAGCGCGTCGGTCGGGGCGGCCATCGGCTCGAAACACACGACGTCGTCATCGCCAGGTGCGTACACCTGTGCAGCGGTGAACCCCTCATCGAAGTGCACCTCGATGCGGCGGTCGCCGCCTGAGAGGGCAAACATCGACCCCGGTGCGACTTCGTCGTAGCCATCGTCGACGAAGCTGTCGCCCAACAACTCTGCAGCCTCCGGGCGCTGCTCCACCCTGCCGGTGGGGATGCCCCAGGCGTTGACCGGCTGGTATCGCATCGCCGGCGTCTCCATCCGCCACTGCGCGCGGGGGACGCCGGGCAATTGCAGGTAGGGGTGGAAGCCGAAACACAGCGGCACTCGCGAACCCGTGGTCGCCGTCACGGTGGTTCTCACCGTGAGAGTGCGCTCGAGAAGTGTGATGTCCAATGTCAGCAGGTGCGGGAAC
>JAHZKD010000075.1 GCA_022600605.1 Actinomycetes bacterium
CGGCCGAGTTCAATGCTGGTCACGGCGCGAAGGCGCCGTGTGGTCTGTCGTGTAGTGACATGTCGGTGAGGTCGGCCGTATCACTGGGACATAAAGCGAGGAAGGCCCCCAACTCGAGGAGTCGATCCGGGGTGCTGGGCAGGTAGTCGGTCAGCTGTCGAGACCGCACGATGACCGCAAGATACTTTGCGCGGCTCACGGCGACATTGAGTCGGTTTCTGTTGAGCAGGAATGCGATTCCGTGCGGCACGTCGTCGATCGAGGACGCGGTCATCGAAATGAATACCACCACTGCCTGCTGCCCTTGGAACTTATCGACGGTGCCTGCGCGAACATCGGTGAGCCCGGCCCGGTCCAATGCGCGGCGGGCCAGTACGACCTGGGCGTTGTACGGGGCCACCACGAGTACATCTTTCTGGGTCAGTGCCCGGGGGCCATGCTCGTCGGTCCACGTCGTGCCCAGCAGGGCCTGGATCTCGCCGACGATCGCCGCTGCTTCCTCGGGGCTCTCAGTCGCATTGCCGTCATGTTCGACGGTCAGCGTCCGTACGCCCGCCGCAAGACCGTCGAGTTTACGTGCGGCGGTGAGCGACTCGCGGGAGTGCAGTCGGCCGTCGTAGGACAGCCGCGACACTGCCCGGCATACGTCGGGGTGCATGCGATACGAGCGATCGAGGAAGTACCCGCGATCGGGCGGCAACGTGTTCAGCTCGCCGATAAGCCAGCCGAGAGCGGAGAGGTCCACGGGTTCCGGGTGGGTTCCCTGACTGACCTGTGGCAACTGCTGGGGGTCACCCAGCAGCAGCAAATTGTGTGCCGCCCGGGCCACCGCGATGGTGTTGGCCAGGCTGAACTGTCCGGCCTCCTCGATGACCAACAGATCGAGGCTGGCGGTGGGAATCTTGTTGCCGTTGGCGAAATCCCATGCGGTGCCTCCGACAACGAAGCCACCGCGCCGGGCTAGGAAGTCGGCGAAATCCGCGTTGGCGATCTCGGTCCAACCCGTGTTGACGGTGTTGAGTTTCTTGCCCACCTGAGCTGCGTCCACGCCGGCGCGGATGACATCACCGAACAGATTCTCCACCACGGCGTGTGATTGTGCGACCACACCGATTCGCCAGCTGTGGGTGTTGACGAGTGTGGCGATCACCTGTGCAGTGGTGAAAGTCTTGCCGGTGCCCGGGGGGCCGTGCACCGCCAGGTAGGAGGAGTCGAGATCCAGTAGTGCGGCGGTGATGTCGTCTGCGACATGTTCTGGGGTCGCGCGGCGGGGAAGTGCGTGGCCGCTTTTTGTGCGCGGTGGTTCGCGCAGCAGGATCGTGGTCATCGCATCGGCGGGCATAGTCGGCAGCCCGGCCGCAACGCGGGCGGCGGTCTGGGCGATTGACTCCTGCAACGGTGTGGTGTTGAACGGTTGACCTGGGGTAAGAGCGAACGGTGCCTGGGCGTAGGTGCCGCCATGCTTGGGCCGCTTTTCGATGATGAGTGCCTGCGTGGGTGCGGCGGGATCGTCGCATTCGGCCACCGTCACCGAGGCGAACGCCCGTCGATCGGGATCCTCGGCGAGGCCGGCCGGCGACGGCGGGGCATAGAGCGCATACATTTGCCGGGTCAGCTCGCCGGTGGCGATCTCTCCGAACAGCCGCACGTGTCTCTGCGGTTTCCGCGCCCGCGGTGGCTGGTGCCAGTCGGCGACGATCTCGTGGTCCTCGACGATGAATACCCCGCCGCTGTCGGCCCACTCATCGACGGGATTGTTCAAGCGGTCGAAGTGCCCCCACCAGAACGGCTTGTCCTCTCGCTTGTGAAAGCCCTTGGCAGCGGCGATCATTGCGACTGCGGACTGGGCCGCATTGCGCGCCTCGACCCCGTCGCCGGCGAACTTGCCCAGCGCGCGTTCGACGGCGTCGGCTTCGATCTCGGCTTCGACTTCGACTGGCTCGCCTCCGTCGATCACCGGGGTGGGGCCGCGTGGTGGCACCCCGGACTCGATAGCGCGTGCGACCAGCCAGTCGCGCAGCCGGCGTGTCGAACGGCAGTCGTAGCGGTTGTAATCCTCGATCGCTTTCAGCGCCGTGGCGGCCTCGGCGGCGCGCCCGGCCTGCTGCAACCCGCAGTACCGGGCGTACTCGGTGATTGATGTCGTGGCGGTGGTGACCTCGCCACTACGCAGCTCGTTGCCCATGTACAGGGGCTCCAGCGATTTGAGGCTGTAGTTTTCCGCGCCGACTCGAATGCTCTTGCACACTAACGGATATAAGTCAACGAGAACCCCCTCGCGCAGGAGGGCGTCGACCTCATTCTCACCGACGCCGTAGCGACCCGCCAGGCGCAGCAGAGCGCTCTTTTCGTAGGGGGCGTAATGGTAGATGTGCATATGGGGAAAGCGCCGCCGCCGCTTGCGGACAAAGGCGAGGAAGTCGATGAGTGCCCGCCGCTCGCCGGCGCGGTCATGAGCCCAGAATGGGTGAAATTCACCGGCGGCGCTCAGCACTCCCCACAAGTACTCCAGCCCCCATTCGCGGCCATCGGCGCTCCACAGTGGGTCACCCTCGAAGTCGAAGAACAGATCGCCTTTGTCGGCGTCGGGCAACACCATCAGTGGCTGCGGGTCAACGACCTCATAGGCCGGCTTGCCGTCCACCGGGTCGGCCACCTGCAGACGCGCCTGCGCGGCGAGCGCGGTGACAGCGCGGGCCGACATTTCAGGAACCGGGCCGCTGTACCCGGCCAGCGCGTGCACCGTGGTGATATCTGCGTCGATCAGTCGGGCGCGCTGGCTGACTCGCATTCCAGCGACTAGCAACAGATCATCGTGCGCGCGGACCTGTAGCTCGCATTCGGCGCACCGGAAGCAGGCGCGGACGTCCTCGTCCTCCCAGGCCACCGGCCGGCCACCGGCCAGATGCCCGTCGAGGAGGCGCTGTAGCGCCGCCCGGCGCTGTCGGTATACCTCGAGCAGTTCGTCGAGGCGGTGACTGACCGTGGCCCCGTCGCCCAGGACCAGGTCTACCTCGGGCGCCACCGAAACGCCCGCGGTTATCAGTGTGTGGGCGTAGGCGGCCAACTGCAGCAGTGCCTCCACCTTGACCGAGCGGGCCAGTTTGGTGTCACACAGCCGGTAGCGGTGTCCGGCCGGCGAATTCTCCAGGATCAGGAAGTCGGCGAAGCCGACGAAGCGGCCGTCGAACATGGCGGCTTGATAGATCACCGGTGCGCTGCGCCTGATTGCGCGCAGCGTCTGATCGGCTGCGGCGGCCAGGCCCGCGACGGTGTAGTCCGGCCGCCCGATGACTGTGATGTCGCCGAGTTCTGGGCGCTGGCGCAGTTCATCGAGATGCCGCTGCTCATGGTCGTCGCCGAGGACGGCGGTGCGGGCCAGAAGTTCATCGTCGGAGGACACTGCCGGACCCCGGCCGAGCCGAGCGTCGAACGAGCGCAGCAGCGCGTACTCGCAGCGCGCGGCGGCGGCGAGGTCGGAGGCGCTGTAAATGACGCGGTCTTCGCCGGTGTCGGTTGCGACGAACACGCAGCCACTGTAAGTCAGCCCGCCGACACCGCGGTGGCCGTGCGAAACCAGTGTGAGGTTAGTCGCCGGTGTTACCGATCAGCTCCACACCGCTGCCGTTCCATCGGAACTTCACCACGCTGTCCAGCTCGGGTACTCCGCTGGAGTACTCCAGCGCGACCGTGTCGCCCGTGGTTGCCGCGCGGTCCAAGCCGTTGAACCCGTAGGTATCGGGCACCCCGGTCGGGATGAACTTGCCCCGATGAAACAGCAGCGCGCGGGTGTTGGGGTCCTCCGAGTTCGTGTTGGCCCTGACGATCACCGCCGAGAGTTGCGCACATTCGTTGTAGTTGCCGGCGAGCGGTTCGGGGTTCCAGCCTTGGTTGCTGCGCGGGTCGCGGGGCAGGGCGGACACCGCCTTGGCGATCTCGGGTGCGGCCAGGTCGATCGCGCATGGATCCTCGGCCGCTGACGTGCCGGTTTCCCCGGTAGCCG
>JAHZKD010000076.1 GCA_022600605.1 Actinomycetes bacterium
CGTCCGCCTGGGTGACCCGATCATCGTGCAGGCCTGAGCCTGCCCGCCACAGCCTGACCGCCACACCCTGCCGGCCACAGCCTTCCCACCACGGAAGTGCCGATGCACGATGTAACGATTTCAGGGCTATCGCAGATGCACCCAGTGACAAGTAGCGCACCTGCGGAACCCGGGGGTAAATCGGTGAAGTTCGTATTCGGCGCGAAGATCGTATCCATCGTCGCCGCAGCGGCTTTTACGGCGTTGGTCGCTAGCGCAGCGCTCGCCGCCGCGGAGCCGGCTCCGCCCCCGCTCCCGACTCCGGCGCCGCTGCCTGTGGACGCGCTGCCAGCGGCAACCGAGGCGCCCTCGCAAGCCGTCACGAATGCTGCTGGTGAACCGGTTGCCGAAGGGGTACCTCATCTGCCCAGCCCCGAGAACCTCCCGCCAGGCACCAGCGTCGCACCGGAGAATCCGAATCAACCGCGGTTGACCTACCTGCGTGATCTGTGGCACGCGATGCGGACGCAGGAGGTCAGCGGCGCCGACGCGCTGCTGCTGCTCACGCAGCGGCCCATGGACGCCGATGCTACGTCGTCACGAGGGCTGCCCTCCGGACCCCAAACGCAGTTGCCCGCAGAACCTGCACCCGAGGTACCAGTCCCGGCCGACGTGCCGCCGCTCGCGCCTTAGTTACCTGGCCGCTCCAGCCAGCGGCGTAGCCTCAATGCGCGCTGGCACATGCTTGTGCCAGGGCGTTCCAGCGTAGGCGTCGCGCCAGTCGCTCGACGTCAGTGAATTTGGCGCCACGCCGGGAACCAACTCTGTGCCATCCCGGTCGATGAAGTCGAGCCCGTATCCGTTGGGCAGCGAGGCGTGCCCAGGAAGCATCGCGTGGCTGATCTCGACCGTCGCCTCCGCCGCACCTGCGGCGGTGGTGATCCGCGCACGGCCGCCGTCGTGCAGGCCCAGGGATTCGGCATCCTCGACGCTGACTCGCAGCGATCCGTCGACGTCACGTTTTCGCCACGACGGGTTACGCATGATGTCGTTTGCGGTGTACGCGCGGCGCTCGCCCGCCGACAGGACGATTGGGAACTCTGGCGTGGTCAGTCCGGGCGCCGCTTCAGCCAGCGCCCGCAAGTCGGCCAGCATCTGGGGCAACTCCAGAGCGATCTTGTGATCCGAATGCGTGATCAACGCGAAGTCGTCCTCGTACTCGTGGATGGTAAATGTCACCCCCGAACGGCTTTCGAGAATCGCACTGAACAGCGCATTACCGTCCGCATGCCCGGCGCGGCGAATCGCCTCCGGGTAGGTCATCGCCGCCTTCTGCGCCAGTCCCCACAGCGCTGCCGCCCCGGAAAGTCCTTCGGGCAGTGTCGGTCCCAACGTCTCGTACAGCACGAAGGGCAGCGCCTTGCCCAGTCCTGGATTGGAGCCGACCGCCTCGAGGAAAGCGCTGGCGTATGCCGCGAGGCCCGACTCAGCTGCACGGCGCAGGGGAGCCAACTCGGACTCGTCGACCACCCCGAGTGCACGCATAAGGCGGGCCCAGATCTCAGGCTCGGGCAGGGTGCCCGGAAGCGGCTCCATCAATCGGTGTCGTAGGTGGAAAGTGTTGTGCGGGAACTCAAGGTTGAAGAAGGTCGCCTCGACCTTCTCGTACTGGGTCGCGGCGGGCAGCACATAGTGCGCCAACCTCGCGGTCTCCGTCATCGCCACGTCGATAACCACGAGCAACTCCAGCTCCGCGAACGCCCGACGCACCGTGTCGGAGTCCGCGATCGAGTGCGCAGGGTTACTGCTCTCTACGATCATCCCGCGGAACCGGTCGGGGTGCTCGGTCAGAATCTCTTGGGGCACTACGCTGCTGGGCATCAGCCCGCCGATAAGCGGCGCGCCGGTCACCGGTGTCCGGCCGACGCCGCCGCGCCGGAACAACGGCGCGAAGGACGAATGAAGATGCTGGCCACCACGTTTGGCGAAATTGCCGGTCAGGATCCACAACATCTTATTCAGATACGAACACAATGTGCTGTTGGGCCCCTGCTGAACCCCGAGATCCTCGAACACCGCTACGCTGCCGGCCGAACCGATACGGCGGGCCGCGGCGCGCAACTGATCCTCCTCGACGCCGCAGCGCTGCGCGTAATCACCGACCGGCACCTCCCCAAGAACCTCACGTACCGGCTCCACGCCGGTGACGTGCTCGGCGAGAAACTCCTCGTCGCACAATTCCTCTTGCACCAACACCGCCGCCAACGCCGCCACGCACCATGCGTCGGTTCCCGGCCGGACTCGCAAGTGGAAGTCGGCCATCTTCGCGGTGTCGGTGATGACGGGATCAATCACCACCATTGACCTGGCCGGATCCTTGGCGATCTCGTGTAGCACCACCCGGGCCCGCGGAAAACTCTGCGACATCCACGGGTTCTTGCCGATGAATACCGACACCTCCGCGTGCTCGAACTCGCCGCGGGTGTGGTCCCCGTAGAAGTGGGCGTCCACCCAGTGTTCCCCGGTTTTCTCCTGCGCCAGTGCGTTGGAGCGGTAGTGGGAACCGAGCGACTTGAGGAAGGCGCCACTGTACGCGCCGCCGAGATGATTTCCTTGTCCACCACCGCCGTAGTACATGATCTTGTCGCCGCCGTGAGCCTCGGCGATGGCACTGAATCCCGAAGCGATCTCCGAGACTGCCGTGTCCCAGTCAACCTCTTCGAAAGTTCCGTCCGGCCGACGGCGCATGGGGGAGGTCAGGCGGTTGGGGTCGTTCTGGTAGTGATCAAGACGCAACGCCTTGTTGCAGGTGTACCCGCGCGAGGCGGGGTGGGCCTTGTCCCCGCGTATGCGGGCCAGTTCGCGGTCCTCGACCTGGACAACGATGCCGCAGTTGCATTCGCACAAGATGCAGGCAGTGGGCTGCCAGTCAATGGTTTGGTCGGTCATTGCGAGGTCCGCCTTCTGGTGGGGGTTGGTAGCTCGGCGCTGAGGAGTGACCGGAGCTGGGCATGAACTGTGTCGAGTGGCTCAAGCTCGCGCAGTGCCCGCGCGATGACGACCGCGCCTTCGAACGAGGAGAGAACGAGGATCGCCAGTTCGGCGGCGCGCGTTGCGGGAACGCCGTCGTACTTGAGCCGTTGCTCGATCTCTTCGCGCCACCGGAGGAAGGCCGCCGCCGCACGGTCGATCACGGGTTTTTCCGGGGCGGCCTTCGAGGTGTCACCCGCTTCGACGGCCACCGCAACAACCGGGCATCCCGCACGAAAGTCACTGCGCTGCAGTTGCTTACGATAACTGTCGAAGAGTTCATCGAGCGCATCACGCGTCGATTCCGCAGCCCCGAGCCTGGCCGCCATGTAGTCACCTGCGTAATCGACCGCTTCGCAGAGCAACTGTGTGCGGCCACCGGGGAAGTAGTGATATGCCGACCCCCTGGGGGCACCGCTGTGCTCGAGGACATCGGCGATGGCGGTGGGATGAGCACCCCGTTCCCGGATCAGCAGCGCCGCGGAAACAATCATGCGTTCGCGTGGACTTGTCACAGGCGTGGACTTGTCACAATGGGACCGCCTTCATCGACTATGTATGCCACATTACATAATCTGGAGCGGCGCGCAAGCGACGGCCTCGCCTGCCTGCGCTGCGCCCGGCGACTCTGCTACGCCGCGGCTATGGCGGCATCGTCGATCAGAATGCCGATCAGGCGGAGCCGGCCTCGTTGAACTCGTTGAGCGTGCCGGTGGCCTCCAGGTACTCCTGCACCCAGCGTTGGATCACAGTCGCGGTCTTCTCTACCTTCTCGAACTGACCGACCACCTGGCCGACGGGGTTGAAGGCGACGTCGACAGTCTGGTCGGGGTACTTGTTCGTGGCGGACACCGCAAGCCCGGAAACCATGAACTGCAGTGGCATCCCCAGTGGCTTCGGGTTGTCTGGGGCTTCCCACGCATCGGTCCAGTCATTGCGCAACATGCGGGCCGGCTTGCCAGTGAACGAGCGACTTCGGACGGTGTCGCGGCTGCCCGCCTTCACATATGCGGCCTGCTGAACCGTAGTCGTCTGGGCCTCCTCGACCATCAGCCACTGCGAGCCCGTCCAGGCGCCTTGGGCGCCGAGAGCCAGTGCCGCGGCAATCTGCTGGCCGCTGCCGATGCCGCCCGCGGCCAGTACCGGCACGGGTGCAATCTCTTTGACCACCTGGGGCCACAGCACAATGGAGCCCACCTCCCCGCAGTGCCCGCCCCCCTCGCCGCCCTGCGCGATGACGATGTCGACGCCGGCGTCGACATGCTTGCGCGCCTGGCTCGGTGACCCGCACAGGGCGGCGACCGTGCGCCCTTCGGCATGAATGCGCTCGATCATGTCCGTGGGCGGGGTGCCGAGCGCATTGGCGATCAGGGTCATCTTGGGATGCTTGAGCGCAACCTCGACCTGCGGCGTGGCCGTGGCCTCGGTC
>JAHZKD010000010.1 GCA_022600605.1 Actinomycetes bacterium
CAGCGATGAGCCTCTCGGGCGAAGAGCCGGGGGCTCCGATGAGCCTCTCGGGCGAAGAGCCGGGGGCTCCGATGAGCCTCTCGGGCGAAGAGCCGGGGGCTCCGATGAGCCTCTCGGGCGAAGAGCCGAGGGTTTCGCGGGCGGGTGCGGCGCTGATCGTCGTCGTCGGTCTGACTGTGGCCGGGACGGTGGTTGGTGCGCTGTGGGCGTGGCTCGCGCCGCCGATTCACGGGTTGGTCGCATTGACGCGTCGCGGCGAGCTGATCACCGCATCTCTGGGCAGCGAGGCAGATCACTGGTTCACGGCGGCAGCTCTGCTCATCGGCATGCTTGCGGTGCTGGCGGTTGTTACGTCAGTTCTGTTGTGGCAGTGGCGCTCCCACCGTGGACCGGTCATGATGGCGGCGCTGGCAGCTGGCTGCGTGGCCGCGGCATCGGTGGCCGCAGGAGTAGGGGCCCTGGCTACCGGTTGGCGGTACGGAAACTCCGACTTGGCTGTGGTGCCGCTGTCGGAGGAAAATCCGGTGCACTACGTCGTGGACGCGCCGGCGGTGTTCTTCGGTCACTCGCCTTTGCAGATTGCAGCGACAGTCCTGTTTCCAGCAGGTGTTGCGGCGCTGGTGTACGTGCTGGCTGCGACGGCGACCGCTCGCGACGATCTCGGTGCTTGGCCGCGGGTCGAGACCCCCGCGCCTACTACAGATCGAATTTGGACAGGGGCTGACGTTCCACCCGTCGCCCCGTGATCACCTTCGCCGTGATTGCGCCCAGCCTGAGCATGCCCCGGTATGTGGATGGATTGAGCAGCGTCGGCCACTTTGTCCGTTTGATGTGCGTACGCAGCGGCTGACCGGCGAAGCGTTCCCTGAGCCAGCGCAGCGTCATGGGTGTCGACATCGGATGCAGGAGTAGGTGCTCGCTGAGCATGTCGCGGTGGTAGGTGACGCTGGCGCCGCCGCGGGTATAGGCGTCGGTCAGCTCATCGATGTCATCGACGGAGACGATCTGGTCGTGCACGGCCTGCACGATGAGCACCGGTGGCTTGGGTGTGCAGGTTCCGAGCTTGATGCTGTCGAAGACATGCTGGATCTCCGGTGTCAGCAATATCTCCTCAAGCGGGCCGTCGATAAGGTCGGCCATATCCTTGCCGGCTAGCCGCAGCATGGCGTGAGCGGTGGTCATCTTCTGGATCCGTGCGAGCACCGCCTTGCCTTCGTCTGTGGCGTGCTCATCGATAAGGCGATCCAGATCTGGGTAGATATGAGCCAGCGCTGCGACAACCATTGCGGGCAGGCCCGAATAGACGCTGCCGTTGAGGCGTTTAAAGGTGTGCCCCAGATCGCCCACCGGGGAGCCGAGTACCGCGCCCACGACGTTGAGCTCCGGTGCGTAGGCGCCCTGGACTTCGGCGGCCCACGCCGTGGCCAGCCCGCCGCCGGAGTAACCCCACAAGCCGACGGGCGAATCCGGGGTCAGGCCGAGCGAATCGTGGTTGATCGCTGCGCGCACGCCGTCGAGCACGTGGTAGCCGGGTTCGTAGGGGGCACCCCACATGCCGGCGGTGCCTTCGTGGTCGGGAATCGAGACGGCCCAGCCTTCGGCCAGCGCGGCTGCGACGAGCAAGAATTCGAATTGTGCAAATGAGCCGACGGCTCGTGCGCCGCGGCGTAATGCGTATGAGGGGAAGCATCGCCCGGCGACTGCGTCGATGGCGCACTGGTAGGACACGATCGGCAGCGGCCCGCCGGATGCCCGATCGGGGGGGGCTACCAGGGTGGTGACGGTGACCTGCGGCTCTCCGTGGAGATCGGTGGTCCGGTACAGCAGCTGGGTGGCGCTGAACTTTTGGCGGACCAGCCCCATAAACGCGAGTTCGACATCGCGTGAACGCAACACCGTGCCGGGGCAGGCGTGTTCAAAACCGGCTGGAGGCCGATGAAAGGAGTCATAGGCGGGTATGACGGGGCGCGTTTTGGCGCGAAGTGGTTCATGCGGAGCTTGGCCGATCCATTCAGCTCCGGTTGACCGCGCTGCGCTGCCCAAGTCCATTCCGGCATTCTTCCTTAAGAGGGTATTAAGAATCTAGTCACTCTACCCCGGAGGCCGCAGCGCGGCGAACTCATCAGTGACGCGGTAGCTCGAGTCGGTGAACCGGTACAGAGCCGCCGGACGGCCGCCGCTTCGGCCGGATCGGGCCGTTGTGCCGGTTCTGGTGATGACTCGGCGGCGTTCGAGCACTCTTTGCAGGTTGGTCGCATCTACCAGATGTCCCAGAGCGGCGCTGTAGATGTCGCGCAACGTCGACAGCACGAATTCGTTTGGCGCCAAGGCGAACCCGATGTTTGTGTAGGACAGTTTGGCTACCAGGCGGTTGTGGGCGTTTTGGACCATCCGGCCGTGGTCGAACGCCATCGGAGGCAGATCGCTGACTGGGTGCCAGCGGGTGTCGGTGGGCAGCTCCGGGGTGGCGGGGGAGCGCACCAGGCCAAGAAATGTCGACGCGATGGTGCGCGTCCCGGGCACGCGGAGGGGGTCGGAGAAGACGGCGAGCTGCTCAAGGTGAGCAATCTCACGCAGGTCGACCTTCTCGGCGAGCTGGCG
>JAHZKD010000077.1 GCA_022600605.1 Actinomycetes bacterium
GCCGTTGCCCAGCTCGACACGGTGCCGCAGAAGTGGCCTGCCGTCTATGTCAGCGTGCAGCGAACCCGACCAGAACCCTTGGCGTTCACCGGTTCTGCCGATCTGAACCCGTTCGACAAACCTGAGTTTGCCCCCATCGGTGAGGTTCATCACCGTGGTGGCGAAGTGCCGCGAGGTAGCGGCCACGATGGTCGGCTCTGGATCGAGATCGAGCTCACCTGCAACGTCGACCGTCCATGCCGCATACGATTCGACGGTTGCTCTGCCCGGCAGGGCAACCGTCGCCGCCACGGTGCGAAGCCTCAGGGTCGCGCCGGGTTCGACTACCAGGCGGATATGGATCGAGTCGCCGCCCAGCGGGGTCGCGGCCGACGACACCAGGTGAACGGTGTCGGGTTCGGTGCGACGGGCGGCAAGCCCCCCGGTGGACTCGATATGCGGCGGGCGGTCCAGCCTGGCGATGATCACAACGTCGGATCGCACCTACACCGCCTGCGTGAGGTTGAGTTGTTCGCGCACCCATTTCAGTACGGGGGTGGCGGCCGGGTCGGCGGTCAGCGAGATCAGCACCGTGGGGCGCTCGCCGCGGACCGTGGCCGAGTCACGGCGCATGACTTCCAGGTCCGCACCGACGAGCGGTGCAAGGTCGGTTTTGTTGACGACCAGTAGATCCGAGTACGTCACGCCCGGCCCTCCCTTGCGGGGAACTTTGTCGCCGCCGGCCACGTCGATCACGAAGATCTGCGCGTCGACCAGACCGGAGGAAAAAGTGGCGGTGAGGTTGTCGCCGCCGGACTCAACCAGGATCAGCTCGAGGTCGCGCCCGGTCCCCAGGTGGGCGGCCACTAGGTCGTCGATGGCGTCCAGGTTGGCGGTGATGTCGTCGCGGATCGCGGTGTGCGGGCATCCGCCGGTCTGCACAGCGGCGATCCGATCGTCGGGTAACACGGCGTTGCGGCGCAGGAAATCAGCGTCCTCGGTGGTGTAGATGTCGTTGGTCAGCACCGCCAGGGACAGCTCGTCGCGGAGCTGCCGGCACAGCGCGGCCACCAGAGCCGTTTTTCCCGAGCCGACCGGGCCCCCGACACCGATGCGCAGAGGCTCCCCCGGCTCGCGGATCCGGCGGGGGCGATCCGGGTGGCCGTGCGGCTGGTCGACCGAATCAGACGAGAGGAAGTGTGGTGGCATGGGAGGCACGGCAGGCAGCTTTCTTTGTGATCCGCGGATTACGACGCGAAGAGGGGACGTTCGCGTGTGGTGTGTCGTTGGGCGAGAACGTCCAGCAGCGGGTCGGAGAGGTCGGCGAGACCCTTGGCGGCTTCGCCGGCGGTCTGCTCACAGAGCTGGGACAGCTCGAAGGTCAGTGCTGCGACATCACCGGGATCCAGTGCCAGCAGCCGTTGCGCTGCTGTCGCCGAACCGGTCATCGTTGTGTAGACCAGTGACAGCGCGGTGTGTTCGGGGGCCAAGCCGCTCACGTCACCCACCGTGCCCGCGGCCACGGCCAGGTGCGGGGTGAGGCCCAGTTCATCCCAGTCACGGTGAGGCCAGACGCGGCGGGCCAACCGGACAAGTCCGCGCCCCTGCGCTCGGGACGCGCGGCGCGCGGCGGGAGCCGGTGTGCGAGCATCGGTCTCGGTATCGCCACTGGCGCCGGCGGCAGCCGATAGGGCGCCGATGTGTACCGCAGCCGCGAGCGACGCGGTGACCAGGCCATGGGTACATATCCTGCGGCGCAGGTACGCGCGCAGCGTGACGACGTCAGTGACCAGAGCGCTGGTCACTGCCTCCTCGATGCCCCCGGAGTGCACATGGCCCCCGGTCGGTAGCCGGGAGTCGGATAGGGCGAGCAACGCGCCAAAGCTCGTCGAATTCGACATCAGAACAGGAAGTATCGCTGTGCCATCGGCAGTTCGGTGGCGGGTTGTTCGTGCCAGACCTCACCGTCGATCCGCACAGTGAAGGTATCGGGATCCACCGCGATGTCGGGGGTGGCGTCGTTGAGCGGCATCTGTGCCTTACCGATACCGCACACATTGCCGACGGCAATGAGCTTGCGATTCACCGCGATCCGGTCGGCAAGGCCGTCCTCGATCGCCTGGGGTGCGACGAAGTGCACCGACGTGGCGGCAGCGGCTGCGGGTGCTGCGCCGAACATCGGCCGGGGAAGCACCGGCTGGGGCGTGGGTATGGAGGCGTTGGCGTCTCCCATCGCCGCCCACGCGATCATTCCTCCCTTGATGACGGCGTGCGGGCGCACGCCGAAGAACGCTGGCTCCCACAGCACCAGATCGGCCATTTTGCCGACTTCGACCGAGCCGACCTCGTGATCCAACCCGTGTGCGACGGCCGGGCAGATCGTGTATTTCGCCACGTAGCGGCGCGCCCGATTGTTGTCCGCCGCACCGTCGCCTGCCAGCGCCCCGCGACGCCGCTTCATCACATGCGCCGTCTGCCAGGTCCGCATCACTACCTCGCCGATGCGTCCCATCGCCTGGGAGTCGCTGCCGATCATCGAGATCGCCCCGATGTCGTGTAAAAGGTCCTCGGCGGCCATCGTGGAGGGCCGGATCCGGCTCTCGGCGAACGACAGATCCTCTGGGACGCTGGGGTTGAGGTGATGACACACCATCAGCATGTCGAGGTGCTCGTCGAGGGTGTTCACGGTGTGCGGCCGGGTGGGATTGGTCGAGCTTGGCAGCACGTTGGGCTGGCCCGCGACGGTGATGATGTCGGGTGCGTGCCCGCCGCCGGCGCCTTCGGTGTGGTAGGCGTGAATCGACCGGCCCCTGATCGCGGCGAGCGTGTCCTCGACGAAACCGATTTCGTTGAGCGTGTCGGTGTGGAGGTTGACCTGCACACCCGCGGCGTCGCTGACGGTCAGGCACGCGTCGATCGCCGCTGGCGTGGTTCCCCAATCTTCGTGCAGCTTGAAACCCGCTGCACCGCCACGCAATTGTTCCCACATCGCTTCGGCGCGGGTGGTGTTGCCCTTCCCGAGCAGCGCAATGTTGACCGGCCAGGAGTCCATCGACTCGAGCATTCGACCCAAGTGCCAGGCCCCGGGTGTGACGGTGGTGGCCTTGCTGCCCTCGGCCGGGCCGGTTCCGCCCCCGACGATGGTGGTGATGCCACTGCCCACGGCCTCTTCCATGAGCTGCGGACAGATCAGGTGGACGTGACAGTCGATGGCACCCGCGGTGACGATATGGCCGTTGCCTGCGATGATCTCGGTTGAGGGGCCCACCGCCAGGTCTGGGTGCACGCCGGACATGATGTCGGGATTGCCGGCCTTGCCGATCGCGCTGATGCGGCCGTCGCGAATGCCGATGTCGGCCTTGATGATTCCCCAGTAGTCGAGAATCACCGCACCGGTGATGACGGTGTCGGGTGCCCCTTCGGAGCGGGTGGCACGCGACTGGCCCATCGATTCGCGCAGGACCTTCCCGCCCCCGAAGACGGCCTCGTTGCCGGCCCGGCCTGGTCCACCGCTGCGGTCCTCGGTGATCTCAACGAAGAGGTCGGTGTCGGCCAATCGGATGCGGTCACCGGTGGTCGGGCCGAACAGGGCTGCGTAGCGGGAGCGGGTCAGCTCGGTCACTCGTTTCCGTCCGATCTGCCCGGAGCTTCGGCGTCTAATTTGCCCGGCGGGGTCAGGGTCAGGCCGTATACCGCGCGGGTGCCGGCCAACGGAACGAGACGGACGCGCTGTGCTACTCCTGGCTCGAACCGGATCGCGGTGCCGGCGGGGATATCGAACCGGTGCCCATGCGCGGCGACCCGATCGAACTGCAGTGCGCCGTTGGCCTGCGGCACATGCACGTGGCTGCCGACCTGGACGGGCCGGTCGCCGGTGTTGACGATCTCCAACTCCAGCCGCTGTGCGCCGGCATTGATCTCAATTGCTTCCTCGCCCAACAGGACCTCGCCCGGCGTGAGGTATCCGCGATCGCCGGGCTTCCCGTTCAAGAGCCCTGCCTCACGGGATCGGGTTGTGGACGGTCACGAGCTTGGTGCCGTCCGGGAACGTCGCTTCCACCTGGACATCGTCGAGCATCTCGGGCACTCCCTCCATGACTTGGTCGCGGCGGAGCGCAGCGCGGCCACTGACCATCAATTCCGCGACGGTGCGGCCGTCGCGCGCACCCTCGAGGATGTGATCGGTGATGACTGCGACGGCCTCGGGATGGTTGAGTTGCAGGCCACGGGCCTGGCGGCGGCGGGCGAGTTCGGCCGCATACGAAATCAGCAGCCGGTCCTGTTCATGCGGGGTCAAACGCATAGTTTCCGATCCTGCCACGGTCGGCGGTAGTCAGCAGCACGCGCACGGCAGCTACTCGGCGGGAAGGTTCTGCAGTCGGACCTGGCCGCGTGCCACCAGGCGACCGTCGGTGTCGGCGATGGTGATGAGCCAGAGCTGCTGACGGCGTCCGCGATGGACCGGGGTTGAGGTGGCGGTGAGGGTGCCGGAACCGATCGCGCGCAGAAAGTCGGTGTTGTTATTGACACCGACGACCTTGCCGCCGCCGTTGGCCGCCAGCCACACAGCCCCTGAGACACTGGCCAAGCTTTCGACGACTGAGCAGTACACACCACCATGGACGATGCCGTACGGCTGTAGCAGCTTGTCGGCGATCTGTAGCTGCGCGCGTCCGCCCTCGGGGCTGATCTCGAGGTAGGTCAGGCCGAGCTCAGCGTCGAATCCGTCGCCGAGGCCGTCGCCGAGGCCGTCGGGAAGGTCAATCGTCACCGCTTGTGTCTACACGTCCGGCTTGGGCGGTCTCAATCAGGGGTCGCCGGCGAATGCTGCGCTCTGCGGCGGAAGCGTTGGTTCTGGAAGCACGGGCGGGCCCCGCGCACTGCGCGGGGCCCGCCCTCGGTGTGGACCGGGAGTCTCTGCAGCCCTCAGGACTCCGGCGCGGTCCGGTGGTTCCCCACAGTCATCGGGAAGTCGGTGTCATCGGGAAGCCACGCAAATAGTAGGCAAGGCTGCCCTAATTATGCAAGCTTAGTCGGCTAAGAACCCGATGCCTCGTCGTCCCGTGCCGATGACCGGCTCGGGGTCGGTGTTGAGGGTGTGAGTGAGCACGTCGTAGTAGACGTCGCGGAAGTCGGTGCTTGCCTTGAGGTCATCATCATCGAGATCGGTCAGTGACGGATCGTCTCCGTAGAAGCCGCCTTTGACGGGGTCGCCCGCGACGAACACCGGGCCCGCCGTGCCGTGGTCGGTGCCTTGCGATGCGTTCGCTCCTACCCGCCGGCCGAATTCAGAGTAAGCCATCACCACTACGTTTCGGCCTTGGTCA
>JAHZKD010000078.1 GCA_022600605.1 Actinomycetes bacterium
CGCGCGAAGAGCACGGGCGCCGATGAGCGCTCGCGCGAAGAGCACGGGCGCCGATGAGCGCTCGCGCGAAGAGCACGGGCGCCGATGAGCGCTCGCGCGAAGAGCAGAGGATGAGGTGACGGAAGTGAGTGCAGAGGCTGATCTGCAAGCTCTCGCCGAACGCGGCGCGGCCGAGCTCGGCGAGGAAGCTAGTGCCGAGGAGCTGTTGCGCTGGACCGATGAGCACTTCGGCTCGAGCTACGTCGTGGCGTCGAACATGCAGGACGCGGTGTTGGTCGATCTCGCGGCCAAGGTCCGCCCGGGTGTGGACGTGCTGTTCCTGGACACCGGGTACCACTTCGTAGAGACCATCGGCACCCGCGACGCCGTCGAGGCAGTCTACGAAGTCAACGTCGTAGACGTGCGCCCTGAGCAGACGGTGGCAGAGCAGGATGCCCTCCATGGCAAGAACCTGTTCGAGCGTCAGCCGAACGAATGCTGCCGGATGCGCAAGGTTGAACCGCTGTCTAAGGCGTTGAGTGGCTACTCAGCGTGGGTGACCGGCATCCGCCGGGTAGAAGCACCGACGCGGGCCAACGCCCCGTTTATCAGCTGGGACAGGGCTTTTGGGTTAGTTAAGATCAACCCACTGGCGGGTTGGAGCGACGAAGACATGCAAAACTACATTGACAGCAACGGCACCCTGGTCAACCCCCTTGTCTTCGAAGGCTATCCGTCGATCGGATGCGCGCCCTGCACGTCCAAGCCCGCCGAGGGCGCAGACCCACGCAGCGGTCGCTGGGCAGACAACACGAAGACTGAATGCGGGCTACACGCCTCGTGAGGTTGCCGGTTCCCACCCACCGCCCGCTGCCAACTCCCACCCACCGCCCGCTGATCCTCACCGCGCACGGCAGCACCGACCCGCGGTCGGCGTCGACAGCGCGGTCAATCGTCGAGTGCATACGCCTACTGCGGCCCAGTCTTGACACACGGATCGCGTTCTGCGATCACAACTCCCCGAATCTGAGAGATGTGCTCGCAACCGTGAGACATCGCCACGCGGTGGTGGTGCCACTGCTTCTCGCCGATGCTTACCACTCGCAAGTCGACATCCCCGCGATGATCGCCGAGTCCGGCTCAGGTGCCGGCCGAGCCGAGGTACTCGGCGAGGATGACCGGTTGATCTACGTGCTGCTTCAGCGCCTAGAGCAAGCCGGAGTGTCCCGACTGGATCCCGCGGTCGGGGTGCTGGTGACCGCAGTCGGATCATCCCGATCGCAGGCCAACGCCGCCACCGCGACGGTGGCACGCGAGTTGCCACTGATGACTCGGTGGATGGCCACGACCGCGTTCGCGACTGGCCCCGACCCGTCCCTGGCCAAGGCTGCAAGCCTGCTGCGCGAGCGCGGAGCCACCCGGCTTGTGATCGCGCCCTGGTTCCTCGCCCCCGGTCGCATCACCGACCGGGTGGCTACATTCGCACGCGCACAGCGTATCCCGATGTCGGCACCTCTCGGCGCCCATCGACAGGTGGCCGAGACAGTGCTGGACCGCTTCGACGCGGCGACGGTGGCAACCCGACTCACCGCATAGTCCAACCGGTGTTCAGGCGACCGGCACCCGGGTCGCGCGCACGTACACAGTGTCGCCTTCTTTGAGCTTCAGCGCCTCGGCATCCCCGCGGGTGATCTGCGCGGTGAACGGCGTCAGCGTGGCGGCGTTGGTCAGTTCCACGCGAACCTCAAAACCCAGCAGCACTATTCGGTCCACCGTGGCTCTGGTAACACCGGCGGCCTGCACTGACCTCTCGCCTTTGGCGGCCGCCATATCGGGGTTGAGGCCGACACGGATGTCGTGGGGCCGGACCAACGCGCCGTTGAGCAAGGACACCGCACCGAGGAAGGACATCACGAACGCATTGGCGGGACTGTCGTAGACATCGGTGGGGGAACCGACTTGTTCGACGCGGCCGTGGTTGAGCACCGCTATCCGGTCGGCGACGTCAAGAGCCTCCGACTGGTCATGTGTCACCAGAACGGTCGTCACATGCACCTCGTCGTGCAGCCGGCGTAGCCAGGCCCGCAGATCCTCGCGGACCTTGGCATCCAAGGCGCCGAACGGCTCGTCGAGCAACAGCACTTCCGGGTCGACAGCCAGCGCCCGCGCCAGCGCCATGCGCTGGCGCTGGCCACCGGAGAGCTGGTTGGGGTATCGCCCTTGAAAACCGTTCAGCCCTACCACTTCCAACAGATTGTCGACTTTGTCCTTGATCTCCGCTTTGGGCTTCTTGCGGATCTTGAGGCCGAATGCGACGTTCTCACGGACCGTCAGATGCTTGAAGGCCGCGTAGTGCTGGAACACAAAGCCGATTCCACGTTTCTGCGGCGGCACCCGGGTGACGTCCCGGCCGTTGATCGTGATCTTGCCGCTGTCAGGATGGTCGAGGCCGGCAATCGTCCGCAGCAGCGTCGACTTCCCGGACCCGCTGGGCCCCAGCAGAGCAGTCAAGGATCCCCCAGGCACGACGAAGTCGACGTCGGCAAGCGCGGCGAAGTCGCCGTACCGCTTGTTGGCGCCCTCTACGGTGATGGCGTAGGTCATCTGCGATAACTCCTCAAAGGCCTATTCTCCAAGAGCCGGTTCTGCCGGCCGGGAACGGCGGGCATCGAGAATCACCTGTGCGATCAGCACCAGGACCGCCACCGTCATCAACAGCGTCGACAGGGCGTAGGCACCGTATTCGGCGCCGCGGTTATACCGGTCGGCAACCAGCAACGTCAAAGTTTGCGATTCACCGGGCAGGTTGGCCGCCACCATGAGCACCGCACCAAACTCCCCGAGCGTGCGGGCGACCGTCAGTACGATTCCGTAGGTCAACCCCCATCGGATCGAGGGCAGAGTGATGCGCCAGAACGTCTGCCACCATTTTGCCCCCAGTGTGGCGGCCGCTTCCTCCTGATCGGTGCCCAGTTCGTGCAAGACCGGCTCGACCTCGCGGATCACAAAGGGCACCGTGACGAAGATGCAGGCCAGCACGATCCCAGGGAAACCGAAGATAATCTTGAGACCAAGGTGGTTATCCACGAACCCGAACAACCCCGCCGATCCCCACAGCAGGATCAAGGCGACGCCGACAATGACCGGCGACACTGCGAACGGCAGGTCGATCGCAGCCTGCAAGATACTTTTTCCGCGGAATCTGTTACGTGCCAAGACCAATGCGGTTGGAACGCCGAACAGCACGTTCAGTGGCACCACGATCGCGACAACCAGCAGCGACAGGTTCAGGGCCGAGATCGCCGCAGGCGTAGAGATCGAGGCGAAGAAGCTGCCGATACCGGGTGACAGTGTCCGCCACAAGATCAACCCGACCGGCACGACGACCAGGACGACGATGTAGCCAATCGCGATCCAACGGACGATGTGGCGGGTCAACGGGGACAGCGTCATATCGCAGTCACCCGGCCATTTCTTCCCGCTTGGCCACCCTGGCTCCGGTAGTGCGCAGGCTGACCAGGATGACGAATGAAATCGTCAGCAGCACAATGGATATGGCCGCCGCACCAACTTGGTCGTCGTTCTCGATCAGAGTGCGGATCCACTGCGAGGACACCTCGGTCTCGCCGGGAACGGCGCCACCGATCAACACCACAGAGCCGAACTCACCGATCGCTCTGGAGAACGCGAGGCCCGCACCCGACAGGAGCGCGGGGAGCAGCGCCGGGAGTATCACCCTGGTGGCGATGCTGTAGGTGTTGGCACCCAACGACGCCGCAGCTTCTTCCACCTCGCGGTCCAATTCGAGCAGCACCGGCTGTACGGAACGCACCACGAAGGGCAGGGTGACGAACAGCAGCGCGATACCAACGCCCCATTTGGTGTGTTGGAGGTGGATCCCCACCGGGCTGCCCGGTCCGTAGAGCGCCAGCATGACCAGGCTGGCAACAATGGTGGGGAGCGCGAATGGCAGGTCGATAACCGCGTCAACCAGCCGCTTGCCCGGGAACTCGTCGCGGGTCAGAACCCATGCGACGACAAGACCGAACACCGTGTTGATGACGGTCACACCGGCCGCGATCGTCAGCGTCACCCGGAACGAAGCGAGCGCCGCGGGTGAGGTGACCGCATCCCAGAACGCGTCCCAGCCGCCCCCTGCGGATTGCCATAGGATCGCCGCAAGCGGGAGTAGCACGATGATGGACAGCCACATCGTGGCCGCCCCGACCCGCAGGGACGTGCTCCCATACCTGGGCTTGATCAGCCCAGGTCGGCGACCGTGCTCGTCGACCGCAGCGGTCATCCAGTGGCCTGCTTGTAGATCTTGGTGATGCTGCCGTTGTCCTTGTCGAAGAGCTGCGCGTCGACCTGCTCCCAACCACCCAGGTCTTCGATCGTCCACAGCCTCTTCGGCGCCGGGAACTTGTCCAGGAAGTCAGCCTGCACCCCGGGGTCGACCGGCCGGAAGTTAGCCTCTGCCCACAATTTCTGAGCCTCGGGGGTGAATTGGAAATTTACGAAGTCCGTCGCCTCCTCCTGGTGCCGGCTGGTACTCACCACGGCCACCGGGTTCTCGATCTTGAAGGTCTGTGGCGGATTGACGTATTCGAGGTCGAAGTGCAGGGCCTCGCTCTCATAGGCCAGTAAGACATCGCCGCTGCCCTGCTTGAATACATCGGTGGCCTCGCGACCCGAACCGGGACGCAACGTGATGTGCTCGGAGACCAACTCGGTGACGAAGCCGATGCCCGCCGCAGCATCCTGTCCGCCGTTGCTGGCCCAGGAATAGGGCGCGAGTAAGTTCCACTTGGCCGCACCCGAGCTCAGCGGGCTAGGCGTGACGACCTCGATTTCTGGCCGCAGCAAATCGTTCCAGTCGCGAATGTTCTTGGGGTTACCCGGGCGCACCGCGAGCGTGACCACCGACCCGAAAGGAACTCCCTTGGTGGCGCCCGCATTCCAGTCCTCGTTGACCTCACCAGCCTTGACGAGCCGAGTGATGTCGGGCTCCACAGAAAAATTCACTACGTCGGCGGGCTTGCCCGATGCAACGGCCCGCGACTGGTCGGCGGAGGCTCCGTATGAGCCGGTGACTGCGACTCCCTTTCCTTGCTCGGTGGCCTCGAAAGCCCGGGCCACCTTCGACCACCCGGGCTCTGGAACTGCGAAAGCCACGAGGGTAAGAGTGGTCTCGGCGTCGGAGGCCCCGCGCTCCCCACCCACCACATCGCTGGGCCCGCCCGCGCAGGCAGTGAGGACCGTCGCCGCCATTGCGAGCGCCCCCGCCGCGCGCCACCACGAAGCGTTCGTTGGGTTCCTCTGCATTGATGACCTTCCCGGGTATCGAAATCGGAGTCGGAGCCCCGGAGGTGGACGGGTCCCGAAAGTGGGCGGGTTGCCTGGAGGCTCGGTGAACGCATGCGCGCCCCAGCCGTCCCCCGACACCAGACCGCGAACGGGCAGGTAGTCAGCGACAACAACAGACATCTGCAGAGGCGCGCGACCCCACGGCAATGAGGGCCACGACATGGCCGCTGCTGTTGCCGGACACCGTCTGCATGGCGCGAAGCCTAACAGAGCGGCTGGCCGTACCGGTCGAGGCTTTCAACGCAGATCAGCGGGTGAACAGCCACATTACGATGACGAGAACGAGTAGCGCTACCAGCGCCAGCGTGACCCGCGACCGCGGCAAGCCGCTCATGCCCGGCCGCCGCCGCGGGTAACGGCGCCACCGTCAGCAGGTTTCTCGTCGGAACGCCGCAACATCTCGCGCAGTCGGATCCCACTACCCAGCGCACCGTCGAGCAGCAGTGCGATTCCATAAGCCAGCGCGAGTGCCACCGGCATCACCGCCAACGTCTGGGCAACGAAGGGTAGGCCGGACAACCACAGCTCTACCCCGTCCCACCAATTGAGAAAGGCACCCATTCAGTCAGACTATGCGTCAGTCGACTGCGAAAAACACCCGGCGTTCGGTAGACGACGGGGCACCCGGCAGTCGATGATGTGCCAATGGTTCTTCAGCATCCAGTCGACGCGTCCGATGGAGCACCCCACGATGGCCAGCCACCCTTCGCCGTGGCTTCCCAGCCGGCTCACCCCGGGGGCGCACTGCGCAACCCGTTCCCGCCCATCGCCGACTATGGGTTCCTGTCGGACTGCGAGAACACGTGCCTCATCTCGTCAGCGGGCTCGGTGGAATGGCTGTGTGTCCCGCGGCCCGACTCACCCAGCGTCTTCGGCGCCATCCTGGATCGCGGCGCGGGACATTTCCGGCTCGGGCCCTACGGGGTGTCGGTGCCCGCGGCTCGTAGGTACCTGCCGGGCAGCCTGATCCTGGAGACCACCTGGCAGACCCATACTGGCTGGGTAATCGTGCGGGAGGCCTTGGTGATGGGGCCATGGCACGATCTCGAATCCCGGTCTCGCACGCACCGTCGCACACCGATGGACTGGGACGCTGAGCACATTCTGCTTCGCACCGTGCGGTGCGTGAGTGGCACCGTCGAGTTGGTGATGAGCTGCGAGCCGTCGTTCGACTATCACCGCGTCGGCGCCACCTGGGAGTACTCCGCTCAGGCTTACGGTGAAGCGATTGCGCGCGCGACCAAGAATCCGGACTCGCACCCGACGTTGCGTCTCACCACCAACTTACGCATCGGGCTCGAGGGCCGCGAAGCTCGCGCACGGACGCGGCTGAGTGAGGGCGACAACGTGTTTGTCGCGCTGAGCTGGTCGGGGCATCCGGCCCCGCAGAGCTATGAAGAGGCTGCTCAAAAGATGTGGACGACCAGCGAGTGCTGGCGTCAGTGGATCAACGTCGGCGATTTCCCCGACCATCCGTGGCGGTCCTATCTGCAGCGTAGCGCGCTGACCCTCAAAGGCCTGACCTACTCTCCGACCGGCGCGCTGCTGGCCGCCCCGACCACGTCGCTTCCCGAGACCCCCCACGGCGAACGCAATTGGGACTATCGGTACGGGTGGGTGCGCGATTCCACGTTCGCGCTATGGGGCCTCTACACGCTGGGCCTGGACCGCGAGGCCGACGACTTCTTTGCGTTCATCGCCGACGTGTCGGGCGCCAACAACGGCGAGCGGCACCCGCTGCAGGTTATGTACGGCGTGGGTGGGGAACGCAGCCTGGTCGAGGAGGAGCTGCCCCATCTGTCGGGGTACGACGGCGCCCGCCCGGTGCGCATCGGAAACGGCGCATACAACCAGAAGCAGCACGACATCTGGGGCACCATGCTCGACTCGGTGTACCTGCACACCAAGTCGCGCGAACAGATCCCCGAGACATTGTGGCCGGTGCTCAAGGAGCAGGTCGAGGAAGCCGTCAAACACTGGAGGGATCCCGACCGCGGTATCTGGGAGGTACGCGGCGAGCCGCAGCACTTCACGTCGAGCAAGATCATGTGCTGGGTGGCCCTCGACCGTGGCGCCAAGCTGGCTGAATTGGAAGGCGCGAAGTCCTTCGCGCAGCAGTGGCGGGTGATCGCCGACGAGATCAAGGCCGACATTCTTGAACACGGCGTCGACTCACGCGGAGTTTTCACCCAGCGCTACGGCGACGATGCGCTGGACGCCTCGCTGCTACTTGCGGTTCTGACCCGGTTTCTGCCGCCCGACGATCCGCGAATCCGGGCGACAGTGCTGGCGATAGCCGAGGAACTGACTGAAGAAGGGCTGGTGCTGCGCTATCGGGTGGAGGAGACCGACGACGGCTTGTCCGGTGAGGAAGGCACCTTCACGATCTGCTCGTTCTGGATGGTGTCGGCGCTGGTCGAGATCGGCGAGTTTTCCCGGGCCAAGCATCTTTGCGAACGGTTGCTGTCGTTCGCGAGCCCGCTGCATCTGTATGCCGAGGAGATCGAACCGCGGACCGGACGGCATCTGGGCAACTTCCCTCAGGCGTTCACCCACCTGGCGCTGATTAATGCCGTGGTGCACGTGATCCGCGCCGAGGAGGAGGCAGACAGCTCCGGGAACTTCCAACCCGCCAACGCCCCGATGTAGCGGCCCCGATGTAGCGGCCCCGATGTAGCGGCCCCGATGTAGCGCGAGGGGCTACCTCCCGGCGGCGTTGTCGATCATCGCGCTCGCGATCTGTTCAGCCTCATCGGAGATGTTGTAGCCGCACGCCCACGCCTCGACAGTCAGGTTGCTGACCAGCGATAATGCATGTTGGCAGGCCCAGCCGCCAGCACCCGTCTGACTGGCTGTCTGGACGATCATCGTGTCGTCGACATCGACGTCTTCGAGATCCCATAGGTAGTCACCGTCTGCCACCTCGACCTCGTTGTTGGCACAGGCCTGCCAGGCCGCAGAGGAGCTGTCGAAGAAGCCCTGGGCGTTCTCGGCGCCCGGATACAGCACCGCCGTCTGCTCTACCCAGTGATCGTTGTCGTCATCGAGTTCGCGCGCCACCTGATCGCGAACCGCCGTCCAATCGGTGCCTTCGTACACCGGTTCCTCTGCTCCGTAGACCGCAGCGAGGCAGTCCGGGTCGGAGACGTCCTCGGAGTGATCAGTCATCTCACGTAGGTCACTGGTGACCTTCATCTGAGTCGAGCCGACGATTCGATTGAGCTCACGGATGGACAGCAGGACGTCGTCGAGGTCAGCCTCTTCCAAGGGAGGAACATTCACCATGGCCGGATCCGGACTCTGACGGCTCGCCGTGCCCTCCACCGTGCTGACGCAGGCCGAAAGCAGTGCCGCTGACGCGATCACCGCGCTCACCGCGCTGGCGCGCGGGATCCAACGAGTGCAATTCACCGAGCCATCCAAGCCAGCCACCGTGACATTGTCTCTCACGCGAGTCTCTCACGCGAAGTCGCTCCCGCCTGCCGGTCATGGCAATGTCAGCGCCCCGCAGAAATCTTGTCGAGAATCAGTTCGGCTACGCCGGTAGCCGGGCGCCCGCCGCCCGCTGCGCGGGGATCGGTGATCTCCACGTCGACGATGCTGTCTCCTGACAGGCCGAGAGCACGCGAGACGCTAGCTGCAGCGGTACCGGTGGTCACGTGCAGCACAGTGGCCGAGACCACCTGATCGTCGATGACGACGTCGACGATCCTGCTCCACTCATCGGCTCCCTGCCCGGGTTGCTGCAACGCCACAGTCTGACCGTTGCAGCGTCGCCACTTTTCGGTGGTGGCGGCAAAGAATTCTTGCGCGTCCCCGGCGCTCGCCATCTGCACTACCCCAAAGAAACCTGTTACCGGCGGAGTGTCGAAGCCGCCACCAGCCCAGGAACTGCTGGCGACCGACCGGACTGGGCCACCGTCGTAGACGATCTTCTGGAGTCGGTAGGCCGCGCTGACGCAGCCCGCCGGTGTTGCGGCAGCCTCACCGACACTGCGCAGCAGCATGTCGTCGTCCCCCTCGACAAGGGGCCCCATGACACCGTGGGGTCCGGTGCCCAACGCCGCCGAGAGCTCGGGCGCAGTGGGTAGGAACTCTGCGAGCGGGATCGCCACCAGCGGCTGGGCGGCCTCAAGGATGCGAACGACGGGTCGCTGGTCGACCGGGGCGCCGGCACAGCCAGCGAGCACGGCGCACACGCCGGCCGCGGCGGTGATGCCCGCCACGCGTTTCCCCGCCGTACGGCCTGCCACCTCGCCCCTCCTGTCGAAGTCGTCACTTTCGTAACATCAGTAGCACGTCGCGGGCGTACTCGACAGTGGAACGGACTTCCTGCTCGACGCTACTTTTTGCTCGCTTTGTCCGAGGCCGCGTCAGCGGACAGC
Organism: Actinomycetes bacterium; assembly: GCA_022600605.1. Classification (GTDB taxonomy): domain Bacteria; phylum Actinomycetota; class Actinomycetes; order Mycobacteriales; family Mycobacteriaceae; genus Mycobacterium. The sequence goes on from JAHZKD010000078.1 coordinate 9,732, forward strand.
GCCGCGACGAAAGCCTCCTGCGGAACCTCCACCCTGCCGATGGTCTTCATCCGCTTCTTGCCTTCCTTCTGCTTCTCCAACAACTTGCGCTTACGGGTGATATCACCTCCGTAGCATTTGGACAGCACGTCCTTGCGGATAGCCCGGATGTTCTCGCGTGCAATGATTTTCGATCCGATGGCGGCCTGCACCGGCACCTCGAATTGCTGACGCGGGATGAGTTCCTTGAGTTTGGTGGTCATTTTGTTGCCGTAAGCGGCCGCGGAATCCTTGTGGACGATGGCGCTGAACGCATCCACCGGCTCGCCCTGCAACAGGATGTCGACCTTGACGAGGTCGGCTTGTTGTTCGCCTGCCTCCTCGTAGTCCAGGCTGGCGTAGCCGCGGGTGCGCGACTTCAACGAATCGAAGAAGTCGAAGATGATCTCGCCCAAGGGCATCGTGTAGCGCAGTTCGACGCGTTCAGGCGACAGATAGTCCATTCCGCCCAATTCTCCGCGGCGAGCCTGGCACAGTTCCATGATCGTGCCGATGAACTCGCTGGGCGCGATGATCGTCGTCTTCACCACAGGTTCGAACACTTCGGCGACTTTGCCATCGGGCCAGTCGGACGGATTCGTCACGACCAGGTCGGATCCGTCGGCCCGTCCCTCCAACACAATCCGGTAGACGACGTTGGGCGAGGTCGAGATCAGGTCGAGATCGAACTCCCGTTCCAGCCGTTCCCGGGTGATCTCCATGTGCAGCAGGCCGAGGAACCCGCAGCGGAACCCGAACCCGAGCGCTACCGACGTCTCGGGTTCCCAGGTCAATGCGGCATCGTTGAGCTGGAGCCGTTCCAGCGCATCGCGCAGGTTCGGGTAGTCCGAACCGTCGACTGGGTAGAGGCCCGAGTAGACCATCGGCTTGGGTTCGCGGTAGCCGGTGAGCGCTTCGACGGCCCCGTGCCGCGCCGAGGTGACCGTGTCGCCGACTTTGGACTGCCGGACGTCTTTCACTCCGGTGATGAGATAGCCGACCTCGCCGACCCCGAGGCCATCGGTGGCCTTGGGCTCGGGTGAGACGATTCCGACTTCCAGCAGTTCGTGGGTGGCGCCGGTGGACATCATCTTGATCTTTTCGAGCGGGTTGAGCTTGCCGTCCACCACGCGGACGTAGGTCACGACGCCGCGGTAGATGTCATAGACCGAGTCGAAGATCATCGCCCGCGCCGGTGCATCGGCATCACCGACCGGCGGGGGAATCAACCGGACCACCGCGTCGAGCAACTCTGTGACGCCCTCGCCTGTCTTTCCTGAGACACGCAGCACATCGTCGGGTTCGCAGCCGATGATGTGCGCGATCTCCCCGGCATACCGGTCGGGATCGGCGGCGGGCAGGTCGATCTTGTTGAGCACCGGGATGATCGTTAGATCGCGGTCCAGGGCCAGGTACAGATTCGCCAGTGTCTGCGCCTCGATCCCCTGGGCAGCGTCGACCAGCAGTACGGCACCCTCGCACGCCTCAAGTGCACGCGACACTTCGTAGGTGAAGTCGACGTGGCCGGGCGTGTCAATGAGGTGCAGTACGCAATCCTGCTCTCCGGCCTCCTCGGTAATCGCCTTGATTCTCCAGGGCAACCGCACGTTCTGCGCCTTGATGGTGATGCCACGCTCACGCTCGATGTCCATCCGATCCAGGTATTGGGCGCGCATATCCCGGTCTGCGACAACGCCGGTAATACCCAGCATCCGGTCGGCCAGCGTCGACTTGCCATGGTCAATGTGAGCAATGATGCAAAAGTTCCGAATCTGCGCCGGCGCAGTGAAGGTCTTGTCGGCGAAGCTACTGATGGGAATCTCCTGGTGAGAGGGGTCAAGCCGGCATCCGAGCAGCCGGGGCAGGCCCGTCAACAGTATCGAGCGCGAGCCCCCGCGGCACAATCGAGCATGCGGGCATGCGCCTATGCTTGGCGGCTATGGCGTCATCGTCATCGAATTGGAAGAACTTTCAGCGCTTCCTACTCAAAAGCACCGAACACCTCGTATTCAACGAGGCGCCCAAACTTGTCCGCCAGTTACAGAGGTCAGAAACCCTGCAGCGCGGCATCCAGCAGGGCATCCGGATCGGGCTGAGCACCCTGGTACCCGAGCACCCCACGCCCGCGCTGACCGCCGGCCGCCCGGTGTCGAACACATTCGCACCGACCGCACGTCGCGCCCGCCGGGTCACCTACGCGCCCGATCTGGACGGGCGGGCAGACCCCGGCGAGGTCGTGTGGACCTGGGTGGTCTACGAGGATGACTCCAACCGGGGCAAGGACCGGCCGGTGTTAGTTGTGGGGCGGGACCGCAGCGTGCTGCTCGGATTGATGCTCTCCAGCCAGGATCACCACACCGACGATCCGAACTGGATCAGCATCGGTCGAGGTGGCTGGGATTACGAAGGCCGCATCAGCTGGGTGCGTCTAGATCGGGTGCTCGAAGTCCCCGAAGAGGGCATCCGGCGCGAAGGCGCCATCCTGGACCGTGAAGTGTTCGACGGGGTCGCCACCCGCTTGCGCGCCGAGTATTCGTGGACCTGATTCCAGCCACTGCACGCAGCGTCACATGGACTAGCTTTCAGCCTGCCGGCCGGAAGGAAGGAATACGAATTGCCCCTCCCCGAAACACATCGTCCGATCATCGTCGGCGTCGACGGATCGCCCGTATCAAAGCTCGCCGTGGACTGGGCTGCCCGCAACGCCGCGATGCGCAATACAGCTCTCACCGTGGTCCACATTCAAGAATTGCCGCTGCTCACCAACGGCACAGCCGACCCAATGCTGGCGCCCATTTCGATGCTGCCCGACCAGCTGGAATTGCTGCAGAACCAAGGACGAGAAATCCTCGATGGCGCGCTCAAGACCGTCGAGGCAATTACGAAGGAGTCCGGTCCGGTCAACGTCAACACCGAGTCAGTGACCGGGTCGCCGGTGTCCACCCTCGTTGACTTGTCGAAAAACGCCGAGATGGTTGTTGTCGGTGGCCGGGGCCTCGGCGCGCTGGACCGGCTGCTGCTCGGCTCGGTCACTACCGGCCTGGTCCACCACGCGCACTGCCCGGTCGCAGTCATCCACGACAAGGAACCGCCGATACAGCTGCACCCATCGAAGGGCCCAGTGGTGGTGGGCATCGACGGCTCACCCGCGTCAGAGTCAGCCACCGCGATCGCCTTCGACGAAGCATCTCGGCGCGGGGTGGAACTGATCGCCCTACATGTGTGTAGCGACGCGACGGCGGCGTTTGAGTTCGGCGATTTCGACTGGTCGGCGGTGAAGTCGCAGCGCGCGGAACTTCTCTCGGAGCGGCTGGCCGGATGGCAGGAACGCTACCCCGATGTCCTGGTGCGTCGCATGGTGGCCTTCAACGGACCGGCCCGGGAGCTCATCGAGCAGTCCGAGTCTGCGCAACTGGTCGTCGTGGGCAGCCACGGCCGCGGCGGCTTCGCACGGATGGTGCTGGGTTCGGTCAGCACCGCGGTGGCCCAATCCGCTCGGGCACCGGTGATCGTCGCCCGACAACCCTAAGACTATCGGGAGAACCCACCCGCGACTGGGGTCAGAGTGCCTACCATTTGAAGATGAATACCACCCGCATCCAGTACCTGATAGCCGGTGGCGCCCTCGCGGCATCGGCCCTCCTCGGCGTTCCGACTGCCGTGGCTCAACCCGCTAACCCCGCAGACCCGGGCAACCCAGCCGTGCCGGGTGTCCCCATGGCTCCAAACGATGTCTCGTGCATTGCCCAGCCGGGCAACGGGGTATGCGCCGGGGGCCCGTATGGACTGCACGGCGGCCTGCCCGTCACGCCCGGCATGCCGGCCATGCCCGGCATGGACAACTCGGGCGGCATGGGCGCTATCTGAACGCCCCAGTTCGACAGCGAGCCCGATCAGCCCTGGGTGATGTAGGCCTGGAGCTGCTCTTGTTCGCGCTCGAGCTCCTCCATGCGGGTCTTGACGACGTCGCCGATGCTCACGATTCCAGCGAGCCGGCCATCGACCAGGACGGGGACGTGGCGAACCCGGTTCGTCGTCATCAACACACTCAGACTGTCCACCGAATCTTCCGGCGAACAGGTCGCCACGACCGTTGTCATGATCTCCGACACCGGACGATTCAGTAGTTCGGCACCCATGCCGTGCAGCCCGCGCACTACGTCACGCTCTGACACGATGCCCAGCAATCCGTCGGATGAGGCCACCACCATGGCTCCGATGTTGCGTCCGGATAACTCCGTCAGCAACCCGGCAACCGAAGTCTCCGGAGTGATTGTGGCCACCGCTGTGCCCTTGCCGCGCAACACTTCGGATATCCGCATCGCTGTCTCCACCCATCGTCAGGTCGCACCTACCAGGCTATGCAAAAAGTTGGCCGCATTCAGGGTTTTGCTCTCCCCCAGCGCGCCAGCAGAGGGTTAAGTGGACTCCATGATCGAAGTCACCTTGTTGGGCACCGGCAGCCCCATCCCCGACGCGAAGCGTGCGGGACCGTCCACACTTGTACGCGCCGGTGATCAGACGTTCCTTGTGGACTGCGGCCGCGGCGTGCTGCAACGCACCGCCGCCCTCGGGGTGGGCGCCAACACTTTGTCGGCGCTGTTGTTGACCCACCTGCACAGCGACCACATCGCCGACCTCGGGGACGTGCTCATAACCCGTTGGGTGTCGAACTTCGCTCCCGAGCTGGCCCCCTTGCCGATCATTGGGCCACCGGGGACCGCCGAAGTCGTTGAGAACACACTGAAGGCGCTCAACTTCGACATCGGGTATCGCATCGCCCACCATGCAGATCTGACGACCCCGCCACCGGTCGAGGTTGAAGAAGTCACCGACGGTGTCGTGTGGGGCCGCGATGGCGTCCAGATTCGAGTCGCACCCACCGATCACAGACCCGTCGCGCCCACTATCGGATTCCGTATCGAACACGGCGGGGCATCGGTCGTGCTAGCCGGCGATACCGTGCCGTGCCCGACGCTGGACGAACTGGCCGCCGGCGCCGGCGCTCTGGTGCACACCGCGATCCGCAGAGATCTCATCGAACCGCTGCCCATGCAGCGGATCCGGGACATCTGCGATTATCACTCGTCGGTAGAGCAGGCAGCCGACACGGCCGCGCGCGCCGATGTCGGCATCCTGATCCTCACCCATTACGTGCCGGCGATCCAACCGGGTCAGGAACAGGAATGGCGGGCACTGGCCGCGTCGGTATTCGACCGTCAGATCGAGATCGGTGACGATCTGCACCGAGTGGAGGTTCACCCCGGGGTGGGCATTAAGCCAGCCGAGTGATCTCGACTATAACGTCGAGGTCGGTCGACCCCTCGCCTGAGTAGATACCCTTGAGTGGGGTGACATCCGAATAATCACGGCCCACACCGACGCTGATGTATTGCTCGTTGATCTCGGTGTCATTGGTGGGGTCGAAGTGCCACCAATCTCCCGTCCACGCCTGGATCCAGGCGTGGCTCTGGCCCTCGACGGTGTCGCCTAGCTTGGCGTTGCGCTGGGGGTGTAGGTAACCGGACACATAGCGCGCCGGAATTCCCATGCCCCGCAACAACATCAACGTCAGATGCGCGAAGTCCTGGCACACTCCCCTGCCCTCGCGCAAAGCATCTACCCCCGACGTATGCACTCCTGTGGTGCCGGAAACGTATTCCAGTTCCGCCTGGACCCAGCGTGCGGCCTCGATGACAGCCTCGGCCGGATCGTGGTACTTCGCGATGCGGCGCCCCACCCGCTGGACCCGCTTGCTCGCCGGGACGAAGTGCGTCGCAGCGAGCACCTCGTCGTACTTGTCGATTACCGCCTCGTCGGCCAGGTCCTCCCAGCTGAGCTTGATCTTCGGCGGTTCGGGCCGCTCGGTCTCCACCACCGACGAGGCCGTCACCTCCAGCTCAGTGTGCGGTGCATACAGGTCGAACGAAGTCACCGCCGTGCCCCAGTAATCGACGTACCGGTATGACCGGGTGGCCGGCGCGGTCTCGACACGATTGAGGATGACGTTCTGCCGCGAGTCTGACCGCGGCGTGAGTCTTGCCTCGTTGAACGACGCAGTGACCGGAGACCTGTAGGCGTAGCCTGTGTCGTGGACGACCCGCATCCGCCACATGTCAGACCTCACCTTCTTCGATCACCAACGCACCATCGCGACCAGCATCCATCCACGCTATCCATGGTGCGGAGTGAAAATACTCCAGCGCCAACGCTTCTCCGACGTCGGCACACATTGCCTGAATTGTGGCGAGGCGTTCCTCCAGCGACTCGAGCAGCACCCCTTGTGGCAGGAACTCCAACTCGCTGCGCGCACGACCGAGTAGACGTTGTACCTCCGCTGTTGCGCCTATCCGGTTGATTCGCCGCTTTTGCAGTTCATCGATGCTGTGTTCGGCCAGCCTCAGCGAGTACATCACCGAGCGCGGGAAGAGCCGGTCCAGCACCATGAACTCCACGACACGCGCTGCATCGAGAACACCTCGGTACGTGCGCAGGTAGGTGTCGTGCGCGCCTGCGGAGCGCAGCACGGTCACCCACGCCGGCGAAGACGCGCTGTCACCAACGCGGGACAGCAACAGTCGCACCATCATGTCAACGCGTTCGATGGCCCTGCCCAGCACCATAAATCGGTAACCGTCGTCCCGGGACAGCGTGGAATCGGCCAAGCCGGCGAACATCGCCGCGCGACCCTCCACGTACGACAAAAATTCGTGCGGACCAAGGCGTTTGGCGGCCCGCTCTCGCTCGGGCAGCGCGTTGTAGGTGGCGTTGAGGCACTCCCACATCTCGCTGGAGGTGACTTCGCGGGCCCCACGCGCGTTCTCCCGGGCCGCCGAGATCGCTTCCACGATCGAACACCCGCCCTCGGTATCCCGACTGAACGCCACCAGGTCGGTCAGCGACCACACGTCCAGAGCTGACTCCGGGGGTTCGAGGTCGAGGACCCGGAGCAGCGTGCGCGACGTGTGGTCTGGGTCCACGCTGGAATCTTCGAGGAGTTGGTGAACGGTCACGTCGAGGATGCGGGCGGTGTCGTCGGCGCGCTCGACGTAGCGACCGATCCAATAGAGCGATTCCGCGTTGCGGGCCAGCATCAGTCCATCACCGCCCGCTGCTGCTCCTGCGGCGGCTGCTGAATCTGCTGCTGTTGCTGCGGCTGCTGCTGAATCTGCTGCTGTTGCTGCGGCTGCTGCTGAATCTGCAGCAGCTGCGGCGGCCGGGACTGTGATCCGTCGCCGTTCTGGTCGGCATTGGAACCCTTGGCGGTTTCGGGAAGCGCGCGGACGATTTCGGCAGCGGCCAGTTCGCGGTCGGCCCCCGAGGCGCGCGAAGCCAGGACCCATGTGTCTTTCGAACCGCCACCCTGACTGGAGTTCACCACTAGGGAGCCATCCGGCAGCGCCACTCGGGTCAGCCCGCCAGGCAGCACCCACACCTCGTCACCATCGTTGACTGCGAAGGGGCGCAGGTCGACGTGCCGCGGCGACAGTTCGTCGCCAATCTGGGTCGGCACGGTCGACAACTGCACAACCGGTTGAGCGATCCAGCCTCGCGGGTCAGCTTTGATCTTTCTGGTGATCGTGGCCAACTCCTTCTCTGACGCGTGTGGGCCAAACACGATGCCGTAACCGCCCGAGCCCTCGACCGGTTTGATGACCAACTCGTCAACCCGATCCAGCACCTCCTCGCGTTCGTCATCCAGCCAGCATCGGAAGGTATCGACATTGGCCAACAGCGGCTTCTGGCCGAGGTAGTACTCGATGATCGTCGGCACGTAGGTGTAGGCGAGCTTGTCGTCGCCCACACCGTTGCCCACAGCACTGGAGATGACGACGTTGCCGGCGCGGGCGGCGTTGAGGATTCCCGCGACCCCGAGCACCGAGTCAGGCTTGAACTGCATCGGGTCGAGGAATTCGTCGTCGATGCGCCGGTAGATGACGTCCACCTGCCGTTCGCCCTCGGTCGTGCGCATGTACACGGTGTTGTCCCGGCAGAACAGGTCACGGCCCTCAACGAGTTCCACGCCCATCTGGCGGGCCAGCAGCGAATGTTCGAAATACGCCGAGTTGTAGACCCCGGGGGTCAGTACGACAACGACCGGGTCGGCGACGTTGCTAGCTGCGGCGTTGCGCAGTGCCCGCAGCAGATGCGACGCATAGTCACCGACCGCGCGCACCCGATGCGTCGCAAACAGGTCCGGAAACACCCGGGCCATCGTGCGACGGTTCTCCATCACGTAGGAGACGCCCGAGGGCGAACGGAGATTGTCCTCGAGGACCCGGAAACTTCCCTGCCCATCACGGACCAGATCGATGCCTGCGACGTGGATGCGCACCCCGTTGGGCGGGACGATCCCGACCGCCTCGCGGTGGAAGTGCTCGCATGTCGTGACCAGCCGCCGCGGGATGACGCCATCGCGCAGAATCTCCTGCTCGCCGTAGATGTCGTCCAGATACATCTCCAGCGCCTTCACCCGCTGGCGAATCCCGCGCTCGAGGCGAGTCCACTGCGCCGCCGAGATCACCCTCGGCACCAGGTCAAGCGGAAACGGCCGCTCCTGCCCCGACAGCGCAAACGTGATGCCCTGGTCGATGAACGCCCGACCCAGGGCGTCCGCGCGCGCTTCGAGCTCGGAGACGTCGGACGGAGCGAGTTCGGCGTGGATGCCCTTGTAGGGCGCCCGGATTTTGCCATGCCTGTCGAACATCTCGTCGTACGCATCGGCGTACGCGCCGAGGGTGTTGTAGCCGCCGAAGACGCCGTCGTGCTGTTTCGCCTTGTTTGCGTTGCTGCGCGAGGTCCCGGCCGGCACAATCGCTCCTCTCCGCAACGGTGTGATGATCTGGCTCCGCAACGGTGTGATGATCTGGCGTTGTCAGATCCTAGGCGCCAGCCTATCCTCATGCGCACGCATGCCATGCTGCGACATTCCGCCGTTTCGGCAGGCCAGATAGTCTCGCTTTTGGGACATTAATGGGCTCGCTGGTAACCTGAACCGTCGCTGCCCACATCGGGCGCCCACAGACTCAAGCACCCCCGTCGAAATTTGCGAAGGAATACCGCGTGGCCAACATCAAGTCGCAGCAGAAGCGAATCCTCACCAACGAGCGCCGCAGAGTGCGCAACAAGTCGGTGAAGTCCTCGCTTCATACGGCGGTCCGTGGATTCCGTGCCGCCATTGCGGCCGGCGACAAGGAGAAGGCCGGCGAGCTACTGGTCTCGACCAACCGCAAGCTGGACAAGGCAGCCACCAAGGGAGTCATTCATAAGAATCAGGCCGCCAACCGCAAGTCCGCGCTCGCCCAGGCGTTCAACAAGCTCTGACCAGCAAGATCGACTCTGCCAGGCAGTCTGATCAGTCTTTGACCAGCTCCGCAACCTTGCGGACCGCGGTCTCCAGCGCATAACCGGCGTCCGCTGCCGCACCTTTGACATCGGCATTCAGGGTGGCCACCAACGCCATGGCTTCAGCCACCGATTCGCGCGACCATCGGCGCGCCTGTTTCTGAGCTTTCTGCACCCGCCACGGCGGCATGCCCAGCTCAGTGGCTAGCCGGTAGTGATCTCCGGACATCGGCCCCACCCGCGCGATCGTATGCACAGCTTCGGCCAGGGCATCAGCCAGAACCACGTGGGGCTCGCCACCTGTCATCGCCCAACGCAGCGCCTCGGCAGCACCTGCCACATCGCCCACAACCGCTTTGTCGGCGATATCGAAACCCCTGACCTCGGCCTTACCGGAGTGATAGCGGCGCACAGCCGCTGCATCGATTTCCCCGCCAGTGTCGGCGACGAGCTGCGAGCAGACCGACGCCAGCTCTCGAAGGTCGGAGCCGACCGCGTCGAGCACAGCGGTCACAGTATGGTCATCGACCTTCACCCGCAGGGCACGGAATTCCCGGCGGACAAAGTCCGCCCGCTCGGAGGCCTTGGTGACGCGCGCACATGGATGCACCTGAGCTCCCAGCTTCTTGAGCCGATCGGCCAGCGCCTTGGCGCGGCCACCCCCGGAATGCAACACCACCAGCACAGTGCCCTCCGGAAGGTCCGCGGCGGCTGTCTCGATGAGCGCCACCGCGTCCTTGCCGGCTTCCCCAGCTGACTCAAGCACCACCACCCTCTCGTCGGCAAACAGCGACGGGCTGAGCAGTTCGGCAAGTTCGCCGATATTCACCTCACCCGCTCTGAGCCGGTCGACAGGAACGTTCGCAGGGGTAGTGCCATTGCCTGCGGGCACTCGCGCATCCCGCAGAACTGCTGCGACAGCCCGCTCGACCAGCACGTCTTCATCGCCCAGGACCAGGTGCAGGCCGGTCCCCTCTTGACTCACCGCACGATCGTGTCATGCCTGGCCGACACCACCAATGCCACACCAGTGCTGTAGCGAACGCAGCGACTGCAACGGTTGCCATACCGGTGATACCTGATGGGACAGGCACCGACGCTACCGGGACATCGGCGGCCCGACGCGCCACGGTCAGCAGCCACCACACCTCCGGACCAGTGAAGCGAATCAACAGGCCCGCACCCGCCGGCCACAGCACGCACAGCGCGGCCGCGGCGGTACCGATGACTGTGATCAGCGGGATGACCGGCGCCACCAG
>JAHZKD010000079.1 GCA_022600605.1 Actinomycetes bacterium
CGGATCGTTCCGGCTCACCGGCACGCCCACTACGAAGATGAGGCCTACCGGTCCACCGGATAACACCCACCACCCGTGGCCAAGACCGTTCGGGCCACACAGCTGAGCAGAACTCACTTCCGCTCACTGATCAGGAACGGTCGTATTGGATGTAGTGGCGCACCTGTCGAGCACGTTCAGGGCTAATGAGTCGTGCCACCAGGTGAAGCGCCATGTCGATCCCGGCCGACACTCCAGCGGCGGTGATGATGTCTCCGTCATCGACGAAGCGCTCGTTGCGCCGCACAACGATGGTGGGGTCAAGTTCAGCGAGCCGGTCCAGCGAGGCCCAGTGCGTGGTTGCCGGTCGGCGGGAGAGCAGACCTGCGGCCGCGTACACCAGCGAGCCGGTGCATACGCTGGTCATCAGGGGGACGTCGGCACGCTGGCGACGAACCCAATCCAGCTGGTCGTGATCCTGCAGCTGTGGCCGTGTGCCCTGGCCGCCGGGATAGACCAGCACGTCGAGCTTCGGGGCGTCGTCGAAGCTGTGATGTGCCTGCAGCACAAGGCCTTTGGCGCAGTGAACTGGACCACCAAAGCGGGACAGGCACGAGACTGTGTAGCCATCTGCTGGATACGCGCTAGTCCACGCAGCGAGAACCTCCCAGGGGCCCACCGCGTCGAGTTCTTCTACGTCTGGAAACAAGACGATGCCAATATGTTTTGCCACGGCCATGTGGAGAGTATGGCCTCAGATCACTTTCCCCACGGCATTGCATTCGAGAAGAGGGAGCCGCTAGATTTCGCGAATGGTTCCGGAGTGGCACCTCGGACCGATCACGGTGCCAGTGCACGGCCTGTTCGTTGCGCTCGGTGTGCTGGCTGCAGCGTTCGTATTCGCAGCCGAGGCCCGCCGCCGCGGCGCGGTGAACGAGCAGTCCCTTGTTGCCGTCGCGGGGGCACTTATCGGCGGAGCGGTCGGCATGCGGCTCTCAGGATGGGCGCAGCACCTTGATTTCGGCTCCAACCTCAGCCTGGCCGAAGCGTGGCAGTTCGGTTCGCGGAGCATTCTCGGCGGGTTGCTCGGCGCGTATCTGGGAGTGCTGATCGCTAAACGGTTAGGCGGCTACCGGGGGAAAACCGGCGACTTGTTCGCTCCGGCGGTGGCACTGGGCATGGCGGTCGGGAGGGTCGGCTGCTACCTCACCGAGGCGCCAGGGCGGCCAACTGATCTGCCCTGGGGTGTGCGGGCGCCGGTGAACACCCCGGAATGCCCGGGATGTCTTGCCGGGCAGGGCATGCATCCATCCTTCATCTACGAGATCATCTTCCAGCTGGCGGCGTTCGCTGTATTGCTCTGGCTGCGACCCAGGATCGATAGGCCCGGCGAATTGTTTGTGATCTATATAGCCGGCTATGCGGTATTCCGCTTTCTCGTTGAGTTCGTCCGGGCCAACGAGACAGTTTGGCTGGATTTGACTCGGCCGCAATGGTTTCTACTTCCTTCGCTGCTGGTTCTCAGCGTTCGACTCATGTACGGGTATCGCCACGGCTACTACAATCACCACTCAGTCAGAGGACGGGAAGTCCCAGTATGAACACGCCCCAAGACGGTGACGATCCGGAAGACGGGGTGTGCGACTACCCGCAACTTCCGGGCGAACCACAACCCGGATACCCACTTCCGCCGGCATACGGACCCCCACCTTCGCCGGCATACGGACCCCCACCTTCAGCGGCATACGGAACTCCACCCGGCCATCCTCACTACGGGGCTCCCCCACCTCCTGGCTATCCCTACCAGCAGTGGCCACCACCACCGCCGCCGTCCCGGATCTCTATCGGATTGGTGTTCGCCGGATGCGCAGTGTGGGCGGTAGTGAATCTCATTGTCGCGCTGGCTGCGGTCCTTGTTTCGGCGGGCACCAATTCTGGCAGCGACAATGTGGTCCTGGGAATCGCCGCTTTGGGATTGGTCGTCATCGCGTTCGGCGTTGGCGGCATCTTGCTAGCGGCGCGAAATAGGTATGCGAAGGGGCTGGGGCTCGGCCTAATGATCGGCTGGGCGCTCACATCACTGTTCACTGCTGGTTTCTGCACAGGCATCAATCCCGGGATGTACACCCTGTGAGCGGGATGGCCTTGCGCGGCGACCGAGTACGCCGGTACGTGACCGCGTTTTGCCCGGCCTGCCACGACGAAGTGCCCGAACGGCCCTTGGCCGACGTCGCGCGCCTCGCGGGATGGCTGGCAGAACGCGACGGCCACGTCTGGCTTGAGCGCGGCTGCCCGACACACGGGCTTGTCTCCACGCTGTATGACGAAGACCCGGAAGTCCTTTCCTACCTTGAGGAGTGGACTGCCGCGACGAAGGAGCATACCGCCGACGTGGCGGGTAACTACGACCCCGTCCCGTCGGCCTATCTACGCGGATTGCCCGAGATGCAGACGCAGCACACCTGCATCCTCGTCGAGGACATCGCGGAGATCTGTAATCTGCGCTGTCCCACGTGCTTCACTGACTCCTCCCCCGATCTTCGCAACGTGGTATCGGTCGCTGATGTTCTAGCCAATGTGGACCAGAGGCTGGCACGCGAGAACGGGCGTCTGGACGTCTTGATGCTCAGCGGGGGCGAGCCAACGCTGCACCCGCGGCTGGCCGAGCTACTCACTGAGCTGACGGCGCGGCCGATCACTCGGATCCTGGTCAATAGCAACGGACTGCGCATTGCAGCCGATAACGATCTCCTGGATCTGCTCGCCAGGCACCGGGAACGGGTCGAGGTGTATCTACAATATGATGGCCTCTCGCCCCAAGCGCACCGGCACCACCGCGGCGGCGATCTCAGCCGAGCAAAATCATCTGCGCTGCAACGTCTTTCCCACCATGAGATCTTCACGACGCTAGTAATGACAGTCGCATCGGGCGTCAACGACCATGAGATCGGAGCAATGGTCCGGCTGGCCCTGGATACGCCCTACGTCGGCGGCATCACCATCCAGCCGCAGTTTGGCTCCGGGCGCTCCGGGAACATCGATCCGTACGACCGACTCACGCACACCGGTGTGCTCAAGCGGCTCGGTCCGCAGACTGAGAACGCGGTGACTTGGCGTGACTTGACCGCGCTGCCATGCTCACACCCGCATTGCTGCTCGATCGGATATCTGATCCGCGACGATAGTCAACAGTGGCACTCACTCGTATCGTTGATCGGTACCGAAAGCTTGAAGGAGAAGCTCGGGTTGGTCGCTAACCGGATCACCGACGCCGCGATCCCCCAGCAGATGCGGATGGCAGTTCAGGAGTCCCTCCTGGGCCTGTTGTCAGAGCAGTCGTCGTTGTCACATCCGCAGATCGGCGAGGTGTGGCGCACCATTTGCGAGAGCTGCGACCTGGGGATGTCGACCCTGCTGACACTCGCCTCGTCCGCGCTGCCTGGGCGACGACGCAAGATTCGGCGGCTATTGGGCGAACGGGTCGTGCGCATCACCATCAAGCCCTTCATGGACATGTCGACGATGATCGAAGAGCGGTTGCTGCAGTGTTGCGTGCATGTCGGTACGCGCTCCGCCCAGGACCAATGTGCGCCGTTCTGCGCCGTGCAAGCGTGGCCAGCCCTAGCGCGACAGCGGATGTCGGTAGCCGCTGGTGGGACGTTGCCGCTATTCGTCACCCCCGTCCGGCCGGTGACATGCTCCGAATAAGCCAGGTCCGCGAACAGCAGAAGGCGTTAAGTAGATGAGCGAACCCACTCCCGCTGACAGCGGTGCCTGCGAGGACATCAGGACATCGATGAGCCCCGATGCGCTACGCCAGGCGATCGAGGACCACCTGCAGTACTCCCTCGGACGCCCGGCGGCCCTGCTGGAACCCCAGCACTACTACCACGCACTGGCGCTGGCGGTACGGGATCGCATGCAGCACCATTGGACCGAAACCACCCAGACCTATCTGGACCTCAGCAAGAAGGTGGTCTGCTATCTGTCGGCCGAATTCCTGATGGGCCCGTACCTGGGCAGCAATCTGCTCAACCTGCAGATCGAAGACGCTGCTCGCGCTGCGCTTACTGCGCTGGGCCAGGATTTCGACGCGGTGCTGGCCTGCGAGCAGGAGCCTGGCCTGGGCAACGGCGGGCTGGGGCGGCTGGCGGCTTGCTATCTGGATTCGTTGGCCACCCTGCAGCGCCCCGCCATCGGCTACGGCATCCGCTACGAGTTCGGCATCTTCGACCAGGAGATCCGAGACGGCTGGCAGGTTGAGACGACAGACAACTGGCTGGCCGACGGCAATCCCTGGGAGATCGTCAAACCCGAGTTGAACTATCGCGTCAACTGGGCTGGTCACACCGAGCGCTATCGCGACGCCAACGGCTACGACCGGGTGCGGTGGATCCCCAAACGGGTAGTCAAAGGGGTTTACTACGGCACCCCGATCCAAGGTTACGCAGTGAACACCTGCAACACGCTGACGCTGTGGAGCGCCAACGCGGTCAAAGCTCTGGCTCTGGACGCGTTCAATGCCGGTGACTATTACCGGGCGGTGGAAGACCAAGTCGTGTCCGAGAACATCACCAAGGTGCTCTACCCCAACGACGAACCTGAAGTCGGCAAGCAGCTTCGGCTGGCGCAACAATATTTTTTCGTGTCGTGCTCACTGCAGGACATCCTGCACCTGCTGGAAGACTTCGCCGGGCTGTCCGCCCGTGACCTTCCTGACCGGGTAGCCATCCAGCTCAACGACACTCACCCCTCGATCGCCGTCGCCGAACTGATGCGGCTGCTCGTCGATGAGCGCCATCTCGCCTGGGAGGACGCATGGCGGATCACCGTGGCCACGTTGGGCTATACCAACCACACTCTGCTGCCTGAAGCGCTGGAAACCTGGTCGCTGTCGATGTTCGCTCAATTCCTTCCGCGACACCTTGAGATTATTTACGAGATAAACCGCCGGTTCCTCGACGAGGTTCGGGCCCGGTTCGCCGGCGACGAAGATCGGGTACGGCGCATGTCGCTGATCGGTGAGGACGGCGAAAAGTGTATCCGGATGGCGCATCTGGCGACTGTCGGCAGCCACGCTATCAACGGAGTCGCAGCGTTGCACTCACAGTTGCTGAAAACCACTGTGCTCAAAGACTTCTACGAGATGTGGCCAGAAAGGTTCAGCAACAAGACCAACGGTGTGACGCCGCGCCGCTTTCTGGGACTGGCAAATCCCGGGCTGCGCAAGTTGCTTGACGACACTATCGGCGAGGGCTGGATGGCGGACTTGGAGCGTTTACGGGCACTAGAACCGCTCGCCGATGACTCCGCTTTCCAGAACCGTTGGCGTGCGGCCAAGCGAGGCAATAAGGCGCGATTAGCCGACTACGTGTTGTCGAGGACCGGGGTGTCCCTCGACCCCGATTGGATGTTCGACATTCAGGTCAAGAGGATTCACGAATACAAGCGCCAACACCTCAACGTCCTGCACATCGTCTCGCTGTACAACCGCCTCAAGAAGTGTCCCGAACTTGAAATCCCACCGCGCGCCTTCATTTTCGGTGGTAAATCTGCTCCCGGCTACACCATGGCCAAGTTGATCATCAAGTTGATCAACGCCGTCGCCGAAACCGTCAATGCCGACCCGGACGTCAACAGCAGGCTTAAGGTCGCCTTCGTCCCGAACTTCAATGTGCAAAGCGCCGAGTTGATATACCCGGCAGCTGATCTATCCGAGCAGATTTCGACCGCCGGCAAAGAGGCTTCGGGCACGGGGAACATGAAGTTCATGATCAACGGGGCACTGACCATCGGCACCCTCGACGGGGCGAATGTCGAGATTCGCGAGGAGGCCGGCGAGGAGAACTTCTTTCTATTCGGGCTCACTGTGCCCCGCGTACGGCGGCTGCTGAGCGAGGGCTACCGCCCTGGCCGTTACTGCCAAGACAACGAAGAGCTCGGCGAAGTCCTCGGGCTGATTGCTGATGGCTGTTTCTCCCATGGTGACACCGAGGTGTTCGGTCCACTGATCGACAACCTAACCCGCCGCGACCCGTTTCTGGTGATGGCCGACTACGCCGACTACCTTGCCTGCCAGCAGCAGGTGAGCGACACCTGGCGAGACACCGACGCCTGGACCCGCAAGTCAATCCTCAATTCGGCACGGAGCGGCAAGTTTTCCTCGGACCGAGCCATCGCCGAATATTGCGACGACATCTGGAATGTGCGGCCGGTGACAGTCAAGGGTTAGCGCCTGGGATCCTGCGGCAAGGGGGCGCCCGTAGTCGTACATGTTGTCTACGATGCCGTCATGGACTGGCTGCATGCTTGGTGGCAGAACGACGTTGTCGACGGCTACAAAGGTCCGCTGATGCTGAGCTTCGTCGCGTTCGTGCTGACCTTCGCAACCACCCGAACGATCACCCGCCTGATCCGGGCGGGCAGAGGCCCCTTCCACAATGTCAGTACAGATGGCGTGCACATGCATCACTCGACTCCAGGGGTGCTGCTGCTCATCGCGGGCGGGTTCACCGCGGTCGCCTCCCCGCCGCTGTCGGTGTGGATCTACATCGCGGCTCTGCTGGTGGGGATCGGCGCTTCCCTGGTGCTCGACGAGTTCGCGATGATATTCCGACTCCAGGATGTCTACTGGACGCAGGAGGGTCAGCTCTCGGTGAACATGGTCACCTTGGCGGCGGCCTGCCTCGGTCTCGCAGCGGTCGGGGTGTCCCCGATCAACACGGACGAGCTGCCGGCAGACATCGCCGCCGTCCGCATCGGGGCGGTCGGGGTACTGCTCGTCCACTTCGCCCTGGTTGCCATCACCGCGCTCAAAGGCAAGTACCCCACCGCACTGATAGGACTGTTCATTTGGCCCATCGCCTGGTTGGCGGCCGCGCGGCTCGCGCGCCCGACATCCCCCTGGGCGCGCTGGCGTTACAGTCCGGACAAGCTCGCAAGGGCCCGCCGGCGGGCCGCCGAATTCGACACACGGTGGGCCCCCGTGCGCCGGCACTGGGACGACTTCATTGGTGGGACACCAACACCGGCAAGGGCGCAGGCTGATGAACAGACCGCCGGTGAATCACCCGATAGCGGTTAACCCGACGAGCCCGGCAGGCATTTGCGATGCTGGGCTCTATGGCCCTTCTTCCTCGCCGGATCGCCTCGGAATTGGACGCGACACTGCGCAGCCCGAAGATCGCCGCCGCTGTCGCGGGGCTTGAGAGCAGCCTCACCGAGCGTCGCCGCGAGCAGAAGATGAAGTCAGGGGTATTTCGGGGCATCCATGTCGTGGTCTATCGCGGCTTCGTGGCCCACGACGTGGCGAAGGTCCGTGTACGCGTGCTCGAATCTCCGGAACTGCCTGGCGACAGTCGCATCCCGTACTGGGAGATCGCCCAGAGCAATCTGCGCCGCCACGCCGCGCTTCGCATTGTCGGCGTTGAAGTCGAGTTGCGCATAGGCAAGCACAGCGCCAAAGAGGTCACCGACAGCCACGGATTCGCGAACTTCTCACTACCGGTCCCGACCCTGCGCGTCGGATGGCACGATGCGCACGCGGTGACCACACCGATTGAGGACGGCGAATCGACTTCCGGTGTAGGACAGGTCATCAAACCGTCCCGCAAGGCTCCCTTCATGGTGATCTCCGACATTGACGACACGATCCTGCTCACCGGTCTGACCGAAGGTTTGGCGATGGTGACACGGACGCTGCTGCACGAGGCCGCCCAACGCACTGCCATTGCGGGCATGTCCTCGCTCTACCGGGGCCTTTCCCGGGGCGTTCTGAGCCGGTCGGGCAACCGCAGGCCTGAGCCAACTTTTTTCTACGTGTCAACCGGTAGCTGGTCTTTTTATCCAATGCTGCAGGAGTTCGTGCAGTTGCGCGGCTTCCCCCAAGGTCCGATGTTTCTCACCGCCTGGGGCCCGACGGAGCGCTACTTACGCCGAAGCGGCGCAGAACACAAACGCACCGCCATCCGTCGGCTGCTCAAGGCCTACGCGAACATGCAGTTCATGCTGATCGGCGACAGCGGTCAGCGCGATCCCCTGACATACGAGGAGATGGCCCGCGAGTTCCCCGGCCGAGTCACATTGATCATCATCCGGCAGGTCGGAAACTATGACGACGAACGCAACAGCGAATTGCGTGAACGCTCTGCGGCGCTGCGCGCGGAGGGCATCCCGTTGTATCTGGTCCCCGACGCATCAAGCGCGGCGGAAATTGCTCAGGCGTTCGGCCTATGTGATGAGGACACGATTGCAGAGGTTCGCACCGAATTAGGTCGGAAGTAAAGAAACCGAAGCCTGGTGTGTTCCTATACCTTGCGCATATACCTCAGGGGGGTATAATATGGGGCATGCGAACCAAGGCGACAGCCCCAAGCTGCGACAATCCGAACTGTCAATGTGGACCCAACTGCACATGCGGGCAGAACTGCACCTGCGGTTCGACCGAGGACAAGTAGGCGACCCACTACGGCCGGACCCACTACGGCCGGTAGCCCTCAGCCCTCGTTGAAGAACGGGTCCGGCAATGCCGGATCCCTCAGTTTTGCGGCCGCGCCCGAGCCGGTCACCGGAAGACCAGTCGGGTCCAGCAGGCCAATCTGGACAAGCACATTCGCCTGGTCCCACATGATGTGCTCGTAGGCGACCTTGTCACCGTCGATCCCGACGATCACGACAAACACAACTTCCACGCGCTTCCCCGTTGGCTCGACTCCGGGAAGCATCCAGTCCATCGTGGTGGTGTGTGTGAACGAGATGATGAGCTCATCGATGAGCCGTTCCTCGGTATAGGTCCGCGATACCGTCTCGAATTCAACGTCGGGTGGAAAGAACTGGCCGATCAGGCGGTTCGCGTAGAACGTTCGAACTCCTTGCGGGCCTTGGCCGCCCACCATGGTCGGGACGTTGACGAGATGGGGATTCGGCGCCATCGTCGCCAACGTCTGGTCAAGATCGCCGGCAAGTTCGGCGTCCATATGCGCTCCGAAGATCGCGTCCAGCTTGTCTTGTATACCCGGATCGGACATGCGCCCCTCGTCTCCTCGGCCTAGTCACGGTGTACCGCAGCTGACGGGTGCGTGCTGTCGAACTCAACCGCGCGCGGCACGCTCCCAAGGTTGATCGTAGTGGGCGGCCGACAACGGCTGCCGCGGTTCAACGGGACCGTTGGTCGCCGCACCCCGAGCGATCAGATGCTCTTTCTCCGGCGAACGAAAACGATGATCATAAACAGGGCTCCGAAGGCTCCCGACTGCGAAACCACGGTATAGCCAAGATCCTTGAGGATGCCGAGCTCGATCGAGCTGAGGGTACGGATGCCTAGCCCGGTATCGCTTATGGCGTTCATGAGTTGGGCGTTCGAGCCGGTGAAGGTGTCGTCATCCAGGTGCGACACCGAACTGCCGGATTCCCATGGGCTAGGTGTGTACAGCGGAACAAGTTGCCCGCCGTTTGCGGTGACCGCGTTGGATCCGCCGAAGTACAGGCCGCCGCTACCTCCCGTGAGATTCGTGTTGTAGTCGGTGTCCCATCGGAAGTCAGTTCCGATCACTGGCACCTCAGCGCTGTTCACGATGAAACGGTCGAACTCGGTCCAGTCCCGGAAGTTGTTTGAACCGGCGCGGTCCACGTAGGACAAGAAGCCGAAGGTGTGCAGCAACTCGTGCATGGCCGTGGATTTGAAGTCGTACTGGTGGTTCCTCACTGAGTTACCCAAGCCCCAGGAGGGTCCGAAGTTGAAGTTGATCTCACCGTCGGCGGCGCTGCCGTTGGCGTCGACTCCGGTCAAAATCTTCTGCTGGATCACGGGGTCCCAGAACCCAGCGGAAGCACCGGTGAGGGCGCTTGAGGCCCAGGCCAGCGTCGAACTGCTCCTCGAGTTCTCGCCACTGACCTCGTAGGTGAGAGTTACCGGGGCTGTGACGACAAAGTAGGACGAAAGCGCTTGCGCCGCACCCTCTAGAGCGGCACGTGCCGCGCTTGACCAGTGCTGCGAGCCGGTCCCGTAAACGAACTCGAAGGCCACGGTGGCCGTGACCGGTGGAGGTTCGACCGGTGCGGGTTCGACTGGTGCGGGTTCGACTGGTGCGGGTTCGACTGGTGCGGGTTCGACTGGGGCGGGTTCGACTGGTGCGGGTTCGACTGGTGCGGGTTCGACCGGTGCGGGTTCGACCGGTGCGGGTTCAACAGGGAAGGAAGCGCCGGCGTTGCCGGCCTGACCGTCGGTCCCGAACAGGCCCCCCTCACCGCCCGCGCCGCCAAGGCCAGGAGCGCTTCCTTGGGTCAGCGCCGCTGCGCCGGCGCCACCGTTGCCGCCATTGCCAAAGATCCCGCCGTTGCCGCCGTTGCCGCCGTTGCCGCCATTAATCCCGGCCCCGCCGTTGCCGCCATCGCCAAAGATCCCGCCGTTGCCGCCGTTGCCGCCGTTGAAGCCATTACCGCCGTTGCCCCCGAATAAACCGGCGTTGCCGCCGTGGCATGCGGTATCACCGGTGCATGAGTTGGCATCCCAACTGAACCCGTTGCCGAACAGAACCCCGGCGTTGGGGCTCGCTGCGTTGCCGTCACCGAACAGCCGGAACTCATTGGCGACAGCTCTGGGAACAGAAGCCACGTCACGGGACGCAATGTCGCTGTCCGCATTCGAACTCGCAGCGGGAGAGATAACAGGCTGGCCATCGTGGCCTGCGTTGGTGTCGCTGGGTGCGCCGGCCGTGTGGTGACTGCTACCGGGATCGCTGCCCGAGCCGCGATTGGTTCCCTGGGCTGCGCCTTGCACCGCTGTTGCCGCGGCGACTACAGCCTCGTCATCGGAATTGGCATCTTCGGAGCTGGAGGCATCCGCGATTGCAGCAGTCGGCTCCGAGGTGTCCAGGGCGGGGTCGTCACCCAGTGTGACGCCACCTCGGCCGTCCACACCGTTGTCTGCGTCATCGATGTCTGCCGCTACATCTGCGTCGATGTCTGAAGCGTCGGCGTCGTCCGAAGTAAGCGAGGCATCCAGCGATGAGGATGTCGTCTCATCAATCGAATCTGGGGCATCAGAAGAGTCCGAAGAGTTCGAGACCGAATCCGGCGAGTCGGAAGAATCCGAGGAATCCGACGCACTGGAAGTAGCCGAAGGACCGGTCGATGACTCTCCAGCCCCTGATGACGCCGATGATGAACTCGAATCTGCCCCACTGCCCGAACCGGTCGAATCGGCGAAAGCTACCGCCGGAACCGACACAATCGCGGCGCCCACACCCAAGGCGACGGCAAGCCCGGCAACCCGTCCGATGTAGCGGGAGCCCTTCGGTGACGGGCCGCCGATCCACTGAGGGCGAGGGTCCGATTTAGGAGAGCACCGATCGCCAGAATTGCCAGGAAAGTTCTGCAGGGCATGCGTGGCACTCATCTCGGGCCCCTAACCGGCTCGCCGGGACTTCGCGTAATACTTCAGTATGCGGTCAGAAATCGACCATGTACTCGGTTTCGCAGAAGTCCTGTCGCATTTCTCGTCCGCCAAC
This sequence comes from Actinomycetes bacterium, assembly GCA_022600605.1. Lineage (GTDB taxonomy): Bacteria > Actinomycetota > Actinomycetes > Mycobacteriales > Mycobacteriaceae > Mycobacterium. The sequence continues at coordinate 11,487 of JAHZKD010000079.1, forward strand.
TGTATGCGCTTGGCCCGGGTTTGCTGCGACGGGGGCGCCACCGGAGGGTAAGGACCGACTCAACGCCGCCAGCAAAGTTCCACACCGCCGAGCGTCTTGGGCAGCGACACCTGCGACGGAGGCTGCAGCGCGAGGGTGTAAACGCGAAACTTGTGCCTATATAGCTGCGTGCACCTGCCACGCTATATCGTTCACAGCGATGAACATGCAGAATTTCGGGTTGAAATGACCGCCCTAGAGTTGTCCGGTGCCGCTGTTGCAATCACCGGAGGTGCGCGGGGAATCGGGCGCGCAACGGCGAAGGCCTTTATCGCTGAAGGCGCCAGGGTATTCATCGGTGACCTGGACGCTGATCTCGCCAAGACAGTCGCCGATGAACTGGGCTGCCACGGAGTGGGCCTGGACGTTCGGTCGCGAGAGTCGTTCGCCGGGTTTCTGGCCGGTATCGAAGGGCCGCTTAGCGTGCTTGTGAACAATGCCGGCATCATGCCCGCCGGCCGGTTCGTCGACGAATCGGACTCGGTCACCGACTCGATCGTCGATGTGAACCTCAACGGTGTACTTCGCGGGACCAAGCTTGCGCTGCCCGGCATGCTTGAGCGCGGATCCGGCCATATCGTCAACGTGGCGTCATATCTGGGGATGGTGCCTGCCGCGGGCCTGGCCACCTACTGCGCAACCAAACATGCGGTGGTCGGCTTCAGCGAGTCGCTGCGAGACGAAGTTGCCGACACCGGCGTGACTATTACCGCCGTGCTGCCATCGGCTGTGCGGACGGACCTTGTTTCCGGTGTCAAACTTGGCGGCGTGCTGCCCACAGTGGACCCGGAAGAAATTGCAGACACCGTTGTAGCGACATGCCGTAGCCGCCCCGCGATCGTCGCGGTGCCAGGTTGGATGCGCAGCTATGAAACCGCCGCCGCGTTGGTTCCCGACCGGCTGCTCGGCGCTGTTCGCGGTCGACTCACCCGCCATCGCGTTCTGCAAGCCCTCGACACTGATGCACGGGCCGCCTACGACGCACGGATTCGCCGCGACGCCAACTAATCTGCAGATCGTGTGCGCGGGCCGCACTCCCGGCATAGGCTGCAAGAGGGTCGGCAACCACGTGACGAGGAAGTATGGCCATAGCGCAGCTCTGTCGCTTAGCGGTCGGGTTTGTCGCCTGGGTGGCCGCGATCGCGATTGCTTCGCCAGCCGCTGCCGAGCCGATGAACCCAATCCCGGGGAACGGTTTCTTTCTCGTCGGACCTGACATTGCGCCCGGGCTCTACCACACGGTCGGAACGGCGTCGACCTGGGGAGTTTGGATAAACAACATCCCGACCGAAGAGTCAATGTGCGTATGGTTCACCTACAGCACGCCCGATGCGAACAAAGACAACGTGGTCGAAACCAACATCTCCATGGGCCCGATGTATGCCAACATCAACTCAACGGTGAGGGCTTTCGAGTCCCGCAACTGTCAACCCTGGACCCGGGAAACCTGAGGCCGGCTCAGCTGAGCAGTTTCCCGGGACCGTGGATTGCCTGGGAGGAGCTACACCGAGGTGGAGGCTTCCTCGACTGCCGCGCTGGAGCCGCGTCGAGTGCGAATTCCCCACAGCAGGGCGACGGTCACGAGAATCGCAACGATTCCCACCAGCGGCCACGCGCCCAGAACATCGACACCGTCGGACAACCAGCCCTGTATCGCACCCGCGGCCCCGATAATCGGGTCGTCCGCACTACCGCCGGCAAAGAACAGCCGAATTTCGTAGTAGCCGTAGTAGACCACGTATAGCCCCGTGATCAGCACGAGCGTGCCGCCGATCCGGTTGATGTGCGGCAGGATGCGACGGATGGTGCCCGTGGCCGAGGATCCCAGGAGCGCCACGGCCATGGCGGCAACACCCACTGTCAACGCCATGCCCACTGCGTAGGCAAGGAAGGCCAGCATGCCCGTGAGCACCTCGCCCCGCCGGAACGTCGTGCTTATCATCGCGAGGAACGGGGCGATCGTGCACGACAGTGACGCCACTGCGTAGGCCACTCCATAGCCGTACATCGAGCGCAGCCGAGCTGTCGGCGTGCCACCGGAGATCTTGGGCATGATCACCGCGACGTCGCGGCCGGATAGCAGCCACAACCCGAGGCCGATCAGCAGCACACCGATAACCACAGTGGCGAACGGCAGGAATCTCTGCGCAGACGCGATCAGCGGCGAGACCACCAACCCGAAGACCCCGAACACGGTCACGAACCCGGCCGCCATGGCCACCGTGGCGGCTCCGGCTCGGGCCAGTGCCGCCGTCCGGGTACTGGGCTGCCCCTCTCCGACGATCACCATGCCGAGATAGCCTGGCAGGAAAGCGAATCCGCACGGATTGAGCGCTGCGACCAGGCCCGCGCCCAAGGCGAAACCTAGAGCTGCGCTGTCAATCATGACGTGGACAGCGCCGTCACTCGCTCCTGCAACTCCGGCTCGGGGAGTGTGCCCTTGACGACATCGACGGTGCCGTCGGCGCTGACGAAGGCCCAAGCGGGTTGCTTGGTGACACCGAACTTCATCCAGACGTCACCGTCGGTGTCAGCGATCTGGGTGAACTGGTCGATGGGGTACTTTTCCACAAACTCCTTCATGGCCGGGAGTTCGTCGATCCCGGCCACACCCAGGAACGTGACGTTGGGATTTGCGTCGGCAATCTGGCCCACCATGGGCGCCTCACGTTGACAGGTCGGGCAATGGGGCGCCCAAAACCACAGCACGGCCGGCTTGCCGGCAAGGGTCTCACCAGAGAACGGCTCACCGCTGATGGTTGTGCTATTGAACTGCAACTGGGCCGGAACCGCGGGTGGACTATCGACTGGGGCAGTGGTGGCGGCCGCGGCCGACGTCGTGGCAGCTGCAGATGGGGTCGGCTCCGCGGTCGAATCTGTCTCGCTGCTGGAACCACACGCGGTGGCAACAATGGCGGTGGCGGCCAGAACGGCGATCATGGTGCGGTTCAAGACGGTTCCTCTCAAGATGGGTGGATTACTGTGCGCCACCGCTAAGAATGTGGGTCGGCTGGCGCGGTCGATTTCGACACTGTGGTCCGGGCACCGCGAGTATGCCCCATCGCCAGACCTGATTACGCAACCGATAGTCAGCTCGCTGACACTCAATTCCCGAATGTGACCAAACGTGGGGGTCGGCAGGCCACGGGCGAGAGGTCGACGTGTTGCTGGCCATGGTGTTGACCTGCGTGGTCCACGCCGCTGTGTTGCCTAGGATTGCGTGCGAGCGCGAAGATCGCGAAGATCGCGAAGATCGCGAAGATCGCGAAGATCGCGAAGATAATGTCTGCTCGCAGACATTAGGGCGCCGCTGGGCTCAGTTTCGGTGCTAGGTGTGTGGTATCGAGCCGGCGGGATGAGCGTGGAGGATGCACGATGCAACGCGGGTCCCCTAAGGTCTTGAAAGGTTCCTGCGGTGAGCAGTGATAAGACGCCTACCCGGCGGCAACTTCTCATCGGAGCTGGCACGGTCGTTGGCGCCGCGTCGCTCAGCGTGGCAGGTCTGTTCAGGTGGCGTGCAGACAACCGCCC
>JAHZKD010000080.1 GCA_022600605.1 Actinomycetes bacterium
GGCACTGTGTGGGGACTGGCAGAATCGGGCGCTGGCCCTAGCCCAGGCAGCACACCGTTCGCCTACTGTTCACCAGAGGTTATGCCGCCGGTTGGCCTTTACGTCGGTAACAGGTCCTAAAATCGGCGCGAACAGCAATGTCGGGATTGTCGGTGAGGCGCTGCCGGGGTTCTCACGAGGAGACTGTTCATGCTTGCATCGATTCGTCCCTATTTCACGGCTGGTGCCACCTTGGTCGGGGCCGGTGTCATCGCCGTCACCCCAATCCACGCTGCGCCCGCCGACGTTCGGATAGTCAACCCGGCAGTCGAGATGGCCGCAATCCCGAGCCCGTTCGAGCTGTATCCGCAAGTCATAGCATCTGCGGTCGAGAACGCCAAAGTGTTGACCGAGGGGTATTTCCTTGGTCAGGCTTCGGTCGTCAGCTCAACGGTCGAGATTCAGTTCGCCGCCCTGGCCGACGCTTTCACAGCTCTGGAAGCTGGCGAAAGCGCAGCGTTTCTCACCGAGATGGGAGACGCTGTCACGCAGCCGGTCAAAAGTCTGGCAGCGGCAGTCGAGTTCATTGCCCCTGTTCTGCGAAACCTTGGTCCTGGATTGGTCGATGCGGTTACGGGTCCGCTGGAACTCGGATACATGGCGACCGTCGCGGCCATCGTTGATGTCGTTGAGGCCGCACTGGCCTTCGACCTGATCGGCACCTTCAACGCTGTTGTCAACATCCCCGCCCGCATCATCGACGGCGTGCTCAACGGCGAATTCGACTCCACCCCCGGCCACCTGCCGGGACTTCTAGAGGATCGCGGCGGCCTGATCGCTGTGGTCGCTGGTATAGACCGGGAGATCGGAGTCGCAATCAAGGATGCGGCGACATCTGCCGACGACGAGCTACCCGATTTGGTCGCCGGCGCAGCGACATCGACCAGTGACCCGGCTGCAGCCGGCGGCGGGGAATCCGTTTCCGGCGAATCCGATGCACCCGCCGAAGACCGAGATGCACAAGCACATGGCATTGAAGCCGATTCCGACATCGACGACGACCTCGTCGCCGGAGAGCCGGTCGACGATGAGGTCATTGACGAGGCCAACAGCGGGGCCATTGACGAGGCCGACGATGAGGTCATTGACGAGGCCAACGGTGGGGCCATTGACGAGGCCAACGGTGGGGCCATTGACGAGGCCGACAGTGGGGCCATTGACGGGGCCAACAGTGAGGCCAGCGAGCCCCAAGTTGGCGACGACACCGAAGTGGCCCTAGAACTCGACGAGCTTACCGAGGACGCGGTCACCGAGGAACTCGAAAAAGACTTCGGCGCAACCGCACGCGAGACTGCTGCTGACAACCTGACTTACGCCGACGCCGTGTCGGGAAGTGCAGCCGAGCTGGTCGACGTCGATGAGGTTGACGTCGAGGAGGTTGACGCCGCCGCTGAGGATGGCACTGCCCCGACGAGCGACCTAGCAGCGTGAAACGTCGAGATGACTCGGCCTCGCGGCGCATCTGGGAACTGTTTCGGCGGCAGCTTGTCACGGTGGTGAAACGCTGTCACCCCATTTCTCGTTGATTCGTGCAAACGTGCCATCGTTCTGCACGATCGTGAGCCACTGGTTCACCCACTGCTGCAATGCGGAGCCTTTGGGGGAGATCAGATACGCCTTCTGCGAAAAAGTGAACGGGTTGTCGATACTGACTGCGCATAGATCGGGAATTCTTTGCGTCTGCCACCGAATCTCGCTGACGTCGGTGATCATGACATCCGCGTGATCGTTCTTCAGTTGTTCAAAGATGGTTTTGTTGTCCGGGTACTCAACGATCTGGGCCTGTCTGATGTGTTCATGATCGAAGTCAGCATTGCTTCCGCCTGGGTTCACCACGACGCGTACCCCCGGCCTGTCAATGTCGGCTAAATCTGTGTACCGGGAAGCGTCCTCGCAGCGCGTGATAGCCGCTTTGCCGTCGCGCACAACGGGGTTGCTGTAAAGCGCGCTCTTCGCCCGATCGAGGGTGATGGTGATCCCGCCCATCGCCATGTCACATTTGGCGCTCAGGTCCTCCATCATGGTGGCCCAGGTAGTGGGCACCAGATTCAGCTCGGCGCCTAGGCGCTGCGATAGATCGCGCGCCAGGTCAACGTCTATCCCGCTCCATTCCCCTTGTGAATCACGATAGGTGAAGGGGAGATAGTCACCGGTGCTGCAGACGTTGATGGCTCCGCGTTGCAGGATCTGATCGAGATCACCGAACGGCTGGGTCTGATCGGGGCCGGCGGGCGCAGCGTTGTTGGCCCCGCAAGCTGTGCAGAGCACGGTTAGCAGCGATACACCGCCTGCGAGGAAACGCTTCAGGCGCTTCATTGACATACATCCACTCCATCGTTGACGCTTCGCATCTACGCGGACTTGTTCGATAGCGACCGCGACTCGCTGGTAGATGTTCTCGACCAGTACCGCACAGCACAACTCAAGCAACCCGCTGGCGTCCGTCGGTGCCCGTAAATCTGACGGGAAAAACGTACCCGGTGCGCAGAGTCGAACTTTCTCAATCGGCTAGAGAATCCCGCTGAACAGGCGTTATTGAGTCGGGGTGGCGGGATTCGAACCCACGACCTCTTCGTCCCGAACGAAGCACGCTACCAAGCTGCGCCACACCCCGCGTGAAGCCACGACAGCGTATCGCACGGTCGAAGGTTCAGGCCAAACGCGCGTTGCGCTCCCGCGACACACCGCAGGATGGACCCGCGTAGTGGCCGCTACCGACGGGACGTGATCGGCTGTCTCAGGCAGGTATCGCCGACGCACTCACCGCACCGCGGCGATCGGATGCGACTCCGCTGCCGCCGATCTGGCTTCTGAACCTCCGGTCGGAGCCGCCACGAGTGTCAGCAGGGTCGCCTCGGGGCGGCAGCAGAACCGAAACGGGGCGAACGGGGAGGTGCCGACACCGGCAGACACGTGTAGTTGGGTATGCGCACCCCACTTGGACGGGCCTTTGACCCGCGAGCGGTCAAGTTCACAGTTGGTGACGATTGCGCCGTAGAACGGCACGCACAGCTGCCCGCCGTGGGTGTGGCCGGCCATCACGAGCTGGTATCCGTCTGCGGCGAAACGGTCCAACACGCGCGGCTCGGGGGAGTGCGCCAGGCCCAGGGTCAGATTCGCGGTCGGATTCGCAGGCCCGGCGATGGTGTCGTAGCGGTCCCGCGACAGATGCGGATCGTCGACGCCGGCCGCGGCGATATGCAGGCCCGCCACGTCGAATTCGCGCCGGGTGTGGGTCATGTCCAGCCAACCGCGTTCGGTGAATGCTGCCCGCAGGTCCTTCCACGGCAGCGGCTCCCCGGTGACCCGGTGTGTCGGATTGGTCAGGTAGTTGGCCGGGTTCTTCAGCTTCGGGGCGAAGTAGTCATTGCTGCCGAACACGAACACTCCCGGAACCGACAGCAGATCGCCGAGGGCCTGCACCACCGCCGGCACCGCTTTGGGGTGGGACAAGTTGTCGCCGGTGTTGACGATGAAGTCGGGAGTCCAGCTGGCCAGGTCGCGAACCCATGCTTGCTTGCGGCGTTGCGCGGGGCGCATGTGGATGTCGCTGATGTGTAGGACCTTCAGCGGCGACGAGCCCGGCGCAAGTACCGGCATCGTCGCTTCACGGACCACGAAAGCATTGCGCTCGATCAGCGAGGCGTAGCTGACGCCCGCCACGAGCGTGCCGATCGATGCGGTAGCGGTCGTCTTCAAGATCGCACCGGTCGAAGCTGCAGCCATGTCCACCAGCCTACTGCCAGTGGTTGTACGGCACAGTGCGCGGCGCCACTCGCGGCCGCCTGACTATCACGGCGGTGGTGGCGGCGGCGGAGGCAGCGGCGGTGGTGGTGGCGGCGGAGGCGGAGGCGGAGGCGGGGGTGGAGGCAGGGGTGCTCCCGGGGGCGGGGGCGGGGGTCCTCCGGGGGGCGGAGGTGGTGGTGGCGGCGGAACGAGTACCGGCACGGTAATCGGCGGTAAGCCAGGTATCTGGATGACCGTTTGGCCCACTGGTGGCGGAATGCCGGGCGGTGGCGGGGGCCCACCGGGCGGTGGCGGTGGTGGCGCAGGCGGGATGCCGTTGGAGACTTGGATCGTGATGATGGATCCGGGCACCGTTTGGCCGCTCGGAGACGTTCCGACAACCGCGCCAGCCTTAGAATTGCTGTTCACCGGGGTGGCTTGATCGGCGACTTGGAAGCCGGCGGAGCGCAGTCGCTGCCGGGCGGCGGCCAGCTTCATTCCGGAGACTTTGGGCACCCGGGAACCGGGGGCGCCGTCGACGTAGCGCGGATCAGTGGGTGGCAGCGTGACCTCGCCGAAGTCGGTGGCGATCGGCAGCATCGCCGTGAACCAGGTCCGAGCGGGTTCATTGCCGCCGAACAGATTTCCATTGCCGCACTGGCGCAGCGGGAACGAGCAGAGCTCGCTGGGGTCCGGGGAGTCGTCGTACACATAGCTGGCCGCTGCAAGCTGATTGGTGAACCCAAGGAAGGCTGCAGATCTGTTGGCTTCCGTAGTACCGGTCTTGCCGGACATCGGCAGAGTCCAGCCGACTGAACCCGCGGCGCCGGCAGCGGTGCCCGATCCCCTGTCGTCTCTGCTCATCGCGTTGGCCAGGGTGTTGGCAAGACCTGCCGGGACCGCCTGCTCGCAGGTTTCGGTGGTCACCGAGACCTCCTCGCCATGGCGATCGAGGACCTTCTCGATCGGGTTGGGCGGGCACCACATGCCCCCGGAGGCCAGCGTCGCTGCGACATTGGACAGCTCCAGCGCGTTCACCTCGATCGGTCCCAGCGTGAACGAACCCAGGTTCTGCCGTTTGACGAACTCAGCGAGACTCTCGTTGCTCTCAGGGTCGTAGTCACGTGCGGTCCCGGGCAGCGCGTAGGACCGCAGTCCCAACTTCACCGCCATATCGACTGTGCGCTGCACCCCAACCTGGGCGATCAGCTTGGCGAATGCGGTGTTCGGTGAGGTCGCAAGAGCGTCGGTGACACTCATCGATCCTCGGTACTTGCCGGGGTTTCGGACACACCACGTCATAGGCGGGCAACCCCGTGCTCCGCCGCTGCCCAGGCCCTTGGCCTGGAATTGGGCGGGTACCGCCAGTTGGGCGTCGATCCCCATGCCCATATCAAGGGCGGCTGCGGCGGTGAAAATCTTGAACACCGATCCCGCGCCATTGCCGGCCAGCGCGAACGGCTGAGGCTGCATCGTCTCCCCGGCGTCGAGGTCCAGACCGTAGGTGCGGTTGCTGGCCATCGCGAGCACGGGGTGGGATTCCTTGCCTGGGCGGATCACGCTCATGACGCTGGCGACCCCGTCAAGATCTGGGCTGGCGAGGTCGGTAATCGCCGACTTGACCGCGCCCTGCACTTCGGGGTCCAGAGTGGTCTTGATCAGGTAGCCGCCTCTGGCGACCTGATCCTTGCTGATGCCCGCGCGGGCGAGATAATCGAGAGCGTAATCGCAGAAGAAGGCTCGGTCGCCAGCCGCGATGCAACCGCGAGGCAGCTCGTTGGGCTGCGGCAACACGCCCAGCGGCCGCTGCTTGGCTTCGCGCAACTCAGCCGCGTGCTCGGGCAGGTTCTCGATCATGGTGTCCAGAACCACGTTCCGGCGCTCAAGCGCTCCGTCGGGGTTGGTGTATGGATTCAAGGTGCTCGTCGATTGCACCATGCCGGCTAGGAGCGCGGACTGCGCCCAATTCAACTCCGCGGCGTCGATGCCGAAATAGGTCTGCGCGGCGTCCTGGACCCCGAACGCCCCGTTGCCGAACGACACCAAGTTGAGGTAGCGCGTCAGAATCTCCGGCTTGGTGAACGTTTTGTCCAGCGTCAACGCCATCCGGATCTCGCGCAGCTTGCGAGCGGGGGTGGTCTCGATTGCCGCCCGCTTCTCGGCGTCGGTCTGAGCGATCACTAAAAGCTGGTAGTTCTTGACGTACTGCTGTTCGAGTGTCGAACCGCCGCGCGTGTCGAGGTTGCCCGATAGATATCCCGAAAGTCCTGTGAGGGTTCCCTGCCAGTCCACACCGTTGTGATCGGCAAACCTCTTGTCCTCGATCGAGACGATCGCCAGTTTCATCGTGTTGGCGATCTGATCGGTGCGGGCCTGGAAGCGGCGTTGGGCGTACAGCCAGGCGATGACGTTCCCTTTGGCGTCGACCATCGTCGACACCTGGGGCACCTCACCCTCGACTAGCTGGGTCGAGCCGTTGGCAACAACGTCGGATGCGCGGTTGGAAATCAAGCCGAAGCCGCCGACGACCGGAAACATGAGTGCGGCGGCCAACACACTGGCCAGCAGGCAGCACCAGGCGAGCTTGATGATCGTGACCGCCACCGGCGGTTTTGTCGGGTCGTCCTCCGGCATGCGTACAGACTAGCGACGACTCGGCCCCGGACTCCACGGAGCAGCCCAGATCAACTCTGGGCACCCTTGTAAAACCCCGGTATCCGGCACCGTAGCGTCGGGGCGGCACGGTCGTCCCAAAAAAAGGTCACAAACGTATTGCGCCGAACACCCCTGACCACCTAAGTTAGGCAGACAGTGCGATGTAGGTCACACCAGGCCATCGTGTTGTGGCCTAGATCGCACTAAGCGATTGACGTCGGAGTACAAATTTCGTCTGCGTTGTCGGGGCGCGGCCAGAACGAAAGGCATCGCAAGTGTCAGGTACCAAGCCCGCCGCTCCCAACACCAAGGTGGATCCGACCGCCCACTCCATTGTGCATGGAGCAGAGGCTGAGGCGCGTATTGCGTGGGTTTCACATGCTCGGTGTCGCCAGACTGACCCGGACGAACTATTTGTTCGCGGCGCCGCACAGCGCAAAGCGGCGGTGATTTGCCGGCACTGTCCTGTGATCGCCGAGTGCGGTGCGGACGCGCTGGACAATCGGGTGGAGTTCGGTGTGTGGGGGGGCATGACCGAACGTCAGCGCCGCGCCTTGCTGAAGCAACACCCCGAAGTGGAGTCCTGGGCGGATTTCTTTGCTGCTCAGCGCAAGCATCGCAGCGCTGGCTAATTCGACTTCCTGCCGGGCCCGTGATGGTTCGTCAGGCCGTGCCTGTCTGGCTGGGAGCTTCACCGGTGATCTGGTCGGCGATCGCCCGCAGTGCCTCTAGATCCGATACGTCAAATGGTAGCGACGGCACCCCCACGATCGCCACGGTTGGGTTGGCGCCGGTGAATCGCGACAAGAGCCGTACTTCTCGCTTGGCCGTCGACGCACGGTCAGCGTGTACCCGCAGGGCGGCCACCGCCAACGCCCCGGGATCTGTCTTCTCCAGCTCCGCTGCCGCCTCGGCGGCCTTGTCGGCTTTGAGAGTGCACAGCGTGGGGTGGGTTCGGTTCAAGATCAAACCGGCCAGCGGCATGTGTTCGGTGGATAGCCGGTCGACGAAGAAGGACGCTTCACGCAACGCGTCAGGTTCGGCGGCCGACACCACGACGAACTGAGTGCCCCGGCGTTTGAGTAGCTCGTAGGTACGGTCGGCCTTCTCTCTGAATCCTCCAAACGTGGCATCCAGAGATTGGACGAAGGCAGCGGCGTCGGACAACATTTGCGATCCGAGGATCGTTGACATGGCCTTCATTGCCAGGCCGACGGCGCCGGTCAGCAGGCGGCCGACGCCGCGTCCGGGGGCCAGCAGCATCCGCCACAATCTGCTGTCCATGAAACTGCCGAGCCGCTTCGGCGCGTCGAGGAAGTCCAGCGCGTTGCGTGACGGCGGGGTGTCCACCACGACCAGATCCCATTTGTCTTCTGCCAGGAGTTGCCCCAGCTTCTCCATCGCCATGTACTCCTGCGTACCGGCAAGTGACGTGGCGACCGTCTGATAGAACTGGTTGTCCAAAATGGCGTCCGCGGTACCGTCCCCCGAGTACTGAACCACCATCTCGTCGAAGGTGCGCCGCATGTCAAGCATCATTGCGTGGAGTTCGCCGCTCACTTCTGGCGCCAGCGGAACCCGCTGAGGGTTGTTGCCCAGGTCTTGGATTCCCAGCGCCTGGGCGAGACGTTTAGCCGGGTCGATGGTGAGCACGACGACCGTGCGGCCGTACTCCGCCGCGCGTAGTGCCATCGCCGCGGCGGTTGTGGTTTTGCCGACGCCGCCCGCGCCGCAGCAGACGATCACTCGGTTCGACCGGTCGCGCAGGATCGAGGCCAGGTCCAGGGCCGGAGGGGTGGTGCTCATGGGTTTCCTCCGCTCACCGGACGCCCTGTTGGGCGAGTGCTTGGGCCAGTTCGTACAAGCTTCCCAGGTCGACCCCATCACGCAGCGCGGGTAGTTCCAGGCGGGCGACGTCAATGTCGACGAGCTGTTCGGCGCTCTCGGTCCGCGCCGCGATGCGCGTCGCGTGCTGGATGGTCTCGGTGAGCAAGCCGGCGAAATCCGCCTCGGCCAGCGTGATGCCTGCGCTCGCCAAACCGGTTCGCACAGCCGCGGCGTCAAGTCTGCCCTCTGTCGCCTTCGCCAGGTCGCCGGGTTCCAGGTAGGCCGGGATGTTCCGGTTGACGATCACGCTGCCGATCGGCAGCTCCAGCTGCCGAAGCTCGTTGATCGCCTCGATCGTCTCTTGGATCGGCAGCGCCTCCAGCAGCGTGACCAGATGGATTGCCGTCAGGTCGGAATGCAGAAGCCTGACCACTCCCTCGGCCTGAGAATGCACAGGTCCGCCCCGTGCGAGGTCGGAGACCGCCTTGGTGACATCGAGGAAGCGGGCGATGCGCCCCGTGGGCGGTGCATCGACCACGACCGCGTCATAGGCGATCTGCTTACCCTTGCCCTCCGCTGCGCCCCCCTCGTCAGAGCGGACCACGATCTCCTTGATCTTGCCGGTGAGCAGCACGTCGCGGAGGCCGGGCGCGATCGTCGTTGCGAACTCCACGGCGCCGATGCGGCGCATTGCCCGCCCGGCCAACCCCAGGTTGTAGAACATGTCGAGGTACTCGAGAAATGCCGTTTCGGTGTCGATCGCTAGCGCGTTGACCACGCCACCGCCCTCAGCGGTGGCGATCTTGACCTCCTCGTGAGGCAGCGGCGGCACATCAAAGAGCTGCGCGATACCTTGGCGCCCTTCGACTTCGACCAGCAGCACCTTGCGGCCACCGGCGGCCAACGCCAAGGCCAGCGCCGCGGCGATCGTCGACTTACCGGTGCCGCCTTTGCCGGTGACGAAATGCAGGCGAGCCTCGGTCAGACGTGACGGCCAGCCGGCCGGCCCCGAACTGCTCTGTGTGGTAGCCACCAGTGCATGCTAGCCATAGCAGGCCTGCCGGCGGATAAGCTCAGCCGTATGAGCGAACCAACCCCCTGGGAGTACGCGACCGTCCCACTGCTGACGCACGCCACCAAACAGATCCTCGACCAGTGGGGCGAGGACGGTTGGGAGCTGGTCGCGGTCCTGCCCGGTCCGACCGGCGAGCAGCACGTCGCTTACCTCAAACGACCGAAATGAGCAGGGCGGAGCAGTCTGACGGGTTACATCAGACACCGTCGGCCCGGCTGGCGCAGCAAGGCATCGAGCTTCCCGAGGTTGTCATTCCGCTCGCGGCCTATGTGCCGGCGGTGCGTACTGGAAACGTCGTATACACCGCAGGGCAGTTGCCGATGACGGGTGGCGAGTTACCGATGACGGGCAAGGTGGGGGCAGAGGTCTCTGCGGACGAGGCGAGGATCCTGGCCCGGCAGTGCGCGTTGAACGCATTGGCCGCCGTCGACTCCTTGGTCGGTATCGACTCGGTGGTGCGCGTGGTCAAGGTCGTCGGGTTCGTGGCCTCCGCGCCGGGTTTCAACGGTCAACCCGGTGTGATCAACGGCGCCTCCGAGCTGTTCGGCGAGGTGTTCGGGGAGGCCGGGTCGCATGCCCGCTCAGCGGTTGGGGTGTCCGAGCTGCCACTGGACGCGCCGGTGGAAGTGGAAGTCATCCTGGAGGTCAGGGCAGAGGTCGCCTGACGCGTGAGTGCACTGGAGCATCCCGCCTACGGATTGCTGCGACCGGTCACCGAGACCGCTTCCGTGCTGCTCTGTGACAATCCGGGGCTGATGACTCTCGACGGCACCAATACCTGGGTGCTGCAGGGCCCAGGAAGCAACGAGATGGTGGTCGTGGACCCCGGACCCGATGACGACCCCGGATCCGTAAACGAGGGCGGGCACCTTGAGCGGCTGGCCGCGCTCGGGCCGATCCCGCTGGTGCTCATCAGCCACCGGCACTCCGACCACACCGGCGGGATCGACCGGATCGTGGAGCTCACCGGAGCCGTTGTGCGCTCGGTGGGCAGTGGATTCCTGCGCGGCATGGGTGGACCGCTGACCGACGGCGAGGTGATCGACGCCGCCGGCCTGCGCATTACGGTCATGGCCACACCGGGCCATACCGCTGACTCGGTTTCGTTTCTCCTGGGGGACGTCGGCGGAAAGGGCAGTGACGGTGAGAGTGCCGTGTTGACCGCGGACACCATTCTGGGGCGCGGAACTACCGTGATCGACCGCGAGGACGGCGACTTGGGCGACTACCTCGATACGCTGCACCGCCTGCGCGGGTTGGGACATCGCACCGTGCTGCCTGGTCACGGCGCTGAGCTCGATGACATCGTTGCCGTCAGCGAGACCTATCTCGCACACCGACACGAGCGACTCTCTCAGGTCCGGGCGGCGCTGAGTGAACTCGGTGAAGGCGCCAGCTGTCGCGAAGTGGTCGAGCACGTCTACACCGATGTCGACGAGAAACTCTGGGATGTGGCCGAATGGTCGGTGCAGGCCCAGCTGGACTATTTGCGCCGCTGACCTACCCCAGTAGAAGTGTCATCGGCGCGGAGCCGGATGCTCGCTCGTTACCTCGCTCGGGGCTGGATGCTCGCTCGTTACCTCGCTCGGCGGGCCAGTCGCTCGGAGTCCGAGATCAACACGCTCTTGCCTTCGAGCCGGATCCACCCGCGATGGGCGAAGTCGGCCAGCGCCTTGTTGACAGTCTCCCGTGACGCTCCGACCAGCTGCGCGATTTCTTCCTGCGTGAGGTCGTGAGTCACCCGGAGAGCCCCGCCCTCCTGTGTGCCGAACCGCTGCGCGAGCTGTAGCAGCTGCTTGGCTACCCGGCCGGGCACGTCGGTGAAGATGAGATCGGCGAGGTTGTTGTTGGTGCGGCGCAACCGCCGGGCCAGCACACGTAGCAGTTGCTCTGCGATTTCGGGGCGGTCGGCAATCCAGGCACGTAGCGCCTCGCGGTCCATTGATACCGTGCGCACTTCGGTGATGGTCGTGGCGCTCGACGTGCGGGGCCCCGGATCGAAGATCGACAACTCTCCGAACATGTCGGATGGGCCCATGATCGTCAGCAGGTTCTCGCGGCCGTCCGGCGAGCGCCTGCCGATCTTCACCTTCCCCGAGATGATGATGTACAGCCGGTCGCCTGGCTCGCCCTCCGCGAACACCGTGTGTCCGCGTGGAAAGTCGACAGGCTGCAACTGCTTGGTCAGCGCGGAAACGGCGCTGGGTTCGACCCCCTGGAAGATTCCGGCCCTGGCCAGGATCTCGTCCACGTTGCCCCTCTTAAAGTTGCTGTTTGATCAGATACGCGACACGCAAGACGGCCTCAAGTTGGATCGCGAGATCAGACTCGTTGTACGCCTTTTGGTGACCAGTTCACGCTACACAGGATTCGCATGTGGGGTCGGCTGAAATTCAGGATTGCTGTGGTGATGTAAGGACTGGTCGGTGGCCAAATCCGACGCAGGGACCAAATCAGCGAGCTTGCCCGCTGTCAAGGCCGCCTCGCGGCTGATGCCCGACTCGACACGATCCAGGGCTATGGCTGCCAGCATCAGCATCCCGGGGATCAACCCAACCAGCAGCCAAGACACGAAGCTGAAGTAAACAGTGCTTCGGTCTCGGGACGATCACGAATTGCCTTCGATCCAGACCCGATCCGACCCCGGGCGCGACGAACCGTCTTCAGTAGGCTGGTCTGGTGAGTGCGGGTGATGCTTCGGCACGCGGATCAGCTGGCCCCAAGCGGCCGCGAAGCGCCCCGGGCCGCAACTGGGACGAGGAGTCCCACCTAGCCCTGGTCCGGCGCGCCCGCCGGATGAACCGCATTCTGGCGGAAGCATTTCCACATGTGTACTGCGAGCTGGACTTCACGACTCCGCTCGAACTCACGGTCGCCACGATCCTGTCGGCGCAGAGCACCGACAAACGAGTCAACCTCACCACTCCGCGGCTGTTCGCGAAATTCCGTACCGCCCTTGACTACGCGCAGGCCGACCGCACCGAGCTTGAGGAGCTCATCCGGCCGACCGGATTCTTCCGCAACAAGGCCAACTCGCTCATTGGGCTGGGTCAGGAGCTGGTGGAGCGGTTCGACGGCCAGGTGCCCGCGACGCTCGAGGAACTCGTCACTTTGCCCGGCGTGGGCCGAAAGACCGCCAATGTTGTCCTCGGCAACGCATTCGATGTGCCAGGCATCACCGTCGACACCCATTTTGGCAGGCTGGTTCGGCGCTGGCGCTGGACCTCCTTGGAGGATCCGGTCAAGGTTGAACATGCCGTCGGAGAACTCATCGAACGTAGCGAATGGACCCCGCTCAGCCACCGGGTGATCTTCCATGGCCGTCGCGTGTGCCACGCGCGCAAGCCCGCATGCGGTGTGTGCGTGCTAGCCAAGGACTGTCCGTCCTTCGGCGCGGGGCCTACCGACCCGCTGATTGCCGCGCCATTGGTCAAAGGCCCCGAAGCTGAGCACCTACTCGCGTTGGCCGGGCTCTAGACCAGTGAGGGCCTCAGCGCGCTGGAGCGTCGCGGCGGCGGTGATTGTCGTCGCGCTGGGCGGCGCTTTGTGGTCAGAACTCGGCGCCGACAAGCCCCGGTCATCCTCAGCGCCGGACACCGTTTCTGCTCGTGACCGCCGCGCTGCCGACACCGTCGAGGCGCTCGCGGGTCCGCGCGCCCAAGCCGACCTCGAACCCTGCCCGGGGCCAAGTTCCGGCTCCGGGCCCGGCCCCGAACTCTTGCGCGGGATTGTGCTCGAGTGCGCGGGCGACGGATCTGAGGTCGACGTCGCCGAAGCACTCGCTGCTCGCCCCACCGTCCTGAATCTGTGGGCGTACTGGTGCGGCCCATGCGCTGACGAACTACCCGCGATGGCGGAGTATCAGAGGCGCGTCGGACCGGCGGTGACGGTGGTGACGGTGCATGAGGATGAGAACGAGGCCGCAGCATTGCTGCGCCTCGCGGAACTGGGAGTACGGCTACCAACGCTGCAGGATGGCCGCAGATCCATCGCTGCAGCATTGCAGGTTCCCAACGTCATGCCGGCAACGGTGGTTCTGCGCGCGGACGGTAGCGTTGCCGAGGTTCTGCCTCGGCCTTTCGTCACCGCCGACGAAATCGCCGAGGCGGTCAACCCGAAGTTGGGAGTGGGCTGAAATTGGCCGGCATGGGCATGTCGAGCTGGGCGAACAACGTCGGCGGTCTGACTCCCGCGGCCGCGCCGCCCTGGCTGACACCACTCATCGATCGTCCGGGTGCCGTCAAAAGCGCCTACCGCCGCCAAGTACCAACAGAGGTGCTCGCTGCTCTGACCGCAGCCAACGCCGCCGCAGCATTGACGGGTACCCGCCGCGACGCCGCGGTGCTAGTGCTGTTCTCCGGGCCGCAGAACGGATCGCCCGGCGTGCTGCCAGAGGACGCGGATCTTCTCGTCACCGTGCGCTCGTCGACGCTGCGACACCATGCTGGGCAGGCCGCCTTTCCGGGAGGCGCCACAGATTCTGGCGACGACGGACCGGTGCACACCGCGCTTCGGGAGGCAACCGAGGAGACTGGGATCGATGTGAGCCGGCTGCACCCGCTGAATGCCCTCGAGCGGATGTTCATCCCGCCGTCGGGTTTCCACGTCGTGCCGGTACTGGCGTACTCATCGGACCCCGGACCGATCGCAGTCGTCGACTCGTCTGAGACTGCGCTGGTCGCGCGGGTTCCGGTCCGGGCATTCGTCAATCCGGAGAATCGAATCACGGTGTACCGTCGCCAGAGCTCACGGCGCTTCGCCGGGCCGGCGTTCCTGCTCAACGAGATGCTCGTGTGGGGGTTCACCGGACAGATTATCTCGGCGCTGCTCGACGCCGCAGGCTGGGCAGAACCGTGGGACACCGAGAATGTGCGCGAACTCGACGACGCAATGGCGCTCCTGCGGGGCCCCGGCAGTTACGGTGATGGCCAACAATGACATCGTCAAACTGGCTCGACCTAACCATCCTCGCCGTTGCGCTCATCGCTGCCATCTCGGGCTGGCGATCAGGGGCGCCGGGTTCTCTGCTGGCTCTTGTCGGGGTAGTTCTCGGTGCGGTGGCGGGGGTTCTACTCGCCCCGCACATCGTCAGTCACATCAATGGACCGCGCACCCAGCTCTTCGTGACGTTGTTCCTGATTCTGACGCTGGTGGTCGTCGGTGAGATCGCCGGCGTCGTTCTTGGCAGGGCGGTGCGCGGTGCGATCCGCAATCCCACGCTGCGCATCTTCGACTCGGTGGTCGGCGTCGCGCTTCAGCTGGTCCTCGTCCTGACCGCTTCCTGGCTACTGGGTACCGCGTTGACATCCTCCCCGCAGCCCAATCTCGTCGCGGCCGTTCGCGGCTCGCAAGTGATCGCTGAGGTTGACGCGGTGGCGCCGAGCTGGCTGCGATCAGTGCCTAACCGGCTTTCTGCGCTGTGGGACAACGCCGGACTGCACGACGTACTCAAGCCGTTCGGACCGACAACCCTTGCGGCGGTTGACGCCCCCGATCCGACGTTGGCAGCCTCTGCGGTGGTGGCCCTGACTCGCCCGAGCGTGGTCAGGGTGCGCGGGGTCGCAACGAGTTGCCAGAAGGTGCTCGAAGGCAGCGGATTTGTGGTCGCGCCGAACCGGGTGATGTCTAACGCCCACGTTGTCGCCGGTTCGGAGAGCGTCACCGTCGACGTGGACGGCCAGACCCACGACGCGCACGTGGTCTCCTACGACCCCGACGCCGACATCTCGATCCTCGATGTGCCCGATTTGCCATCCGCCCCCCTGCAGTTCGCCGCCGACGAAGCTCCTTCGGGAACAGACGGGATCGTCATGGGCTATCCCGGCGGCGGAGACTTCACTGCCACGCCTGCGCGTGTCCGAGAGGTCATCAAGCTCAATGGCCCCGACATCTATCGCGGCACGACCGTTAATCGTGAGGTCTACACCATCAGAGGCACTGTGAAGCAGGGAAATTCGGGTGGCCCCATGATCAACCGCGCAGGCAAGGTGCTTGGCGTGGTGTTCGGCGCAGCAGTCGACGATGTCGACACCGGCTTTGTGCTCACCGCAGACGAGGTAGCCAAGCAGATGGCCAAGGTGGGTAGCGTCGAGCCGGTGCCCACAGGCAAGTGCGTCAGCTAGCCAGCCAACTGAGATGCCCGCCGGGTACTCATGTTGTGTAGTTTGCGCTTGTCTTAGATCTGGGCGCGCTCTGCCGCCGCTGGTCGCTCTAGAGCAGTCCGAGTAGGCGTAGGTCGGTGGTGTACTTGGCGATCACTGCAGCCGTGACATGCGGAATATCTTTGTCTGCACCGATTTTGGCGTCCTGCACGGCCGAACGGAACCGGTCGGCCGCGAAGACCGAACCTCGGATCGGCGCGGCTGGTTCTTGGTAGTTGTGCAGCAACGGCAAGAGCGACGCCTGGCGTTGCCTCTCTGGCAGCGCACGCAGCGCCGTCTCGAATCGCTGCACCCAATGGTGGTAGTCGGAGATGCGCACGACGGCATTTCCGGCGTCGATCAGCCAGTCGACGAATTCGTCGAATCCGATACCGTCGTCATGAGGATTCATCACGTGATAGGTGGCGAATCCGTCGACGATCTGCGCGCCCAGAGTGGAGACCGCCTCGGCGATGAACTCGACGGGCAGCCCGTCGTAATGCGCGCGCTGCCGGTTGCCGTCAGCATCGAGGCAGTAGAACGACCCGGGTGCGATCCCGGTGGCCACCAAGCTGAACATCATCCGGGTAAACATGTCCGGGATGTTGAGCTGTCCCTGATACGTGGTGTCGGCCAGGATCATGTCACAACGGAAAACCGCGGCCGGCAAGCCGCACAGATCGTTGGCATCGGCCAGCAGCACTTCGCCCGCCCACTTGCTGTTTCCGTAGCCGTTCGCGTAGCTGTCGTCGCATGCGCGCGTGGGGCTTATCTCCCGGATGTCGGCGTCCTCGGTGAACGTACCGGGTGAGACCTGTTCGCCGACGGCGATGGTGGACAGGTAGGTGATGGGCTTGATTTTCGTGGTGAGCGCGATCCGGATCAGTTCCGCGGTGCCCAGCACGTTGGGGCCGAACAGCTGGCTGTACGGCAGCACATGATTGACCAGCGCGGCAGGATCAACGATCAGATCAACGGTGTCGGCCAACCGCTGCCACGTCCGCTGGTCCAGGCCAAGATTCTCTTCTGCTTTGTCGCCAGCGATGACCTCCAGATGATCAGCGGCCAGGCCTCGGTAGTGGCTCAGCAGCTGCGGGTCGCCGCTGTCGAAGGTCGCGTCGAGACGTTTGCGCGCATCGTCGTCGGATTTGCCGCGCACCAGGCAAATCAGCGTGCCACCGACCCGGTCCATGCGTTCCAGCCATTGCAGGGCCAAATAGCGGCCGAGGAAGCCCGTCGCCCCGGTCAGCAGGACTGTGCGCACCTCTGCGCTCGGGCCGGGCAAGGACTTCGCAGCCAACAGGGTTTCGACATCAAGGAACTTGTCCAGGGTGAGGTCACGGGCGTGCACCTGTACCGCGTCGCGGCCATGGATGCTGGCAAATGTCGGGCGTTTAGCCCCGGGCGCCCGTTCGGCTTCGATGTAGGCGCTCAGGGATTGCAGGTCCGAGGTTGGGCTGACGATGACGCCCACCGGAACGTCGACGTCGAAGATGTCGTTGAGCAGATTGGCGAATGTCAACGCCGACAACGAGTCTCCGCCCAGGTCGGTGAAATGGGCGTCGGGTGCCGGGTCGATGGTCGAGCCGCCTAGCAGCGCAGACACCGCTCGGCGGACTGTGGTAAGGACCGGCCCCTCGGCACCGTTGCGGCGCAGATCGTCGAGTTCGTTTGCCTGGCCTTCGTCCAGGTCGGTGTAGAGCTGTTCGAGTCGTTCGCTGTAGTGCTGCTTCAGTTTCGCCCGCGCTAACTTGCGGATTCCGGTGAGCAGACCGTTGTCCACGGTGAACGGTGTGGTCTCGATGATGAAGTCGCGCGGCACTTCGTAGGACTGTAGGTCGGCGTTTTTCGCTGCGTTCTGAAATGCATCGGCGATCAACGGTTTCAGCTCTGTGAGGTCGTGGGCTTGCAATGCCTCTTCGGTGGGTACCACCACCGCCAGCAGGTAGGGCCGCGCACTGTTGCCGTAGATGTATATCTGCTCGACCAGTGCGATGTCGTCGAACACCGCCTCCAACTTCGCGACTGTGACGAACTCGCCCTGGGCAAGCTTGAGCACATTGTTGCGTCGGTCGACATATGCCAGCTGATCGGGACCCACCTGGGCCACAACGTCACCGGTCCGGTAGTAGCCGTCCGCGTCGAACACTTCGGCGGTGATCTCTGGGCGCTTGTAGTAGCCGGGGAACATGTGTGCCGTTTTGACCAGTAGCTCACCGCGGGGATGGGGCCGGTCGGTGTGGAAGTACCCCAGGTCCGGCACGTCTGCCAGCTTGTAATCGATCACCGATTGGCGCTGTAGTTCGCCGTCGAACCAGAGCATCCCTGCCTCGGTGGAGCCGTACCCGTCCACCAGGTTCAGATCGAGGAGGGACTCGACCCAGGTCTTCAACTCCGCGGAGATGGGCGCGGAGCCAGTCATTGCGCTCAGGTACCTCCCGCCCAGGAGGTGTTGGCGTTGCTCTTCGAGTACCTGTGATTCGATGGCCCCGCGCCCGTCGCCGTTGTCGTCGTCGGCCAGCCTGCTGTTGACTTCCCGCTGGAACTCGCTGAACAGCATCTCCCAAACTCTGGGTACGAATACCAACTCGGTGGGGCGCACCAACGCGAGGTCTTCGAGGAAGGTCGAAAGGTCACTCTTGGCCGAGACATAGGCTGTGCCGCCATTACCCAGCGTGCCGTAGAGGATCGTGCGGCCCATGATGTGGCTCATCGGCATGAAGTTGGCCGTGATCGACGCGGGGCTCGCCCCGAACCAGTTCCCACTCGACCACATGCCGGCGGCGGCGCTCTGCAGATACATCGCCCCTTTGGGAGCGCCGGTGCTGCCCGAGGTGTAGACCAGCAACGACAGCGGATCCTCCTCGCCGGGCACACTGGCCGGCGCGATCGGTAACGTTCGTCCGCGTTCCAGCAGGTCGCCCAGCGTCTCGACCTCAACCGCGGTATCGGCGAGCCGCGCGCGGGAGTTTTCGAGTGCCTCGCGATGATCGTCTACCTCGTGGTGATAGTCGAATACGACGAGACGCGTGGGCGTATGACCGTCGAGAATCAGTTCCATCGCTTCCGGCAGGTATTCGGCACTCGCTGCGATCACCGCCGCCTCGGTCTCCACGACGATAGGCCGCAGCTGGGTGATCGCCGCGCCGGATTGCAGGGGGACTGACACTGCTCCGATGCGTGCCAGAGCCAAATCGACTGTGGCGTAATCGACGCTCGTGAAGCCGAGTACGGCGACGCAGTCACCGGCGGACACCGAGCTTTCGCCGTGGGTCAACGCACTGGCCAGGGCGTTGGTGCGGTCCCACAATTCGCGGTAGGTGACGGTCTCGAACCTCGGGAGCAGCTCCAGCGAAGTACGTCCGCTCTGCGGGTCGGCGACGAACCGGACGACACGGTGCCCCATTGCGGGTCGATCCGCATAGCCCACCATCGCCGCCTCGATCACCGCCGGCAGAAATGGCCTAGCTTGCTCGATCGCTGCGGCAACAGCGGCATTGGGGCGGGTAGCAGCGAACTGTGGGTCGGCGATGGACAATTCGGCCGCGCGTTGGGCTAGCCGCTGATCGTCGGTATCACTAGACATGGCAGTCCTCAATGCAGTGGGGTGATGGTTCAACACTAACGACTTCCAGCTGTCACTTTCTGGTGCTTTGATGCAGAAGTACGTTCGTTCACCCACAGCGGTGGTGGATTCCAGCGAGGCCTCAATGCCCAATCCCGAAGTTGGACAAAAAGTTACGGCTCGCCCGAAGCGGCTTACGCGCCGAGGGCGTGCTCCAGGAATGTTGGCGCAGTGAGATTCGCCACGAGTGCGTGATAGCTGCTGCGCGTCGCCCCGCGGTGGCCAAAACTTATGGGCTACATAGGTGTGGCTCGGGGAGCACTTACGTGCGCCTCAGTCTTACGTGCGCCTCAGTTACGTGTGCCCTAGCCGTACAGCTGGGTCAGGAAGCGTGACAGTTGGTCGTTGACCGTCTCCGGCGCTTCCTCGTGCCCGAAGTGACCCGCGCCGTCGATCGAGACATACCGTCCGTGCGGGGCGTAGCGCTGTGTTCGATACACCGGATCGGCCAGCACGTAGGGGTCGGCGTCTCCGCGCAGATGTAGCACCGGAACTGACAGCGGGCGCTTCATCGACCGCATAAAGCGGCGCCCCTCGCTGCGCAGCTGGCTGCGAACCGCCCAGCGTTGATACTCCAACGCCGAGTGTGCGGCCGACGGAATCTGGATGGCGCGCCGCAGATGCTCAATGGTTTCCGAGAAATCTTCGCTGGCCTGCCATGCGGCGCTGGATCGGTGCCGCACGAGTCGCTCCAGTTCGGCGCCGCCGTGCCGGGTCAACGCGTGCTCGGGCCAGCGGGGCACCTGATAGCGCAACATTGAGGGCAACAGCGCTCTGCGCTGATCGCGACGCCTCAACGCCGAAGTCCGCAGCGCAGCGGGGTGGGGGGAGCTCACCACCGCGATTGCGTGCACCGCTCTGGGATGCAGGACTGCGGTGGCCCAGCAGACCAGCCCGCCGTCCGCGTGACCCACCAGCGTGGCCGACCGGTGTCCCAGCGCTCGCACCAGCCCCGCGGTGTCCCCGGCCAGCGTCCACCCGTCGTAGCCGCGCGGAGGTTTATCGCTGCCTCCGTAGCCGCGGAGGTCGACCGCCACCACCCGGGCGCCGGTGAGGCCGGTCAGCTGGTGTCGCCAGGACCACCAGAACGATCCGAACCCGTGCAGCAGGATGACCAGCGGCCGATCCGTCAGCGCCTTTGCTTCGGCTTCAGCTTCAGCTTCGGCATCGGCACGTCGCTCGGCCTCGACGACGTGAAGCCGAATCCCATTGGCGTGCACGTCCAAGTGGCGCCACGGTCCGCCGATACGTACAACCGACGGATCGGGCCGGTCCATTACCAGCCTGACGGGTCGGCGGTTGAGGCTCGCCTATCGTCCGCGGACGTGATTGCCCTGGCGGCTTTGTCCGGCCCGGGGGCCAGGGCCTCGGGGATCTCCTTGACCGACTCGATGGTCTGCTGCGGGCCCCGGATGCGGCGCACTTTGAGATAGCCGAAGAGTGCCAGGACCACGGTGACCGCCACCATGATCCCGAACACGATGAGGAACGCCGCCCACCGCCAGAGCCAGCTGTCCAGAAGCTCGGCCAGGAAGAAGAAAAAGAAGAACGTCGAGTAGAACAACACCACGATCGCCAGGATGAAGAAGGCGCTGCCGGTCAGGCCCTTCTTGACGTCGCGGGTGATCTCAGCCTTGGCCAGTGCTATCTCTGCGCGCACCAGCGTCGATAGCTGCGAGGTGGCATCCTTGACCAAATCACCGATCGACGGGTCCGGCTTGGCCGCATGGGGGTCCACCAAAGGTATCGAGGTCACGGTGGTCGGCACGCCGTTTCTGCGCTCGCTCACGGAAGCTTCCTTCCCGCATCTGCTGTCAGGTCACGGTTCATAATCGGGTCAATGTTGCCACGTGGCGTCGCGCTTGACTGATCCCGCCCGAGGATAGACTGCGCGAGTTCCTGAGTAAGGCGAGTCGGGAATGTTGATTGGGGATGAACTATTGGGGACCAGCGACCGGCCCAGCCGTCTGAGGGTGCTCATAGGCGCTGTTGCCATGACGCTGGCCGTAGCGCTTGTGTCCGGGATCGTGGCTACCGCCCAGGCGGACGCCACCGTGAGGCTGGGGGGCGGCTCGGGCATCGTCGTCGACGGTGAGGGTCTGTGCACACTGACCACTATCGGCACCGACAACCGCGGCAACCTGGTCGGGTTCACCTCTGCGCACTGCGGCGGACCGGGGGCTGTGGTGGCCGCCGAGGGCGCACGGGACAAGGGCATCGTCGGCACGATGGTCGCCGGTAACGACAACCTGGACTACGCGGTGATCCAATTCGATCCACAGAAGGTTACGCCGGTCAACATCGTCGAGGGCTTCCGTATCGACGGGCTCGGCCCGGACCCGACCTTCGGTGATGTTGCCTGCAAGCTCGGACGTAGCACCGGCTATTCGTGCGGCGTCACCTGGGGTCCCGGCAATGAGCCCGGCACGATCGTCAATCAGGTGTGCGGGGGGCCGGGCGACTCGGGAGCGCCGGTCACGGTGAACAACCTACTGGTCGGCATGATCCACGGAGCGTTCTCTGAGGCGCTGCCGACCTGCGTGCTCAAGTTCATCCCGTTGCATACGCCGGCGGTGACCATGTCGTTCAACACCCAGCTTGCCGATATCGTCGCCAAGGGCCGGCCAGGCAGCGGCTTTGTCCCGGTGGGGAGCAGCTGAGCGTCCTCGCGGGTCCGCTCGTCTGTGGCTTGACCAACCCGCCGGCTGCTACTTACTGGCGCGGATCGCCTCGAACACGCCGGGATCCAGCAGTGTCGAGGTGTCTCCGAGC
Source organism: Actinomycetes bacterium (assembly GCA_022600605.1). Taxonomy (GTDB): domain Bacteria; phylum Actinomycetota; class Actinomycetes; order Mycobacteriales; family Mycobacteriaceae; genus Mycobacterium. The sequence continues at coordinate 21,860 of JAHZKD010000080.1, forward strand.
TCACGGCCTTCGGCCACGTCGAGCAGCAGCCGGCGCATGATCTTGCCGCTCCGGGTCTTCGGCAGCTCGGGCACCACGTGAATCTCGCGCGGCTTGGCGATCGGTGAGATCTCCCGGGACACTTCGGCGCGCAATTCGTTGACCATCGTCTCGTGCGATATCGGGGCGGCGTGCGCTTTGAGGATGACGAAGGCACAGATGGCTTGGCCGGTGTGCTCGTCGCTGGCGCCGACGACGGCTGCCTCGGCGACACCAGCGTGCCCGACCAACGCGGACTCCACCTCGGCCGTCGAGATCCGGTGGCCGGAGACGTTCATCACGTCGTCGACGCGACCGAGAACCCAGATCTCACCGTCACTGCCGTAGCGGGCGCCGTCACCGGCGAAGTACCAACCCTGCTGGGCGAACCGCGACCAGTA
>JAHZKD010000081.1 GCA_022600605.1 Actinomycetes bacterium
CCCCCGGTCACGCTGACTACATCAAGAACATGATCACCGGTGCCGCCCAGATGGACGGCGCGATCCTGGTGGTGGCGGCCACCGACGGCCCGATGCCGCAGACGCGCGAGCACGTGCTGTTGGCCCGTCAGGTCGGCGTGCCCTACATCCTGGTCGCGCTGAACAAGGCCGACATGGTCGACGACGAGGAGCTCATTGAGCTCGTCGAGCTGGAGGTCCGCGAACTGCTGGCCGCCCAGGATTTCGATGAGGAAGCCCCGGTCATCAAGGTGTCGGCGCTCAAGGCGCTCGAGGGCGACGAGAAGTGGGTCAAGTCCGTCGAGGAGCTCATGGAGGCCGTCGACGACTCGATCCCGGATCCGGTCCGCGACACCGAACGTGCGTTCCTGATGCCCGTCGAGGACGTCTTCACGATCACCGGCCGCGGCACCGTGGTCACCGGGCGTGTCGAGCGCGGTGTGGTCAATGTGAACGAGGAAGTCGAGATCGTTGGCATCAAGCCGACCAGCACCAAGACCACGGTGACTGGTGTCGAGATGTTCCGCAAGCTGCTCGACCAGGGCCAGGCTGGCGACAACGTCGGCCTGCTGCTGCGCGGCATCAAGCGCGAGGACGTGGAGCGCGGCCAGGTTGTGATCAAGCCGGGCACCACCACCCCGCACACCGATTTCGAGGGCCAGGTCTACATCTTGGCCAAGGATGAGGGTGGCCGGCACACGCCGTTCTTCAACAATTACCGTCCGCAGTTCTACTTCCGCACCACCGACGTGACCGGTGTGGTGACGCTGCCGGAGGGCACCGAGATGGTTATGCCGGGTGACAACACCGACATTTCTGTCAAGCTGATCCAGCCGGTCGCCATGGACGAAGGCCTGCGCTTCGCGATTCGCGAGGGCGGTCGTACTGTCGGCGCGGGCCGGGTCACCAAGATCCTCAAGTGATCTAGGTTCCAGCCAAGAAGGTTCCAGCCAAGAAGTAGGTTCCAGCCAAGAAAGTGGGCGCTCACCCGCCAAGGGTGGGCGCCCACCTTCGTTTCCTGGCGAGCGTGCGGTAACGCCTATCTCGAACGTGGCGAAATATGCAGTGACGGCCGTCGAGGGGTCGGCCGTCCAGCGGCGCTCTAGAACGTGTTCTAGTTCTGCTGCTAACCTGATGCTGCCTTAGCCCGCCCTCGCGAGAGCGCGAAGTTGCACCGCTGGGGTCCCGTGTTTGTGCGCAGGCACCCGCGCGGTCACGCAGAAGGGAAGGGAGCGGTCGTGGCAGCTGTTGCAGGCCTGCAAGGTCGCGTCGCCTACATCACCGGAGCGGCGCGCGGCCAGGGTCGCGCACACGCCGTGCGGCTGGCCAACGAGGGCGCCGACATCATCGCGATCGACGTGTGCGGGCCGGTGGCGCCCGACGTCACCTATCCGATGCCGACACCGGAGGATCTGGCTGAAACAGTGCGGCTGGTCGAAGCGACCGGGCGCAAGATCATCGCGCGCGAGGTCGACATCCGTGAACTGCCCGCCCAGCAGCAGGTGATAGCAGAGGGCATCGAACAATTCGGCCGCCTCGACATCGTCGTCGCCAACGCGGGCATCCTCAGCTGGGGCCGGATATTCGAGATGTCCGAGGAGCAGTGGGACAGCGTCATCGACGTCAACCTCAATGGCACGTGGCGTACGATCCGTGCCGCCGTGCCCGCGATGATCGAGGCGGGCAACGGAGGGTCGATCATCATCGTGAGTTCATCGGCGGGCACGAAGGCCACCCCCGGCAACGCCCACTACGCGGCCTCCAAGCACGGCCTCGTGGCGATCACCAATTCGTTGGCGATCGAAGTGGGGGAGTTCGGGATTCGCGTCAACTCGATCCACCCATACTCAGTCGACACCCCGATGGTCGAGCCCGAAGCCATGATGGAGATCTTCGGAAAATATCCGGCGTTCCTGCACAGCTTCTCGCCGATGCCCTACCGCCCCGTCGATCACCAAGGCAAGAAGGGCTTGAAGGAATTCATGTCGCCCGAAGAAGTTGCCGACGTGGTGGCCTGGCTGGCCGGTGATGGGTCGGGAACCATATCCGGTTCTCAGATCGCCGTCGATCGCGGGACTGCCAAGTACTGATCAGCTGCCCCAGTCGGCCAGTCGGCCAGTCGGCCAGTCGGCCAGCTGCCCCAGTCGGCCAGTCGGCCAGTTGGCCAGCTGGATGGCAAGTTTGCGGATTGTTGGCGCCGGGTGCAGAACTAGCGTTGACCCGTTCCGCTCAGCACGTCAACAAGCCGATCAACAGCCCAGTCGATCTCGGCTGCGGTGACGACCAACGGCGGTGCGAACCGCAACGTCGACCCGTGGGTGTCCTTGACCAGGACGCCTTGATCGGCCAGGCGCATGCTGATCTGCTTGCCGGTACCGTGCGCGGGGTCGACGTCGATGCCCGCCCACAGCCCCTTCCCGCGCACTGCGAGCACGCCGTGGCCGATGAGCCCGCGTAGCCTCGTATGCAGATGAACACCGAGTTCTGTTGAGCGGTGCTGGAACTCGCCACGATTCAGGATGTCCACCACGGTGGTGCCGATGGCGGCCGCCAGCGGGTTGCCGCCGAATGTCGAACCGTGCTCGCCGGGGTGTAGCACACCGAGGACGTCTTCATCAGCGACCATCGCTGACAGTGGAACCACGCCGCCGCCGAGCGCCTTTCCCAGAAGGTAGGCATCGGGTACTACACCCCAGTGATCGCACGCAAAGGTGCGTCCGGTGCGAGCAAGTCCGGACTGGATCTCATCGGCGATCATCAACACGTTGCGCTCGCTACACAGAGCGCGCACCCGGGGAAGATAGTCGGCTGGCGGCACGATGATCCCGGCCTCACCCTGGATTGGCTCGATCAGGACGGCAACAGTGTTGTGATCGATCGCCTCGGCCATCGCCTCGGCATGCGGGTCATCGGGGCCGAAAGGTACCGAGCGGAAGCCCGGGGTGTATGGCCCGAAACCGCGGCGCGCGGTGTCGTCGTCGGAGAAGCTGATGATTGTGGTGGTACGGCCATGGAAGTTGTTGCGCGCCACCACAATATTGCTCTGTCCGGCGGGGATACCCTTGATGTCGTGTCCCCACTTGCGAGCGACCTTGATGCCGCTCTCCACTGCCTCGGCGCCGCTATTCATCGGCAGCACCATGTCTTTGGCGCATAGCGCGGACAGGGCGGCGCAGAACGGACCGAGCTGGTCGGAGTGAAATGCGCGGCTTACCAGTGTTACGCGGTCCAGCTGCGCGTGTGCGGTCGCCATCACCTCCGGGTTGCGGTGGCCGAAGTTGACCGCCGAGTACGCGGCGAGAAAGTCGAGGTAGCGACGGCCCTCGATGTCGGTAATCCAGGCACCTTCGGCACTGGCGGCAACGATGGGCAGCGGCGAGTAGTTATGTGCGACGTGGCGCTGGTCGAGTTCGATCGCTGCGTCGATGTCGGCCATGAGGTCCAGCATCGTCACGGGTGTACCTCCAGTGTGCAGCATTTGACGGATCCGCCTCCCTTGAAGAGTTCGGAGAGGTCTACCGGAACCGGCCGGAAACCGTTCCGTCGGAGTTGTCCGACGAAGCCGGTGGCCGCGGCGGGCAGCACGACGTTGAGGCCGTCAGAGACGACGTTGAGGCCGAGCGCGTAGGCGTCGGGGCTGGCCACCTGGATGGCATCGGGGAACAAACCGGCCAGCTTCGCGCGGGAACGCCTACTGAATGCTGGAGGGTAGTAGGCAATGGTCTCGTCGTCGAGGACCGCCAGCGCGGTATCGAGGTGATAGAAGCGGGGGTCGATGAGTTTCAGGCCGACGACCGGCATCCCGAGGTACTCGGCGACCTCGCGGTGGGCGCGACGGTCGGTGCGGAAGCCATAGCCGGCCAGAATGGTCGAGCCGACGACCAGCAGGTCGCCCTGGCCCTCGTTGACGTGCCTGGTCTCGGCAGCCTGGAAACCATTTCGGTGCATCCAGTCGGCATGCGCGATGGACTCGTTGGCACGTTCGGCGTGGGCGAAGCGGGCCACCACAGCCTTGCCGTTGACGATCAGTCCGCCGTTGGCCGCGTACACCATGTCTGGCAGGCCGCTCACCGGCTCGACCAGCTCGACTGTGTGCCCGAGCCTGGCGTAGGTCTGGCGCAGTGCCTCCCATTGAGCAACGGCGCGCCGGGTGTCTACCGGTGTCGAGGTATCCATCCAGGGGTTGATGGCGTACTCGACGGTGAAGTAGTGCGGCGCGGTCATGACATACCGGCGC
>JAHZKD010000082.1 GCA_022600605.1 Actinomycetes bacterium
GTCGCCAGCACCCGCGTGGTCCCAGCGGTGGCTGTCACCTCACGCGTCGATGGCGGAGCAATCGCACCATCACTGCAGTTCAGAGCCACTTTCCTGTGTCGGGCTGACAGGATTTGAACCTGCGACCACTTGACCCCCAGGAAGTCGGACGGTGCGGCTTGCCGTACCCTCTCGTCCTATATGTCCAGTTCAGGGGCTTTCAGGTGTCCAGTCTGTGTCGCTGAATCCAGCCCGTTACTGCCTGTCTTGGCACACTCTTGGCACACTCTTGGCGCACTAGCTCAGGACACTGGCCCCACGGCCGAGCTGCGGTATCAAAGCCACTTCGCCGTGTCACGAATGAAGTCGGCCATGTCCACGAGCCTGCCTGTGGCGACGGCGTGAGCCATCAGATCCGACGGTGGCTCCAGCACGCCGACGCTCGGTAGGTGGACGTGAATCAGTCCGTCCACACACGGCTGGTTAATGACCTTGTCCAGGCGGCTGACACTCATTTCGTTGGTCAGGACGTAGTAGTCGAGGTCCATCACCTGTTGCTGCACCGCAGCAGACTTGTACTGGACACACTCGTTCGTAGGGTCCGAAATGCGGTCATGCCTGATGCTCCACTTGCAGGACAGCACGGCCTTTGGCCTGCCACCCTTTTTGCGGATCGCGGCGACATCCACCTTGGGTTTCTTCGACCGTCCAGGCATCGTGATCCCCGGAAACCAGTTGTTCGCGTCCTGTTCCTCGGGATACGAGAATGCCGGATTGGCAAAACGCTGGCACAGCTCACTGAACAAGATGCGTAAACCGTTGCCCACCGGGTTATTCCGCTGCATGCCTTCCCAGCGCGGCAACCGCATCATCAGATCGACATGGTGCCGAAGCAGGCTCGGGTCAACGTCGATCTGGTCCGCGATGTACGTCTCTAGCCCCGCTGCACGTTCACGCCAGATCGGCTTCTTGAGGTCATTCGCCTCGCGCACATGGAGGACGCCGTGCTCATACCACCACAGCAGTTGATAGATACCCAGCCATGCGGTCTCGGGCGTCAGCCCGACGCCTGGCGGGTAAATGGCGCTGTCGAAAGCTTCAACAAGCAGGGAGCGGTCGGCCTGACTCGTCACTGCCGGTTACTCGGCATCCGCGCTGGCGAGCGCGGCAGCGATACAGCGGCCGGCCGAGTTGTGCCCCCGCGATGCTGAACGGCGGGCAGGGAACGCCACCGGCCAGCAGATCGACGCCGATGAGCGACTCGTCAGGCTCCCAGCTCCGTAGGTCCGTCTCGATCACCTGCCAGTCCGGCTTGTTTGCCCGCAGGGTCTCGCACGCCGCCTTGTCGATCTCGACGCAGGCCCAGTGATCGAACCCCGCCCGGTCCAGTCCCACTGCCTGACCGCCAGCACCGGCGCATACTTCCACTGACGTAAAACGCGCCACGGTGAACCTTTCCTATACAAGCCCTACAGGAGTCAGGCTTATACAAACACGAACAGGCGACAAAGTCGGGCAAGACGCAGTCCGGCGTCCTGACGGCCAGCGGAAATATCCGGTTCCGGCCACCGAGGGTCGTGCGCGAAACATGCGGGCGATCAAGCGCACCGACACTAAGCCCGAAATTGAGCTGCGGCGGATACTGCACCGCGCTGGCCTTCGGTTCCGCAAGGACTTCCGCCTAGACCTGCCCGGTGGCCGTGTGCGCCCAGATGTGGTGTTCACGCGGGCGCACGTCGCGGTGTTCCTCGACTCATGTTTCTGGCACGTCTGCCCAGTCCACGGACGTGAGCCAACGCGGAACGAGTGGTACTGGACGCCAAAGCTGCGCCGGACCATAGAGCGCGACCGCCAAGCTGACGCTGCCCTGGAGGACGCCGGGTGGCAGGTAATCCGAATCTGGGAACATGAGAACCTGGTAACCGCCGCCGATGCCGTAATCGCTGCCGTAGTTAGTCGCCGGTCGCAGCCGGGGTCACCGTGAACGAGCCCGGCGCAGCGCCCGAGCGGATCAAGCTCAGGTGGAGGCTGTTCCCCGTCGCCGGGATGCCCAGCGCCGCGCACACGTCAGCGTGGAATACCTCGCCCGTGCGGTAGAGCTGCTGAGCCACCGTGACGACGCTCGGCCAGCACCGCTCGACCAGGCCCGCCAGCTCCCCCGACACCTCAGGCACACTGCTCCCGGCGGCGATGATCGCGGCGTGGTCCTTGCGCCCCCCACCGGCCAGCACCGCGTCCACCTCCCAGACGGTAGGGCGGCGGCAGTCAGCGGCCCACCGCGCCTCGCCGTAGGGTCCGGCCAGCGCCACGACCGGGTGCCGCCCGGTGCTCATGTCGGCGAACAGGGTCGCCCCCTGCACCCCGGTCACTCGGCCACCGCCGACCACAGCGGTGGACAAACGGCCTCCCATCACGACGCCGACGACGCTGTGTGCCGCCTCATGGACACACAGCCGCAGGGCCGTGTGTTCCCGCTCGGTCAGGTCGGCCAGGGTCAGGGGCCGACGGCGGTTCGTCGCGGCGCTCATCGTTTCGGTGTTCCTCTCAGTTCGTGCTGTTGCCGCCGGGGCGGTGACGGTCGGCCCGCAGCCAGCACCGCCACCACCCCGGCGCACCTGCCGTCGCCGGATAAGTCGCTGCCTCCCGTCACGTTCGGGCTGGCTTGTCCGCAGTGAACTTGGCCTGCCGCGCAGCCCGCTCGGCCCGGTCCCGTACATCGGCGCGAGCCGCCGCGTAGGCCAGGTAGCGGTCCAGACACGGCGTGCAGGTCCACCCGTGCACCGAACCCTTGAATGTGGCGCAGGGGCCACCGCAGCGCCAGCACTGGCACACCGGATAGGCCGCTGCGTCGGCGACCCCGGTCAGTGTCGCGGTGCTCACGGTGTCGGCTCGGTGATCGTCACCGCCGCCAGCGCGGCCTCGTAGCCGATAACGGTCGAACGCTCTGCCAGCGCAACGAATACGTTGTGTTCGGCCTTGACCGTCGTCGTCACCTCGACCGCAGTGCGCCACCCAAACAGGGCCGAGGTCGCCAGCATCGTGTCGTCACTGAGCACCGGGGTGTATCCGCCGTCGGCGACCAGGACGTGCCCGCCGGGGCTGCGCCAGCCCGCACCCGTGCGCTGGGCCAGGTTGTAGCGGGCCAGCGCGGGCAGCAGCTTGGGCGCGAGGTGGATCACCCCGACGACGTTGGCATCGGCCAGTACCGATTCCAGCTCCCCCACCGCCGCCACCAGATCGTCGGCTGCGGTCGGCGTCCCGGCGTCGGTCTCGGCGCGGGTAACGAACTCGCGGGCCAGCAGCACCGGCTCACGCAGCCGCAGCACCTGCTGAGCGCGGTCGGTGACCTCGGCCTGACTCGGTGCACTGAGATCGCAGGCGTCATAGCCCCACACGGTGACTGGAACGAACGGGTCCAGATCATCGGGGCGGGTGCCGTCTTTGAGGTCGTCCTCTGTCAGATCGTCAGGTGAGGCACACCAGGACGCGCCCCAGACTCCGGTCGAGTCCTCGCCGCCGAAATTGCCGGTGACCGAGGAGCGGAACGCGACCCCCTCGGCCAGCCAGCGCGGCGCGTCGGCCTGCTCGGTCCACGACACCGCCGGGACCAGACCGCCAGGGGCCGGGTTGATGAGCGGCGCAGTGAAATACACCGGCAGCATGGTCGATTCGATAGTGGTCACAGTCTCACTCCCAGTTGCGCTAATTCGGCTCGGATGTCGTCGGCGGACTTCGGCGCTGCCGACGCTGCGCGTGGCCGGTCGATGGGTGCCCAGTGCTGCGCCTTATCGACCACCCTGGCGAGCACCACGCCGGGCCGGTCTACGGACACACGCAGCAGGTCGGCCAGCAGCTCCGACCGCGAGGACCGCGCACCCAGTGACGGCGAGTCTGGCGGATAGGACCGTGCCAGCAGATCGGCCAGCCCGGCGTCGAAGGGCTGCGCCATCTCGGCCAGCAGCTCAGGCCAGCTACCAGCGGCCAGGGCGTCGGGGTCCAGCACCGGCAGCGCGGGGCGCTGGGCGAGGTCGGCGATCAGCCTGATCGCCGCCCTGCGCCTGCCGGGCTGATCGGCCAGGTGTTGCGTGCGCTTGCGCCCGTCGTCCTCGCCGAGCCACCCGACGATGGTGGACACACCCTCATGCAGCGCCTCGATGTAGTTCTCGACCGCCCGAGTCAGGCGGGCAGGCTCGCGGACGGCGGCGATCCGCTGCGCCAACGGGTCAGCCGCAGAACGCAGTTCGCCCGACAAGCTGAATCCCCCGTCGTAGACGATGGACAGGTACTGCCGCCGCCGGTCGGCCTGTTCGGCCTGCGAGTAGGCCGGTCTTGGCGCGGGCGGTGGCTGACGGCGGCGCTTGCGCTGTCCGAAATATCCGGTGACACCCATCAGGCGCTCACCGCCCCGTGCAGTTGCGCTACTAGCCGGTCCACCCCGGCAGCCGAGAGGTGCCCGGTCTCGCGGTCCACGACGCGGCGGATACGCCAGAACGCCAGCGCCTCCCGGCAGGCGATCACGCCGGGGTCGTCGTTGCCACGGCCACGCGAGAGGTAGGCGGCGAGCTTGGCTGCCCACTGGCTCGGGGTCAGCGCCGCCGGGTCGGTGAGTACGGGTGCTGCTGTCATAGAACGAAACGCTACGCCGCCACGGTGCAGCCGAGCTGCTACGCCGATATGTCCGCGTTTCGACTACACCTACCGAAGTCGGTTAAGTGCCAACATGTTTCAGCAGTCATCAGTCACGGCCAGCGACCGTGCGGCGCGTGACCGAGCGGACGGTAGCCCCGGCCATCGCTGACCCGCTGAGACAGGTAACCGGCCATCGACACCACCCGCGCAGCCTGCTCGTCGGGCTGGTCGTCGGTCTCGGTGCCCGCCGCCCCGGCCCGCTTGCGTGCCGCCGAGTCGGCCACCATTGCATCGACCAGCTCGCGGCGGCTGCCGAGCCGGGCCACGAACCCACCGCCGCCCGAACTGGCCGACGCGGCGCGGTCAGTCACGCCCGCCGGGGCGGCGATCTGCCACCGCTGCCCCGCAGCATCGGCCAGGGTGTCGAACGCGATCACCGCCGCCGCCACGCTGTCGGGCTGATGCGCTCCCGGCTGCCATCCGGTCATCGCAGCTTCCAGATCAGGCAGGTGCCCGGCGATACGGCACCCCCCGTTCTCCATTGCGGCCAGCATCCCCGCCGACCGGGCCAGCGCGTCGCCGACGCGGGCGCGACCCTTCGGGGGCCACGACGACACTGTGACGTGGTGCGGCGGTGCCTGACGTTTCAACGCCTCGGTGACCAGCCGGACGTAGGTCGTCGCCGCCGAGAATCCTTCCACCACAATCGAGCTGGCCCCCAGTGTGATCGCCAGCTCGACCGCCCGGTTGGCCCAGGCATCCGAGGTCAGGTGCTCGGAGACGTCCGCGATCAGCGCCACCGTGCCGTCCGGTGCCAGCGACCCGGCCACGATGCCGGTCTGGTCACCCTCGCCCGAATCAGCCGGATCGACAGCCACCACGATCCTGCTCGGGCGGGCAGGTGCCGCCGGTAGCCGGTGAGAGTCGATCCACTCGGCGCGAATCACGTTGCCCTCCGGCGCAGCCGGGGTGCCGAGGTACAGCGCAGCCCAGGCGCGGGAACCGACCGCCCGCTTGATCTCGGCGAATCCGTCGGCGGTGCGGCCCAGCGCCGACACCATCGCCTGACCCGGTGGCCGGTGCAGGCTGTCGAGCACCCCGGCCTCGCTGATCGCAGGCACGTTGACATGAGTCCAGGTGTCCGGCTCGTCGGCAAGCAAGGTGCCGATCAGGTCGTCGGGGTGCCAGCGCGTAGCGACGACCACACAGCTCGCGCCAGGGTGCAGTCGGGACAGCAGCGAGGCACGGAACTCGGCGAGCAGGCGGCGGCGATGGGCCGGACTGTCTGCCTCGGCGGCACCCTTAACCGGATCATCGACCACCAGCAGCGCCGAGGCACCGAACCCGGTCGTGCCCGACAAAACACCACCGGCCAGCATGCCGCCACGACGCCCGGCGACTTTCCACCTGCCGACCGCTGACTTGTCCTGCGCCAGATCGAAACCGAGCAGGCCGGAGCGCTCGGCCACGATCCGACGCGCCTCGCGGGAGTGTTCCTCGGCCAGCTGGTCGGCGTAGCTGGACACGATCACCGAGCTATCGGGGTCGGCCATCAGCGCGAACACCGGGGCGATGATGCTGGCCTGCACCGACTTGCCGGTCCTCGGCGGGCAGCTCAGGCAGTACCGGCGGTCGGGGTTGGCAATCGCATCGGCCAGCACATCGGACACCAGGGCGATGGTCGGGGTGATCTGGTAGCCCGGCACCAC
>JAHZKD010000083.1 GCA_022600605.1 Actinomycetes bacterium
AACCGGCGTAGCGTGAATGACGAACACAACGCGAGCAGGAGACTCACCATGACTGTCTACGAACGCCCGGGGACTGACGGCTCGCTGATGTCGTTCAAGCCCCGCTACGAAAATTTCATCGGCGGCCAGTGGGTGCCGCCGGGTGCCGGGAAGTATTTCGAGAATCCGACGCCGATCACCGGCCAGAGCTTCTGCGAGATTCCGCGCTCCGACGACGGCGATGTGGAGAAGGCACTCGACGCCGCCCACGCCGCGGCACCGGCCTGGGGCAAGACCTCGGCAGCTGAGCGCTCGGTGATCCTCAACAAGATCGCCGACCGCATCGAGGAGAACCTGGAATCGATCGCGCTGGCCGAGACCTGGGACAACGGCAAGCCGATCCGCGAGACGTTGAACGCCGATATCCCGTTGGCCGTGGATCACTTCCGCTATTTCGCAGGATGCATACGAGCTCAAGAGGGTTCGCTGTCTGAGGTCGACGGCGACACGGTCGCCTACCACTTCCACGAGCCCCTTGGTGTGGTCGGCCAGATCATTCCGTGGAACTTCCCGATCCTGATGGCGGTGTGGAAGCTGGCGCCGGCACTGGCGGCGGGCAACGCCATTGTGCTCAAGCCCGCGGAGCAGACTCCGGCCTCCATCCTGTACCTGTTCGAGTTGATCGGCGATCTACTGCCCGCGGGCGTGGTGAACATCGTCAACGGATTCGGCGTGGAAGCGGGCAAACCGTTGGCCTCAAGCAACTGGATCGCCAAGGTCGCGTTTACCGGTGAGACGACAACCGGCCGGCTGATCATGCAGTACGCCTCCCAGAACCTGATCCCGGTCACCCTGGAACTCGGCGGCAAGAGCCCCAACATTTTCTTCAGCGATGTGCTCGCCGCAGCTGACAGCTATCAAGACAAAGCGCTCGAGGGCTTCACGATGTTCGCCCTCAACCAGGGTGAGGTGTGTACCTGTCCTTCGCGGTCGCTGATCCAGGCCGACATCTACGACGAGTTCCTGGCGCTGGCCGCGATCCGCACCAAGGCGGTTCGCCAAGGTGACCCGCTGGACACCGAGACGATGATCGGCGCGCAGGCGTCAAACGATCAGCTCGAGAAGATCCTGTCCTACATCGAGATCGGCAAGAGCGAAGGCGCCAAGGTGGTGACCGGCGGCGAGCGCGCCGAACTCGGCGGCGACCTCAACGGCGGATATTTCGTCGCGCCGACGATATTCACCGGCCACAACAAAATGCGGTTGTTCCAGGAGGAAATTTTCGGACCCGTCGTCGCGGTGACATCGTTCACCGACTACGACGATGCGATCTCGATCGCCAACGACACCCTCTACGGACTCGGTGCCGGGGTGTGGAGCCGGGACGGAAACACCGCCTACCGTGCGGGCCGCGATATCAAGGCCGGCCGGGTCTGGACAAACTGCTACCACCACTACCCGGCACACGCGGCTTTCGGTGGCTACAAGCAGTCGGGCATCGGCCGGGAGAACCACAAAATGATGCTCGACCACTACCAGCAGACCAAGAACCTGCTGGTGAGCTACAGCGACACAGCCCAAGGGTTCTTCTGATAGGTCCGTTCACCAGCCCGCTGATCGGCGTTTTGACCTGCGCTGACGCCCGCGGGTAAGCTCCCTCGTTGGCGTGTGCTGGCCTTGCGGCCTCCGGTCGCCTCGGGTCCCTGTCGGTCGCCGAGGCAGTCTGCAGCCCACGCCGGACCGGCACCCGGGTCACCGGGATTCAAACCCGAGAAGAAACAGAGGTAAGCGCTGTGCCTACGTACACGCCGAAGGCGGGTGACACCACGCGCACGTGGTACGTCATCGACGCCACCGACGTGGTGCTCGGCCGGCTCGCCGTGGAAGCAGCCAAGCTGCTGCGTGGCAAGCACAAGCCGACATTCACGCCCAACGTCGACGGTGGTGACTTCGTCATCGTCATTAACGCAGATAAGGTCGCCATTTCCGGCGACAAGCTCGAGAAGAAGTTCGCCTACCGCCACTCGGGTTATCCCGGCGGTCTACGCAAGCGGGCTCTCGGCACCGAGATGGAAAAGCACGCCGACCGCGTCGTTGAGCGGGCGATCGTGGGCATGCTTCCGCACACCAAGCTCGGCCGTCAGATCCAGAAAAAGCTGAAGGTCTACGTCGGTGCAGAGCATCCACACACCGCCCAGCAGCCAATTCCGTTCGAGATCAAGCAGGTGGCCCAGTGACCGAAACCCCCGAATCGACTCCAGAAACCGTGGCAACGTCGGAGACCGAGGTCGTCGTCGAGGCCGAAGCGCCCCCCCGCGCGCCTGTCGTGTTGGATCGTCCGATCCAGACCGTCGGCCGGCGCAAGGAGGCAGTGGTGCGGGTGCGCCTAGTCCCCGGAACCGGCCAGTTCCACCTCGACGGCCGCACGTTGGAGACCTACTTCCCCAACAAGGTGCACCAGCAGCTCATCAAGGCTCCGTTGGTAACTGTCGACCGGCTACAGAGCTTCGACGTCTACGCCCACCTGCACGGCGGCGGGCCGTCCGGCCAGGCCGGTGCGCTGCGCCTGGCTATCGCGCGCGCGCTGATCATCGTGCAGCCGGAGGACCGGCCGGCGCTGAAGAAGGCCGGTTTCCTTACCCGCGACCCGCGTGCGATTGAGCGCAAGAAGTACGGCCTGAAGAAGGCCCGTAAGGCGCCTCAGTACAGCAAGCGCTGATCTAACCACGGCATGGCGCCCGGTCTACTCGCAATGTGAGTGGCCGGGCGTCGGTCGTTTCCCTGGTTTTCGGGGTCGCAGCGCGATATTGATCGAATGGCGAAGAGACCCCCACGTCCAGCGCTGGGTTCCCGGACCAGTATTTGTGAGAGCGGACCGGTATTTGTGAGAGGTTGTCACTATGGCTCGACTTTTCGGCACCGACGGAGTGCGCGGGGTCGCCAACCAGGAGCTGACCGCTGAACTGGCGATGGCTTTGGGGGCGGCGGCGGCCCGACGGCTTCTCAGGACCGGTGAGATCCGCAGGCGGGTCGCGACCGTCGGACGCGACCCCCGGGCCAGCGGTGAGATGCTCGAAGCTGCCGTGATCGCAGGCGTGACCAGTGAAGGCGTCGACGCATTGCGGGTCGGAGTGCTGCCTACACCGGCGGTGGCCTACTTGACCAGCGCATACGATGCGGACTTCGGTGTGATGATCTCGGCGTCGCACAACCCGATGCCTGACAACGGCATCAAGATCTTCGGCCCGGGCGGTCACAAACTTGACGACGGCACCGAGGACCGAATTGAGCAACTGGTTCATCAGGGGGCCGGAGTGCGGCCCACCGGCGCCGCGCTGGGACGGGTAGTCGACGCCGAGGATGCTCTCGATCGATACCTCCGTCATGTAAGCGGGGCTGTGACCACGCGGCTGGACGGGCTCACCGTCGTCGTCGACTGCGCCCATGGCGCCGGGTCGGCTGCTGCGCCACAGGCCTACCGGGCCGCCGGCGCCAACGTCATCGCTATCCACGCCGAGCCTGACGGGCTGAATATCAACGACGGCTGTGGCTCGACTCACATGCAGACGTTGCGTTCAGCGGTGGTGTCCCACGGTGCGGACCTGGGGCTGGCCCACGACGGCGACGCCGACCGGTGCCTGGCCGTCGACAGCCAGGGCCGCGTCATCGACGGCGACGCGATCATGGTGGTGTTGGCCCTGGCCATGCACGAAGCCGGCGAGCTCGCCTCCGACACCCTGGTGGCGACCGTGATGAGCAATCTGGGGCTCCATCTGGCGATGCGGTCGGCAGGCATAGAAGTCCGCACTACCGCCGTCGGTGACCGCTATGTGCTTGAGGAACTACGAGCAGGTGAATACTCAATCGGCGGTGAGCAGTCCGGTCACCTGATTATGCCGGCGTTCGGTACTACCGGGGACGGCATCGTCACCGGCCTGCGGTTGATGTCCCGGATGGCTCAGACGCGTCGCAGCCTCGCCGACCTCACCGAGCCGATGCAGACGTTGCCGCAAGTACTGATCAATGTCGAAGTATCTGACAAGGCGACGGTCGCCGAGGCTCCTTCAGTGCGCGACGTGGTGGCCCAGGTCGAGGCTGAGCTCGGTGAAGGCGGCCGAATTCTTCTGCGCCCCTCAGGAACTGAACAGCTGGTGCGCGTGATGGTGGAAGCTGCTGATGAGGATACCGCCAGGCAGATGGCGGTGCGGGTCGCGGAGTCGGTCAGCGCCCAGGGCTGAGAACGTCACAGAGAACGTCACAGAGCCGATACAGGGCCGATGGGAACCAATACGGCCTGACCGGCGTCCAACCTCATATGAGACATGCAGACGCGGCCCGCGTCGAGATAGGGGCAATGCGCGCGATCGCGCGCGAGTACGAAGCCGCCGCACTGACGGTCGAGGGTACTGTGCGAACACACCTGAGTGACTTCGCTTTCGGAGGAGCCTGCGCCGGGCGTGACTACCTCACGCACGGCGTCGCGCTGCGCGCGGCGCTTGACGACGTAGTCAACTCGCTGCGGCAGTGGTCGCGGGCGGCCAGTGAAATCGCTGCGGTGCTGAGATCGGCGGCTGACCTCTACCAGGATGCCGATGCGCGCGCAGCGACGTGGGTGGGCTAGGCGAAGCCGGTGGCCGAGGAGCTCGACGTCTCAACACGACTGGGCGAGGGAATGCCCGCGGTCGAGAATCTGCAGCGCTACGTGTGGGCGTGTCATCAACTGGGCTACCGGCATCCCGGGCTGACGCAGCACGCCGCGCAGGTGCGCGACAGGTACGGCAGTGAGGACGGGATGGATTTGTTTGCCCTGCAGGCTGACTGGCGAGCCCTGGAGAGTGCTGTCCGAGCCTCGCAGGATGCACTGCAGGTTCAGCAGCGGCAGGCATCGGCGCTGTCGGTGGTGTGGCAGGGTGCCGGCGCCGAGGCATCTCGGGACTTCCTGCGTCGCCACGATGAGGCGTCGCGGACCGCGGTCGCGTTGGTAAGTACCGCGATGGAAGCCCTGGGCGCCGTGAGGGAGACCCTGTGGCGTGTGGTCGATGC
>JAHZKD010000084.1 GCA_022600605.1 Actinomycetes bacterium
GCAGCGGTGATCGATACCCGCGCCGAAGTCTTGGTAGCTGCGAACGCGGGCGAGGACGCCCACTCCCCCAAGTTGGCAAGCCAGCTCTCGCGGCTGGTCCACATCGGCGTGCTGGGCGCACACGCGCCCACACGCTCGATCCACCCGCGCCGCGCAACAGCTTGGGTAGCCCGCGTCAGGCGGGGAGAAAAATCACGATTAAGGCACGCAGTGCGCGGCGCAGCTAGACCGCCCGGCAGGCATGGCTTATCGTGAGACGAGTCCAGCAAGACACGTCCCTTTCAGGGGCAACAGGTGCGGACCTGAAACCGAGCGCCAACTCGGTTTGAACCCTCAGACAAGGCCCCCGTATGGGGGCCTTCGTCATGTCAGGCGATCCGCACCACTATGGATTTATGACCATCTGCCCGGACATACCGGGCTGCGGTGCTCACATCGCCAACGGCAACACCTCCCTGTCGAGTTCACGAACAGCCTCGGGATGGCCCACAGCGACGGCGAGGAGGTCCGCCGAGAGCTGGCTGACACTGGTGCCGCGTTCAGCGGCCATTTCGCGTAGGCGGCCGTAGACGACCGCTGCGGCACGTACCTTGATCTGTTCGCGATCACCTTTGTGTGGTTGGGCCATGCACGTGATCCTTGCCGCAGATAGGCGCTGTACCTGGTACCGACACACCCTGTTGGGGATGGTTTTTTGTCGCATTGGCCGCGCACCCGGGCCTATCCGGTGGGGCAGCTGCCGGTTAGATCAGCCAACCC
This sequence comes from Actinomycetes bacterium, assembly GCA_022600605.1. GTDB lineage: Bacteria > Actinomycetota > Actinomycetes > Mycobacteriales > Mycobacteriaceae > Mycobacterium. The sequence continues at coordinate 760 of JAHZKD010000084.1, forward strand.
ACCGCTTGGCGCTAGCCGATCGAATCGTCAAGAACCAAATGACGTATTTCGCGGCGCGCCGCGCTCGCACTGCCCGTGACGTGCGAAAATCTAGCCATACATCCATACGTACGTATGGATGTGCATATGGATGTGCATATGGAAAGGTGCTTACAGGCGCGCGACGAGCTGCGCGGGCGTGATCGTCGATGGTCCAATTTCAGCGGACAACAAGTCGCCATCACCGGTGACGATCGCTGCATCAGCCGCTTCGGCGAGTGCGACCAGGTAGTCGTCGTTTGGGTCTCGGACTCCCGCCTTCGGCGGTCCGGGATCGTCGCGTAGATCGGCATGGCCACCGAGGCTCTCGACGAACGCTATGGCGTCGGCGACACTGATCCAACGCCGGAACTTCGGCCGGATCAGGACGGCTGCGAGTTCGTCGATCAAGTGCTGGGTCACCACGGCCGTGATCAATCCGTCTGCCACAGCCTCCACAACCCGCGCGGGTGCGCCGTACGGGTTGATCACGGCCGATACCCACACGTTCGGGTCGATGACCACCCGTAGTGATTCGTCCAGTTCTCAGCCCACCCTGCGAGGTGAACGCTCTGCGCGTACCGCGGCCAACTCTTCGGCGGCCAGCCGCGCTGCTTCCTCCTCAGTGGGTGCATCCTCGGGGCTGATGCCGGCCCAGATCCGCTCTGCGGTCCCGGCAAATCCCAGATGCCGCTTTAACGCTTCCTCGAAGACCTCGTATTCGCGCTTGCCTGACCGTGCGGCGGCAACTTTCGCTGCTCGCAGCAGCGCCTCGTCGATGTAGACAGTGGTCTTCTTGCGCACCATAACGTCATTTTGACAGAAAAATTGAGGACACGCTTTAGCTACGGACATATACGCATGTTGATGTGCATATGGATGTATGGTCATGCATCATGATCTGGGCACTTGTACACACGAAGGGTGGCGTCGCGAAGACCACCACCTGCATGTTCTTAGCGGCAGCGGCGGTGCGGCGTGGCGTACCGACGCGAGTCGTGGACGCGGACCCGCAAGGCTCCGCCTCATCGTGGACGGATCGGGCGGCGCACCTCGGCACACCACTGCCGTTTGATGTCACTCCGGCGACCGCAGCGGGACTACAGGACCTGTCCAGCGAGCCAGGCGAGTTGATTCTGGTCGATACCCCTCCCGGGACGGCGGCCGCCATAGACGCGGCGATTGACACTGCCGATCTGGTGATCATTCCGACTGGGCCTCGCGCAGCGGATATTGATCGGGTCTGGCCGACGCTAGATATCACCGCACACCGGCCAACGACGGTTCTTCTGACCCTCGTCGACATGCGGAAGCTCGAGGCGGTGGAGATGCCGCGCGGCCTGATTGAGGCCAACGTGCCCGTGCTGCACAACATCGTGCGTGACTTGACCGCCGTCGAGCGGGCATTTGGCCGCGGAATTCCGCGGTACCTGGGCGACTACGGTGATGTATTCGATGAACTGCTGGCATCGGTAGGGCTTGAGCAAGAGGTGCCGGCATGACCAGGAAGCCCTCGACAGCCGACGCAGTCCGGGCATCGGTGATTCGCCGGCCGACAGGGGCTGCGGCAACTGCCCGGGCGGCGAGCACGTTTCAAGCTTCCGACGAGACACGGACGAGCACCGTGCATACGCCGATACGCACCACGCTGCACCTCGCACCGTCCCTACGGACCGGGCTCAAGCGCCGCGCATTGGACTCAGACACCACCATGACGGAACTAATTCGGGCCGCCATCGGCGCGGGACTACAGGACACGGCTGGGCTGGCAGCGGCCTCAATGCAACATCGGCGGGCAGGCGGCGGAGCGCGCACAACGCTCGACCTGCCCCGCGACATGCATCGAACACTTAAAAGGTTAGCGGCCGAAGAAGACACCAGCGTGCAAGCACTGGTGTCGGCGGCCATCCAGCGGACACATCCCGACCTTGCCTAAATGCGGGTATAGATTGCCATATATCAATATGTACATATTGATGCGCATATAGCCACGTGCAGCGCCAGGGGCCTTGACTTTTGTTGCTGGTAGAGCCCCCAACCAGGGGTTACCATCGGTATGTCTGCCGCAATAGCTGCAGGAAGTGAGCCCGAGACCCGGCCGGACGACCGCGGCGCTCGGGCTTTGCGCATATCTGGACGAGTTTTAGGACCGGCTGTTAGGCCGTCCCGATAACGAAGGTTTTTTGGGGACGGCGGGGGGGAGTGGCGCTGCGTTTGGACTTACGGCTCCGCGGACGGTAGGCGCGCCCACAATGTAGCTAGGGCGATTGCGGCGGCGATGAGGACGGCAGCGGTCTTGAGTGCTCATAGGATGCGCTCCCTTCGTTGGTTGTCAGCCCCCAGGGGCCGCCTGTTTCGGGGTTGACACTGTGACAGCACTAACCTGGACATCCGCGGACTGCGGGTGGCATACTCTCGATAGGAGCAAGGTACGGATTCTGCGGTTTCGGCCCCACGATCTGTCTGACCCCGGTTGATGGCTACGGCGCGCCGGGGTTGCTCTGCATTTAGGGGCAGTTCAGCACCCGAACGATGTGTTCGATCGGTTCCAGCAGATCCTTTTCCTGATGGGTGATATTGCGCCGGACCGCCGAGGACACCAGGTCTGGAAGCCAGAGCAATTTTTCGTCGCGCGGAGAAGCCTGCTTGAGCTGGCACTGACGGCAGATCACCTTTTCTGCCCGCAACTCCTTGACGATCTTAGCGTCGAAGCTGCGCTCATGTTGCGTCTCACGCTGCTCCAGCACCATCAGGTGAACTTCGCCGGTCAACGGCTGTACCCCGGTGCACAGGCTGGCGGCGAGCTGCCCGAAGCACGCACGGCGCGCGGCGTCTCCGCCGTCATCACCGAGTGGCATCCGGCAGGACACGATGCACACTTCGGTGCCGTTCTCGTCGCCCAGATACTCCGCCACCTCTACTGCCTGCTGACGGCCGTCGCTGGTGAGAAGGCTCTCCGTCGTGTGCCAGTACCGATCGCCCACCACGTCCAGGAGGCCGTCGCGCAGCGGCGTCAATTGGTCACGATGGGCGACCACAGCCGACATCAGGTAGAAGGTCCGCCGGTTGGCCCCCAGCTCGAAGCTCTCATCGAGGAACGCTACGTGGCCGCCGGGCGCACGCCGGTATGCATCGGCCAGCAGCGCTGCAGCGCCGCCCTGCTGCACCCACCCTTTACCGGCCACGGACACAATGCATTTCGACGCCGGGACGGTTCGGGCCGACCAGCCCAGCCGAGCTACCCACGGTGTGACGGGTGGACTCGGGCCGCGGCGATCTGTTCGAGCTCCTCGGCGGACAGCAGGTAGTCGTCCCGGCGGGAACCTCGGGCGCGGGCATCCTTGATGCGGCGGTACTCAGCGAGCATCCGCATGTAAGTGCCGAGTGTCCGGTGGTGCGAATTCCCCCCATCGTTGCGTTCCAGCTGGGGTCGCAGTTCGGTCCACCGATCGTCACTCATCAGGAACTCGACATAACTGGCCATGTGGCTTTCGAGCCCGTCTTGGTAATCGAAGCCCTGGAATTCCAGCTTGTACTCCAGATCGTCGCTGACCGGTGTTCCCTTCTTCACCAGCCGCGCGATACTGAACGTGATCACGCGGAACATGTCAAGGATGTCGAGGACGCGGTCGCAGTCGAGCTTGGACAACTCGGTCCGGAACCCCGCGACTGTCCTCCAGTACTCCCCGGTGAAGCCTCTCTCGATCACCTCTGCACGCTGAAGCTGATACGCCTCGTCCCCGTCTTCGCCGTTGGCATCTTCGGGCAGCACACGCGCCAGGATGCGGTGAAGCAACGACAGCACCTGGCGGTCGGCGATCCGCATCGTCTCCGGCGCCGGCTCACCGTCGTAGTCGTCCGATGGCCGGTAGTCGGGAGGGACGATCACCTCCAGCAGGCGCTCGCGGACGTACTCGCTCAGCGTGAGCCCCTCGGCGTCGGCCAGCTCTTTGAGCTGGTCGCGGATCCGATCCTCGACGCGAATGTTGATAACGGCCACACAGCCCTCCTATCTGTATGACGTAACTATATCATTCGTCATACAAGCATACACAGATGGATACGGGGGCGGTGTCCCGCACGGAACGGTGAGGTTGCCGCGGGTTGGGCCTACAGCGCAGTTCTTAGACCGCCGGGCGACTGGACGAACAACGTCCGATAGCCGCCCGGCTGGGTGCTCGAACGGCTCCCAGCCCAGCGAAGCCCAGAAGCGGTCGGCGCCCTCGCTGTAGGCGAAGAGTCTGCGGTTTGGGTGCCGTTCCATAAGGTTCCGCACCACCCGCCTGCCCACGCCGTGCCCGCGGGCCCCGGTGGCTACCTCGATGAACTGGATCTCCAAACGCTCGTCTCCGAGGTTTGGCACGTTGGCGTACTCCGGGTTGATGCCGCCGGGATCGTCGAACTCGACCCTGGCGACCTCTGTCCCGGTCTGGTCGAGCACCTGCACGAACCACGGGTCCTCGCCGAGCTGTCGGTTCCACCAGTGGGGGTGCTCGTAAGTGACGTTCTCGGCGAACGGCGGAACCCACCATCGGTTGTCGCAGTCGCAGGGGCGGGGCCGCAGATCCAACCAGTTCGAGAAGCACTCTGAACCTTGTATCACGCGCCGGTTGACCGATCCCTGGGCGCGCACGTATCGGTAGGCCCGGCTGGTGAGAGCACGGCTCATGACCTTCTGCTCATGAGTGCCGAGATGATGTCGGCGACGGCGCGGCCGATATCGGCGATGCCGGTAGTCGTGCCCGTCTTGTGGACGATGTATCCGACCAACACGTAGAACCCGACAAGGGCGATGGCGACGATGAGGACGGCGGCAGTCTGATTGCTCACCGGTGGCTCCCTTCGGAGGTCGACCGGGCACTCCCCTAGGCGGGCGGCCCGGGGCCACGCCAGCAAGCGTGTCCTCTTCTTCTGGTTCGAGACGGCCCAAAACAAAGGCCGGGCCGAAGAGTGCCAGCGCCGGGTGCAAACAGTTGAGGCCCGCTCCGGCGATTGGCGCTCACCAGAGAAGTACCGGCCGAAGCGTCCGCTTCCGTCGCGCGAGATCAGTCCCAAAACGGCCGATTATAGAAACGCCCAGGTAGTGCTTCAGCGGCCTTCGAGCTTGTCGAGCAGCGCTCCTGCGACGAGTGCGGTTGCGCGAGCGACGAGGCGGGCTTCTGCTGTGCTCAATTCGGTGGTCTTGCGTGGTGGTCCGGGTCGTCCGTGGCCGGTGCCGGCGTCATTTCGGAGTCGATTGACTGCGGTGGCCAGTAGAAACAGCGACCCGCACCGTGCAGTGCACCAATGCCTGGGAAGTTGCCCGACACCGGGTAGTCACCCAGGAGCTCTGCCAGAACGTGGCGGGCGGCGGCTTCGTCGAGTTCCTTTCCACTGCCTACCTGTAGAGGTGCGTCGTCAGGGCTGGAGTTGATTCTGTCGACGTAGCTGCGCAGCGTCACTGTGAGTTCTGTGCCGCTGAGGTTGTCGATGACGGTCGGCCGTGTGGACCCGTCGGGTTCGAGAGTGAAGCCGAGCGGAGCGAAGGCCTGGACGAGCTGGGTCACTCTCGCACAGCCGGCATAGCTCTCGCTGTCAGGGTTGAAGCCCCCGTGAGCACGGCACAGCGCCACAAGTTCTCGGGCCAAGGGCAGCCCGGCAGCCGGGTTGTGCGTTGCCGGTGAGGCGAAGACATGTCGGATTCGCTTCATCTTGCCCAGGGGGGGACCCGTTCGATGTTCTTCCCTCTGGTGCCGGGTCGAGATGACCGAGGCCGTGGCGGGCGAATGCATCGCGGAGCTGCTGGTGTGAAGGGCTGCCCGAGATATCGAAGAAGGGGCCAAGGGCCGCGCCCAGCTCGGTCAGATTCATGACGGCTGCCTCGACTCCAGCGCTGGGTCGTTCACGGGTGCGGAGAGGTACCGGTATGCCGTCGCTCGGCTGATGCCGAACGCTTTAGCGAGTTCGTGAACGGGTTCTCCGGTCTCGGCGAGACGACGGAGCTGTTGCTGTCGCTCAAGGGTCAGTTTGGCGGGCTTGGTGGCCGGTAGGCGGCGCGCTCGCCTGGAGTCACGAGAAGCAGCGCGGCGCTCGCGGCCGAGTTCGAGTTCAAGCTCGGCCAGGGTGGCCATGATCGCAGCCACCGCGCGGCCGGTCGGTGTGCCGGTATCTATTCCTTCACGTAAGGCGCGCAACAGGATTCGACGTTCACCGAGTTCAGCAATGGTGCGGGTGACTTCGGCGACGGAACGCCCGAGCCGATCGATGGCGGTGACGACCACGGTGTCACCCTCGCGGGCGTAGTGCAGCAGGGCCGCCAGGCCCGGCCGGTCGGTGTTCACCGCGCCCGAGAGCTTGTCGGTGAAAACCTGGCCGGATTCGACGCCCCGGGCGGCAAGTGCGACCAGCTGTCCATCGAGGTCTTGACCCGCGGTGCTCACCCGCGCATACCCAAGGATCGTTGTCACGCCACCACCGTCTCATCGACCTCCGACATCGAGGATCTGAGACACGCGGTGTGAGACAGGAAACGAGACACCGCGACCTGGGCCGATAGGTCGGGGGAGTGGGGCCTGGTGGGCTGTCTCGTTTCTCTAGAAATGAGAAAGCCGTCGTGACTTTATTTATCCGACCCTGCAAATGTCGGGAGGTAGTCCTACCGTGGGAGTCATGGACGGGCATGCAGAACCGCCGCAACCGGGTTCTACCGAGCACTGGGCCCTTTGGCTAGAGAAATACGGCGACGACTACGCAACAGACAACGAACGGCGAGGTGCCTACCAGGATTTCCGAACCAACCTCACCACCGTCCAAGACGTCTTTTCACAGCCTGACCACCTGCGCGCCGCTGGATACCTCGCCGCCCATGAACGTGTCGCCGACGGTGACACTGAGAGCCCCGACGACGCCGAGCTGTGGATACCGGCTAATCTCAGCGGCCCAGGGCGGGCGGATTGGCTCGAAGGCTTCCGCTCGCACTTCGAACCGAGCTCATGATGAACTCCAGCGCCGTCATTCGAAGCGGTTGTTGCGACAAGATGGACCTCATTCCTCTAGAAGAGAGACAGTTGCCCGGGGTGGGGTTTCATTGTCGGTGCAGCGTTTTAGGGGCTCGAAGTCTTATGAGTGAGCCGATAGCTATAGCTAGGGAGGCTAGACAAAGTGGGATTAAAGCGAGATGAGCTTTACTTAGCGACCGAACAGCTCACCGACAGTGGGTGTTGAAGCGAAGTTTCAGTACATCCTCGATCTGCAGGGGCAGCATAATCAACGTCGATACTTCCGATCCGAAATTGGTTGCCGATCTTGTTCGGGTTGTAAACGAACATGGCGTAATCCTCGGCGACATGATTCGTTTCCTTCGCGTGTTGAGCGTTACCGTTGGCGATCTACTTGAAGAGGACTCCTAAGCGGCAGCCCGACGCCGGGCTGGAGGAGGTGTCGCGGTTTTGGAACAGCGACCGTCCGTCAGGGGCCTCACCGCGAGAGGGGATCTTGATCGCCATCGTTTCTCTAGAAACGAGACGAATAGATAGATTGCCGCCCGCTACAACTCACAGTCGCCAGGCGCCGAAGATCACGGCCTGGCGTCTGCGTTGATCTGTCTACTTTGGTGAGGAATCGCGGGCCGCGACTGACTGGCCTCCGGGGCGCACGCGTCGATGCGCCGTCAGGAAGTCATCGACGATGCGTTCGCAGTGGTGCCGGCTCATGGTGTGGAGTCCGGTCATGCGTGCGAACGCGAGCGGTCCGACGAGTTGGCACATAGCGAGTTCGACGTCGAAGTCGTCCAGCTCGTCGCGCGCTTGGGGGCTCTGAAGGACAGCGTCGAACGGCTGTCGGTATTGGTCGACCACCCTTGTTCGTAGCGATTGTGTATGCCCCGCGTCGTCACTATTGCTCGATGTGGGCCCCAGGGAGACCCAGGCCAGGGTGGTGAGGTGAAGGGGCGCCTCGGCGAACAAGGTTGCCTGACGTGTGAGTAGTTCGATCAGCTGCTCTCGCAGGGGTACTGAGCTCGGAAGCGGTGGGGTGACCTGGGGCAGGAGTCGCTCGAAGGTGGCGGCGAGAAGGTGGGAGGAACTGGTGAAATGGCGGTAGAGGGTAGTTCGTGCGACCTTCGAGGCCTTGGTGACCGCTTCGATCGTGACCGCTTCGACTCCGCCGGTACTGAGCAGATGAGCGGCAGCATCCAGCAGTCGGGTCCGTGACCGCGCCCGACGCGGATCGGCGTCGTCGCCGTCGGGCAACATATCTTCGCTCAACGCCGTTTCCGTCGCCGGGATTGTCTGGTCATTCCGACTCGCATCACGTTATGGTACCAACGGTAGCGTAGCGATACTGTGCATCCCCTAGTCGTGGCTGAACGTGACAGGTGCCACCGTTCTGACAGCCCTACGCACGCGAAGGCTGCGAAATTGCCGATGTCGACAACCGAATCAATCAGGCACGATTGCCTCGCCGGGACACTCAGCCGACGCGAGATCATCCTTGACTGCACCGCGACGATCGCCATGAGCGGTGAGTATGACGCCGTGCAGATGCGCGCCATTGCTGATCGTGCGGGCATGGCAGTCGGCACCCTTTATCGCTACATTCCGTCGAAGCCGCACGTGCTGATCGCCGTCCTTGCGCGTGAGTTCGAACGTCTCTCGGCGCTGAACGAGATTGGTCCGTCACAGCGGGATCGCCGCGCCTGCGGGTGCAGCAGTTGAACACCCGCCTATGCCAGGAGTGGCGCGCTCGGCCTGCGCTGACCGAGGCCGTGACCCGCGCATTCGTCTTCACCGATGGCAGCGCGAGCGTCGAGGTGGACCGCGCGGCGGGGGGTCATCGAGCACCTGATTGAGCTGGCGATCGCCCGGCGAGGAGCTCGAACCCGACACAACACCGAGTCGCCGCCCTGTCAGCGATATCTGGCTGGCCAGCCTAATCGCGTGGGTCCGGCATGGCGCTTCCGCCGAGAATGTCGCCATCCGACTGGAGCGCAGCATCGCGTTGATCGTCAGCGACGAGAACTAGCCCCACGTCCAGATCCCGCATCTAACGCTACTGTTAGTAGCGCACCGATACTGATAGTATCGGTGCGAAATGGATCGATGGAGAGAGGTCCCATGATCACTCAGTGGATCGAAGCCTGCGAGGTCCAGCGCGTCAGCTTGGACGGCGGTCTGGTACTCAACCTGGAGGACCACAACGAGTTAGTCATTACGCGACCACTGCGGTTGTCCATCCCCGCGTTGGAGGCGCATCCAGCCGAAGATCTGATCGTCGATCCGGATGACGTGCCGGACTATCAGCGTCCGTTGCTGAATTTTGCCGGGAGCGTCTGCACGCGCGCCAGCTGCGACGACGACGGAACTCTGCATGTCGAGTTCTCCAATAACTACCGCATTACGGTGGCTGCTGATGAGCGCTTCACGGCGTGGGAGTTGTACGGCAAGCGTCACGGCTACATGGCCTGCCTACCCGGTGGCCGGGTCAGCGTCGTCCGCCATGATCTGCCCGAGGACGACTGGGTTTCCGAGCGCCCCGCGGTGCGCCCTTGAGCATCGACGGCAACGAAGCGGACGCGCACGACGACGCCGCCACTCGGTTGCGTGAACGCACCGTATCGGCTGCCAAGACCTCCGGTGAGTACAGCGAACGTCTCGGCGCTTTGGCCCGTTTTACGGTGCGGCACAAAGCGATAGTGATCGGCGCCTGGGTCGGACTGGCGGTGATTCTGGCCCTGCTGTTCCCGCAACTGGAAACGGTGGTCCAGAAACAATCCGTCCAGCTGATCCCACGCGACGTGGCGTCCTTTCAAACCCTCGACCGAATGAGCGAGGCATTCGGAGAGCAGGGCTCTAAGACCATGCTCTTCGTCGCGATGGAGGATCCGGCGGGCCTGACACCCTCGGCGCGAACACAGTACGCGAATCTGGTGTCGCGGCTGCGCGCCGAGACCACGCATGTCCTGCTGGTTCAGGACCTGCTGGCCGATCCGGTCACCGCCACTCAGGCGCTCAGCCAGGACGGAAAGGCCTGGTATCTGCCGGTTGGGGTCGCCGGCACGCTCGGTGACCCGGCCGCGGCCGAGTCGGTCACCGCGGTCCGCGCCATCGTCGCCGACGCATTCGACGGATCATCGACGACGGCGCGCGTGACCGGGCCACCGTCGACGTTCAGCGACCAGATCGCCGAGGCCGAACACGATCTGCTGTTCATCTCCATCGCCACGGCGGGGTTGATCGCGCTAATCCTGCTCATCGTCTACCGGTCGGTGTTCACCGCGCTGTTGCCCCTACTGGTGATCGGTATCAGTCTGGCTGTGGGGCGGGGGGTGCTGTCCGCGCTGGGCGAGTTAGGTATGCCGGTCTCGCAGTTCACCGTGGCCTTCATGACGGCGATCCTGCTGGGTGCCGGCACCGATTACACCGTCTTCCTCATCAGTCGCTACCACGAACAGCGCCGGGCACAGGTCGCCCCCGATCAGGCGGTGGAACACGCCACCGCCAGCATTGGTCGCGTCATCCTGGCTTCGGCCGCCACCGTCGCGTTGGCGTTTGCCGCCATGGTGTTCGCCAACTTGAGCGTGTTCGCCGGGATGGGGCCGGCCTGCGCGGTAGCCGTCCTGGTCGGGTTCGTCGCCACCGTCACGTTGTTGCCGCCGGTGCTGTCGCTCGCCGCGAAACACGGCATCGGCGAACCCAAGTCCGACCGCACCCGGCGGTATTGGAACTCGGTGGCCGTGGCGGTGGTACGAAAACCGGTGCCACTGCTGCTCGTCAGCCTGGCCATCCTGCTGGCACTCTCAGCGGTCGCCACGACGATGACGTTGAGCTACGACGACCGCAAAGGACAACCCGACACCACCGCCAGCAACGAGGGATATCACCTGTTGGACCGGCACTTCCGCAAGGACATCGTCATCGCCGAATTCCTCGTCGTGGAGTCCCCCACCGACATGCGCACCGGCAAGGGACTGGCCGACCTCGACGAGATGGCCTCGCGCATCGCCCAGATCCCCGGCGTGACCAAGGTCTCCGGGGTAACCCGCCCCGCCGGCGCACGCCTAGAGCAGGCTCAGTTGGGTTGGCAGAACGGACAAATCGGCGACAAGATGGCCGGCGCAGTGGACGACGGCAACGCCCGCAAGGACGACCTGGCCAAGCTCACCGGCGGCGCAGACCGACTCGCCGACGGCCTCGCCCAACTCGACACCACCCTGCGGACCGCGCTGACCCCACTGACAGGAATCCTGGATCAGGCCCAAACCGCCGGACAGAAGGTGGGCCAGTTTCGGCCCCTGCTGAACCGACTCTCGGCTACCGCACCTGCGGTCGACCAGGCGCTGCGTTCGGGACCTGGGTTGCGCCCGCTCGCCGAGCAGGCCGACGGCGCCATCGCCACCATCGACCCCCTGGTGGGCGCCCTGAACACCTCGCCGTGGTGCGCAACCACACCGCAGTGCGCACAAATCCGCGACCAAGTCCACGTCCTCACGACGCTGCGCAACGCCGGGTTCTTCACCCAGGTCGCCGGGCTCGGCGACACCGTCGGCCAGAACACATCCGTGACCGACACCCTGGCCGATGTCCAGACCGCTGTCACCTCACTGGACAACGCATTCGGTGCGCTCGGCAACCCCGCCGACCTGGTCGGTAGTGTCCGCCGACTCCAAGACGGCATCCATCAACTCGCCTCCGGCGCCCAAGCCCTGGCCACCGGTGTGCACACCCTGGCCGACAGCAATATCGAAATGCTCAGCGGGATGAGCCAGGTCGCCACCCAACTGCAAAACTCGGCGCGTGCCAGCACCGGCTCCGACTCCGCCAGCGGCTTTTTCCTGCCTCCCAACGCCTTCGAGAATCGGCAGTTCGCTGACATCGCCAAACAATTCCTCTCCCGTGACGGCAAGACCGCTCGGTTCCTCATTGAATCCAGCAACGACCCCTACAGCACCGACGCCATGAACCTGTCCCACCAGATGGTCGCCGTCGCCGAGGCCGCTAGGCCCAACACCTCCCTGGCGCAAGCCCGCATCTCGGTTGCCGGATTCCCGGCAGTCAACTCCGACATTCAGCGCCTCCTTGCAGCCGACTTCATCCAACTGGCCGCCTCCACCCTGCTCATCGTGGGTCTGATCCTGGTGCTGCTGCTGCGCGCACTACTCGCCCCGCTCTACCTGCTGGGCACAGTGGTGCTCAACTACGCCGCATCACTGGGCATCGGGGTACTAGTCTTCCAATGGGGACTCGGATACGAAATCGCATGGCCCGTACCACTACTGGCGTTCATCATCCTGGTCGCCGTGGGCGCCGACTACAACATGCTCCTGGTCTCCCGACTCAAGGAGGAATCCGCCCGCAACATCCGCGTCGGGGTCCTCCGCACCGTGGCCAGCACCGGCTCGGTCATCACCTCGGCCGGCATCATCTTCGCAGTCAGCATGTTGGGCCTGATGGTCGGCTCCATCGCGATCATGATCCAAGCCGGGTTCATCATCGGATGCGGTCTGCTGCTGGACACCTTCATCGTGCGCACGCTCACCGTCCCCGCCATCGCCGTCCTGCTCCGCGAGGCCAGCTGGTGGCCACACCGCCCCACCACCATTCGAGCCGGCTAGCCCTCGACACTGGGGCCTACAGTCTGCAGCGGTCGAGGAACTCGGTGACGGCGGCGGTGAATGCGTCGTTGTCGTCACCGGCGATCATGTGTCCGGCGCCGGACACGTCGACGGTCTCGGCGTGCGGCACCAGTTGTGTGAACTCGTCGACAGTGGTCTGGGAGACCACGTCGGATAGGAGGCCGCGGACGAGAAGTGTTGGGGCGCTGAGGTGTCGGGCTCCGTCGACGAGCAGACGGCTGATCACGTCGAACTGCTCGCATCCCGCGGACGCACCGCCGCGGACGAAGTCGAAATTGGAATAGATGAACGCCGGGTCCCACCGCCAGACCCAGCGGCCGTCGACACGTTGCCGCAGCACCTTGCGCAGGCCGTCGACGTTGTCGGGTCGCGCGCGATGCGGGTTGTACGCGGCGATCACCTCGGCGGCCTCGTCGAGGGTGCCGAAGCCCTCGGGATGGGCGGCCATGAACGACACAACACGACGAGCGCCCGCAAACTCCAACCGTGGCGTGACGTCGACTAGGACCACCGCCCCCCACAAGTCCGCGGGTTCCAGCAGATGCGCGCCCAGGATGGTCATGCCTCCCAGGGATGCACCCACGACCGCGGGTGGCTTGTCGAGGCTGAAGTGGTTGCGGACGGCGATCAGGTCGGTCGCGAGTCGCTCGACGTCGTAGCGGCCGGCCGGATCCCAGTCGCTGTCACCGTGACCGCGGGTGTCATAGGCGACCACCGAGTATCCGCGCGACCGCAGCCGGCGCGCTGACGTGCTCCACGCGTGCCGGTTCTGGCCGCCGCCGTGCAAGAGCAGCACGACAGGGCGGTCGCCGTCGTGGCGGTAGTACTCGGCGGCCAGGGTGATCCCGTCTTGGGTGCGGACCCGATGCTGCACGACGGAGGTCACGACGCGTCGCCGGCCACGTCGGCGCTCACTGTCCGTTGCCCGCGGTGCTCACGATCGTGACGGTGCCCTGCGCGGCGCAAACGGCCTTGTCGCCGTTGGTGATGTCGATCCGCGCCACCCCGCTGCGCTTACCCAGCGACACGATGTCGGTAACGGCGACGCACACCCCGGTGGACACGGGTCTGAGCAGGTTCAGCTTGAACTCGGTGGTGGCGACCCATGAGCCTGCCGGTATGACGGGGTAGAACACCACTCCGAGACAGTGGTCGACCATCGCGGACAGACATCCGCCATGCAGATTGCCGAACGGTGTCAGCAGGTCCTCGCGGGTGTCCATCTCCACCACCAGCTGACCGGCGGTGAGTTCGGTGTGTCGAAAGTTCAGGAACGTCGACAGTCCCCCGGCCGTGTTCGCTGATCCGCGCAGCTGGTCGGCGATCTGCTCGTCGAAGTGCGCGAACGTCATGGTCATCATCGCGTCTCACGCCTCGCTTTCACTGTCATTGGTCGACGACCGTCCTATTGGCGTCGAATCCTGACATGAGTTACCCCGTCGCCCATGTGATGGGCAGCGACGTGTAGCCGCGGATGGGCCCGGACCGCAGTCGCCGCGCAGATTCCAGGTCGACGTCCCAGTCGGGCACCTTGTCCAGCAACGCATTCAGGGCGATCCGAGCCTCCATCCGTGCCAGCGCCGCACCCAGACAGAAGTGGATGCCGCGACCGAAGGCGACCTGGTGCTCACTGGTGCGCTCGATGTCGAACACGTCAGGATCGGGGAAGGCACGCTCGTCGCGGTTGGCCGACCCGAACAACAGCAGCACCTTCTCACCGTGACGCATCGTCGTGTCGTGCAGGATGACGTCGCGGGTCAGGGTTCGTGAAAGTCCCTGTGCCGGGGAGTCGTAACGCAATAGCTCCTCCACCGCGGGCCCTAGCAGGGTTCGATCGGCGGCCAGGCGTCGACGGGCCTGCCGATGCTGAGCCAGCACGACCGCGGAGTTCCCCAGCAGATTGGTGGTGGTCTCGTAGCCCGCGACGAGCAGCAGCGCACAGAACCCGAGGACTTCCTCGTCGGTCAGCCCGACGCCATCGACTGTGGCGTTCGCCAACGCCGACATCAGGTCCTCGCGGGGGTTCTTGCGGCGGTCGGCGAGGAAGTCGGTGAAGTAGGCGTAGATCGCGGCGGCGGCGGTCAGTGCGTCGGTGGTTTGTCCGTGGTTGACGTCGACCTGGACCAGTTGGCTCGACCACACTCGGAACTGATCACGATCCGTGGCGGGAACGCCGAGCAGACCGGCGATCACCGCGGCGGGCAGGATGGCGGCGAAGTCGGTCACGAAGTCCGCGGACCCCGACCCCTCGTCGAGGCGCTCGAACAACTCCGCCGCCATCTGCGTGATGGCGTCCTGCAGACCGGCGACCCTGCGGGGGGTGAACGCTCGGCTCACCAGGGCGCGCAACTGGTCGTGTCGCGGGGGGTCCATCACGATCATCATCGGCAGGAACGAACCGATGAAGCTCGAGCCCGGCGGGGTCGGGAAGATGCCGTCCACCGAGGAGTACGTGCCGTGATCCAGTGCTGCGGCCTGGACGTCCGCGTGTCGGCTCAACACCCAGGTGTGGGATTCCTCGGCGCGGTACACCGGAGCCGTGTCGCGCAACAATCGGTACGTCGGATAGGGGTCGTTGAGGATCGAAGCGTCGAACGGGTCGTAACGGATCTGCACGGCGACCACGAAGATCTCCCACCACGAAGTGTAAAGACGGTTTAGACTCAGAGTCTAAACTCGGTGAACGGGATAGGGCAATGCGCAAAATTCCACGTCAGATCTCTGAGCGGCTGCCCGCCGCGGCGGACCTGTTCGCCGAGAAAGGACTCAACGACTCCAAGATCGAAGACGTCGCCGCGGTGACCGGTGTGCCGAAAGCGACGCTGTACTACTACTTCGCCGGCAAAGAAGACATCCTTGCCTTCCTGCTCGAAGACCTCCTCAAGGACATCTCCGATGCCGTGACCGCGATCGTGCACACCGACGGCACCGGTGCCGAACGCCTCGAACTCGTCATCCGCGCACAACTGCGGGCGATGGCGCAGCGGCCAGCGGTCTGCCGTGCACTCATCGGCGAACTGGGACGAGCGGCCCGGATGCCGGCCATCGCCGAGATGATCAACACCGCCTACCAACAACCCGTCGAAACTCTGCTCATCGAAGGAGCCCGCGACGGATCCCTCGTCGCTCAGCCCGATGCACGATCGACGTCCATCGCGCTGTTCGGCGCGGTCACCATCAATGCACTCATGTACCTGGTCACCCAGAACCACCTCGACGAGACGGTGGTCGCCAGCACCCTCAGCGCCGTCATGTTCGACGGCCTGCGCCCGCGCACAGGAGACCAGTCATGAGCACCTACGGCCTGTCGGTTCTCGGCGCGGATCTGAAGTCACTGGCCCAAACCGCCCAGGCCGCTGATGCGGCCGGGTTCGACGCCGTATGGGCCTCGGAGTTCTACTCTCGGTCCGGATCGATCTCCATGGCCGCGATGGCCAACAGCACACAGAACTGCCGGATCGGTTCCTCCATTCTCTACGGCGTCGGCCGAAGCCCCCTAGTGCTGGCCACCGAGGCACGCGACCTCGACGAACTCTCCAACCGACGACTGGTACTCGGCATCGGCAACGGCACCAAACGGATGATGAGCGACTGGCACGGAGTGCCCGACACCTCCGCACCCGCGCTGCGGATGGAAGAACTCGTGATGCTGCTGCGCCGGATATGGAACCTGCATGAAGGCCCGATCCATCACGAGGGCCGTTTCTACAGAATGAATCTCACCCCGACCGGCGACGTGGGACCCTCCAGCCGGCCGATCCCGATCGTCACTGCCGGTGTCCGGCCCCGGATGTGCGAGGCGGCCGGGCGGGTGGCCGACGGCCTAGCCGGACATCCGCTGTTCACAACCACCTACGTCGAAGAGGTCGTCCGGCCCGCTATCGCCAGGGGCGCCGCGCACACCGGCCGCGACCCCAATGACGTGGAAATCATTTCCATGGTGATGTGCGCCATCCACGACGACGCCGAGGTCGCCAGGCGCGAACTGGCGCAGCAGATTGCGTTCTACTCCTCGGTCAAATCCTACGAGACGGTACTTGACGTGAACGGCTTCGCCAGCGAAGGCCGAACCATCCGAGAAGCATTCGCCCAGCGCGATTTCCCGGCGATGTTCGCCGCGGTGTCCGAGGAGATGATCGACACCATGGGCGTCGCCGGGACGGCACACCAAGTCCGTGAACAGCTAAGACGCTACGAAGGCGTCCTCGACCACATCATGCTGTACTCACCATCGGTCGGCATCGTCCCGGAACGCGTGCAGCAAAACCTCGACAGCATCATCCGGAAATGCTCGCCCGCCTCGATGTCGCCAGGGCGGTCCTGTCCACGTTCAACCTGATCCAAGCATTGCCGCCCAAGTCGACCCGTCGCCGCGTCCGCATTAGTGGGTCTGCCGCGCCGACCCCGCTGTTGGCCGTCGCTGACTATGCAGATGATGCCGTCATTGTCGATGCAGACGTCTTTCGGGGAGTTGGTCGACGTGGTGACGGCGTGATCGGCATGGTGGCGCAGTGGTCGTCGCGGTGATGGCTGATCGCGGGCATGACGACGCCGGCCCCTGGGTGAGATTCAGGGGCTTGTTACCGGTCAGCCGGGGGCGGCCCAGGAGTCGGCCGCGGGTGCAGAGCCCGATCAGCGTCGGTCGATGGGGCGATCTGGCATCCGTGCTCCGCGGCTGAACGGGCTATGACGTCAGCCGGCCGGGTCCCAGCCCCGCATGGCGGCCTGCATCCGGTCGTCATCGAGTGCCGCGACCGCGAGGGACTTCTGATCCGGGCGGTGCCGCATGCCTTCGAGCAGTAGCGCCACGTAGCGGCGCCACAGTTCGGGGTCGACGTGGCCGGCCCACTCGCTGACGGTGCCGGCCAACAGACCGATGATGGGAGTGTCGGTGTGCTCGATATCGGCCCGTAGGTAGCCGTCGTTGCGCGCCCGTTCGACCAATTTGCTGACCAGTGGGACCAGATCCTTGCGGGCGCATTCGACCCGATCTCCGCCGTAGGCCTTGCTGTAGACCATCTCGCGCAGCCCACGGTCGGTCGCGGTCAGCTCACACTGGCGTTCCATGAACCACACGAACCCGTCCCACGAATTATCTTGTTGCAGGGCGCTTTCGGCCAGGCAAACGACTTCGGCGATGCCCTCCTCAAAGATCGCGTCGATGAGCTTCTCCTTGGTCGCGAAGCGCCGGTAGACGGTCCCGACGCCGACGCCGGCGTGATGAGCGACATCGTTGAGGGTGGCCTCCATGCCCCTGGTGGCGAACAGCTCGCGGGCCGCAGTGAGCACGCGCTGTCTGTTGCGCTCGGCATCCTTACGCAGGCCACGGCATGGCTTGTCAATCACGGAGCCCAGTTTAGTGATATCCCTTACCGAAACGCTATAAACGGATTGACTCTATCCGCTTATAGGTTTAGATTCCAAGATCAGATCGTATGCCGCCGGTCGCTCGCGGCGCCCCTTAGCGAAAGGCAAGACTATGCCTGCAGTTTTCGTGCGCCCTTTTGCGGCCGCGAAACCCTTGTCCGACAACGGTGGTCGTGTGCGATGACCCTCGTCAAGCGGGTCTGGTTGCCCGTCCTGGTGGTGTTCGCCATCGGGATGGGCATGGTGGCCGTGTCGAATCTGCGATCGGTATTCGGGTCGGACGGAGCCATCGTGACCCCGATAGACGCCGATACCGCCGAGAACTTCAATCCCAAGATCGTCAAGTACGAGATCTTCGGAACGGGCTCCTACGCCTCCATCAACTACGCCGACCTGGACGGCAAACCGCAACGCACGGGCGAGGTCACCCTGCCCTGGACGCTCACCCTGGAAACGACCTTGCCGTCGGTCATGCCGAACATCATGGCCCAGGGCGACGGTTCATCCATCACTTGCCGCGTCACCGTTGATGACGAGGTGGAAGACGAAAGGACGGCCGGCGGCATGAACGCCGCCACCTACTGCCTGGTGAAGGCCGCATGACCACTCTGTTCTCGGACGACGCGCCCACCGATGCCATGCCGCCGGCGCGGCACGCGGCCCGTCCGAAGCTACCCCGTTTCATCCGAGCCTTCGCCGTGCCGATCGTGCTGGCTTGGGTCGTTATCGTGGCGCTGCTCAACACGGTGGTCCCGCAGCTCGAAGAGGTCGGCAAGCTCCGCGCCGTCTCGATGAGCCCCAACGACGCGCCGGCACTGATAGCCACCAAGCGTGTCGGTCAGAAGTTTGAGGAGTACGACACCTCCAGTTCGGTGATGATCGTCTTAGAGGGCGACGAGGCGTTGGGCCCGGACGCGCACGCGTTCTATGACGAGGTGGTCCGAAAACTCAACGCGGACGATATTCATGTGCAGCATGTGCAGGACTTCTGGGGTGATACGCTGACCGCGGCCGGTGCGCAGAGCATCGACGGCAAGGCCGCCTATGTGCAGGTCTACATTGCCGGTGATCAGGGCGAGGCGCTGGCCAACGCGTCGGTGCAGGCCGTGCGTGACACTGTCGAAGGCACCCAGGCGCCGTCGGGGGTGAAGGCCTACGTCACCGGGCCCGCGGCACTGACCAGCGACCAGAACGTAGTCGGCCGCGCCAGCATGAAAACGATTGAGTTCGTGACGATCGCCATCATCATTGCGATGCTGCTGATCATCTACCGATCGTTCGTCACGATGCTCATCACAATGGTGATGGTGTTCGTCGGGCTGATGTCAGCCCGTGGCGTCGTGTCCTTCCTAGGCTATTACCAGGTTTTCGGGCTGACCACCTTCGCCACCAGCATGTTGGTGACGCTCGCAATCGCCGCAGCGACCGACTATGCGATCTTCCTGATCGGGCGTTATCAGGAGGCCCGGCGTTCAGGCATGGACAAGGAATCCGCCTACTACGATATGTTCCACGGCACCGCGCACGTGGTGCTCGCCTCGGGTTTAACGATTGCCGGTGCCACCGCCTGCCTGCATTTCACCCGGTTGCCGTACTTCCAGAGCATGGGCTTCCCACTGGCGATCGGCATGACGATCGTGGTCGCGGCCGCGCTCACGCTCGGGCCTGCGCTGATCTCGATCGTCACGCGGTTCGGAAAGGTGCTGGAGCCCAAGGGTAATGGACGTGCCCGCGGCTGGCGCAGACTAGGCGCGGCAACGGTCCGGTGGCCGGGCGCGGTGCTGGTGATGGGGATCGTGCTGTGCATGGTGGGGCTGCTGGCGCTGCCCGGCTACCACACCATCTACAACGACCGCATATACCTGCCCAGTGACGTGCCCGCCAACGTCGGTTACGCCGCATCGGACCGGCACTTCTCCGATGCCAAGATGAACCCCGACCTGGTGATGGTCGAGTCAGATCACGACATGCGTAATCCGGCTGACTTCCTGGTGATCGACAAGATCGCCAAGGCGCTGACGCGCGTACACGGAATCGCCTCGGTCACCACGATTACGCGCCCGGATGGCAAACCCGTCAAGCACGCCTCGCTGGCGTACATGGTGAGCCAAGGCGGCGTTGCGCAGATCATGAACAACGATTTTCAGCAGAAGGTTCTGGACAACACGCTGCAGCAGGCAGACGAGATGCAGGTGACCATCGACTCGATGGAGAAGATGCATGGCATCACGTTGGAGCTGGCTGCTGTCACCGGGCGGATGTCGGACAAGATGAATGACACCTCCGCACACCTGAACGATGTGCGGGATCATCTGGCCGATTTCGACGATCAGTTCCGTCCGCTCCGGAATTACTTCTACTGGGAGCCGCACTGCTTCAACATCCCGATGTGCTGGGCGCTTCGGTCGGTATTCGACAGCCTCGACGGCATCAACACGATGTCGGACGATTTCAGCGAACTCGTCCCAGATATCGAGCGGATGGCCGAATTGACGCCGCAGATGGCGGCCCTGATGCCGGCGATGATCCAGACGATGAAGAACCAGAAGCAGATCATGCTGAACCAGTACCAGGCGCAGAAGATGCAACAGGACCAGAACATGGCGATGCAAGAGGACGGCACCGCGATGGGTGAAGCGTTCGACGCTGCTCGCAATGACGACACCTTCTATCTGCCGCCGGAAGCCTTTGAAACCGCCGATTTCCAGCGCGGTATGAAACTCATGATGTCGCCGGACGGAAAAGCAGTACGATTCACCGTTTTCCACCAGGGCGATCCACTGACCGAGGACGGCACGGCGCGTATCGATCCGTTGCGTATCGCGGCGTCCGACGCCATCAAGGGCACCCCACTGGAGGGATCCACCGTCTATGTCGGCGGTAGTGCTGCGATGTACAAGGACATGCAGCAGGGCGCCGACTACGACCTGCTCATCGCCGCGATCGCGTCGCTGATCCTGATCTTCCTGATCATGGTGATCCTGACCCGGGCCATTGCTGCGGCCGCCGTCATCGTCGGAACCGTGGTGCTCAGTCTCGGTACATCCTTCGGACTTTCGGTTCTGTTGTGGCAGCACGTCGTCGGGATTCCACTGGGCTGGATGGTGCTACCGATGTCGGTCATCGTGCTGCTCGCTGTGGGCGCGGACTACAACCTGCTGCTGGTGTCGCGGATGAAGGAAGAGATTGGTGCCGGCATCAACACCGGGATCATCCGGTCCATGGCCGGCACCGGATCCGTGGTCACCGCAGCCGGCTTCGTGTTCGCCTTCACCATGCTCGGCATGCTGGTCAGCGACATGATCGTGATCGGGCAGGTGGGCTCGACCATTGGGCTGGGCCTGCTGTTCGACACGCTGGTCGTGCGGTCGCTGATGACACCGTCGATCGCGGCGCTCATGGGCAAATGGTTCTGGTGGCCGCTGCTCGTGCGGCCGCGTCCGAAGCCGCAGCCGTGGCCCAAGGTTGTCCAGGAGGTGTCGGCATGAGACGACGGATCATCACCGGTGTGGCAACGGCCCTGATGGCTATGCCACTTGTGCTGGCGCCCAATGCTTCAGCGGACCGGGACACCGATTTCGCCACCGAGTTGCACGGGTTCGGCATCTACGGCCAGCGCGATTACAACGCCTGGCTGGCGAAGATCACGTGCAAGCGGCTGACGACCGGAGTGGATGCCGATGCCGGCGAGTCGGCGGTCTCCCTGTCGGACAACCTGGCACGCACATCGAGCACAGAACAGGTTTGGCAGTTCCTGGGGACCGGGCTGCGCATGTACTGCCCGGAGCATCTCGGCAAGCTCACCACACTGTCGGCCGAACAACCGGAGGTGCCATGATCATGCACGGCTTTCGATGGATGATGCGGGCGCTGCTGCTGATCGTCACGGCATCGACCGCGGCGGCATTGCTCGCGTCGCCGCAGGCGCTCGCTGATGCCACCGATGAGTATCCGATCCCGAGCAAGCAGATCGAGACACTCTGCGACGCAGAGCAGTATCTGGCGGCGGCGCGGGACACCAGTCCGATCTACTACGAGCGGTACATGCTCGACAAGAGCAACCGTCCGCCCGATGTGCAGCAGATGGCCGAGGACCGTATCCACTGGTTCTACTCACTGGACGCTGCGGGGCGCCGCCAGTACTCGGAGAACACGGCCACCAACATCTACTACGAGCAGGTGGCCACCCGGTGGGGGAACTGGGCGAAGGTGTTCTTCAACAACAAGGGTGTGGTGGCCAAGGCGGCCGCGGTCTGCACGAACTATCCGCGGGGTGACCTGTCGGTGTGGGATTGGCCCGTCGCGCGCTGAAGCTGTGCGCGCCAGCGCCTAGCCTCGATTTTGCATCGAGCTGATGTGGAGTCGTTCTGCCGCTGAATTGTGTGGCCGGGTGGTCATTTTCGTGGTGGTGGCGTGCTGGCTGGTCCCGTGTCGCCGGGTGGGGCGGGCGTTCCCAGTGCCGGTGGGGTCGTTCATCGTCGGCGGTCAGATGGGCCGGGGTTCTATCCGAAGGCGGTGCGCAGGTGTTGCCAGGCCGGTCGCAATCGCTGATGCCCACCGCCAGGTGGCGTCGATACGTAGCCGTCGTTGGCGGGCGCCGCAGGTGATGCGGGCGGCGACATGCAGAACTCGGTAGCGGAAGGTGTTGATCTCGGCGCGGGCCAGGCCGGGGTGGGTGCGGAAACCGATGAGGCGGGCCCAGGTGACCAGGTCAGAGGCGGCCAACACGATTTCCAGCCAGGCGGCGTTGGCCCAGAAACGGTGACACGTTATCTCTAGCTGAATTGGGACTGTTTGCGACGTAGGTGACGTGCACTGGAAATCCCCGGGATCGCGTTGTGGACGGGATTACCTTTCCGTTGTCCAACACGCAACGGGAGGTAGCGATGAGGGTGCAGCGGGTGCTGATGCCGGGTACGGGGTTCGAGTCGTGGACTGTGCTCGGTGAGGACCTGATACCGGTAGAGTCGGTCGAGCGGTTCCTGTCGTATCTGGCGTCCATCGAAAAGTCGCCGAACACGATCAAGGCCTATGCCCATGATTTGAAGGACTGGTTGACCTACCTGGACCAGCAGGGCGTCGACTGGCGGGCAGCCAGGCTCGAGAAGCTGATCGCCGTCGTGCGACCCGAGTTTCGCATCGAGGTCCACCTTGTTGATCCTGATGACCCGGTGCTGGGTCGTCGGCAGTGCGCGGTGACCCAGTGTGACCGACCTGTGTCGGAGAACACGCTGTGCTCGGGCCACGCTCGACGGTGGCGCGACCGCGACCGGCCCGGCGATCGCAGTGTTCCTCGCCGACCCCGGTCCGGTGTTGAACGGCCGCCGGGATTAGAGCGTCTGCACTGTGAGCAGATGCCGATACCACGCGGCGGCGCGGTAGAGCACACACAGATCGGCCGGCCCGTCATCGGGCAGTGATCCGTTGATGTCGCTGCGCCGCAGAAACCCGGCACCGGTATCGGTTGGGGTGGCGTCGATGGTGGTCCCCCACAACCGCACCGGGACCCGATGGCTTTCCAGATGGCTGTTCCACCAGTCCAGATCGACCGCGGCCAGATCATCGGCGACGGTGATGCCGTAGTCGTTGGCGTGGCACCACTGCACACACTGGGCAGGCGGTTGCGCCGGCAGCCCCCGGTCATAGACCGATCCCGTAGTCATCGTCGCGGCTGCGTTCCCGGCTACGCTCACGGCTGCGCTCCCGGTGACGTCCCCAGTGCCCGTACCGTTCCCAGCAGTTGTTGACCAGTTCGGTTGCCCGATCAAGCATTTCAGCGATGTGTGGATCGTCCTCACCGCGGCTGGTGTGGCGGCGTTGGGCGCGCCCGATCGCGGTGTCACGCTCGACGGTGGCCCCGAGATGCTGCGCCCAAGGCAGATGCGCGGCGGCGGCATCGGTCAAATACTTCGACGGCCCTGGTCGGGGTGGGTCGGTGTCGGTGGTGACCAACAGCAGCTTGCTGCCCCGCGCGCTGGCATGACGCGCCAGCCCCCGAAGCTGTACAGGGTCGAGGTGATCCGCGTCATCGACAATGATGAACGCGCCAAAGAATCGGCTTTTCCTGCTCATGACGTCGGGTTGCAGGGTGTCGAACTCGGCCAGCACCTCCGCGGCACTGCACACGCCCTCGTTGCCTTCGCGGCGGTAATCGGCGGTATCGCGGCGAGCCGCTTCGGTGCCGGGGATCACGATCGTCAAAGCGTCCTCAGCCTGGGTGCAGGCGGTCACCGCCGCCAGCAGCGCCGGTTTATCGGTGGCGGCCTCAGCATCAACATGCAGGGATTGCACGGTGTAGATGGTGCCCACGATGCC
>JAHZKD010000085.1 GCA_022600605.1 Actinomycetes bacterium
CAGCGGCGAACTGCGGCCGGGCGGCACCATCGTGGAACCGACTTCGGGCAATACCGGCGTCGGACTTGCGCTGGTTGCCCAGCAGCGTGGATACAAGTGCGTCTTCGTCTGTCCCGACAAGGTCAGCGAAGACAAGCAGGACGTGCTGCGCGCCTACGGCGCTGACGTCGTCGTTTGTCCCACCGCGGTACCCCCGGACCATCCTGACAGCTATTACGGGGTGTCTAACCGGCTCGTGGAGGAGGTCGACGGCGCGTGGAAGCCCGACCAGTACTCCAACCCGATGGGCCCCGCGAGCCACTACGAGACGACCGGACCCGAGATATGGGCCGACACCGACGGGAAAGTCACCCACTTCGTCGCGGGGGTGGGCACGGGGGGCACCATCACCGGCACTGGTAGGTACCTCAAGGAGGTCTCCGGCGGAGAGGTCAAGATAATCGGGGTGGACCCGGAGGGCTCGGTGTACTCCGGCGGCACCGGACGCCCGTACCTGGTCGAGGGGGTGGGGGAGGACTTCTGGCCGTCGGCCTACGATCCCGACATTCCTGATGAGATCATCGCGGTCTCGGATGCCGATTCCTTCGAGATGACCAGGCGGTTGGCGCGCGAGGAGGCACTGCTGGTCGGTGGATCATGCGGGATGGCTGCGGTAGCGGCCATCAATGTCGCAGAGCGTGCGGGCCCGGACGCTCTCGTCGTGGTCCTGCTGCCGGACGGCGGACGTGGCTACCTCTCGAAAGTCTTCAACGACCATTGGATGTCGTCCTACGGCTTCCTGCGCAGTCGGTTGGATGGCTCGACAGCCGAATCGACGGTCGCTGATGTGCTGCGCGGCAAGTCAGGTGGCCTGCCTGATCTCGTTCACACCCATCCGTCCGAGACGGTGCGTGACGCAATCGGCATCTTGCGCGAGTACGGAGTGTCACAGATGCCCGTAGTCGGCGCGGAGCCACCTGTAATGGCCGGCGAGGTGGCGGGCAGCGTGTCCGAGCGAGAGCTTTTGTCAGCGGTGTTTGAGGGTCGCGCCAAGCTCGCCGACGCGGTCGCCCAGCATATGAGCTCGGCGTTGCCGTTGCTCGGCGCCGGCGAACTGGTGAGCACTGCGGCCAGGTCCTTGCGCGAAGGCGATGCGGTGATGGTGGTCGAGGAAGGCAAACCGGTCGGCGTGCTCACCCGTCACGATCTTCTGGGGTTCTTGTCGGACGGTACGGCCCACCGCTGACGAATCCTGACAGAATTCGCCAGTGCTAACCGTTCGTTGCGCGATCGAAGTCATTCGCGAGGAAGCTATTATTAGGCATTTCTCAGGTAAGGTAAGCACGCTCGTGCCCAGTTAGATGCAGCACTGGAAGGCGTCCATGACCGACCAACCGCCACCCCCGGGTAACAATCCGCCTCCACCGCCGGCTGGCGGTTATCCGCCTCCACCCCCGGGTAACAGTCCGCCTCCACCCCCGGCTGGCGGTTATCCGCCTCCTCCGCCCCCGCAGGGTGGCTTCCCGCCCCCGCAGGGTGGTTTCCCAGCACCGCAGGGTGGTTTCCCAGCACCGCAGGGTGGTTTCCCAGCACCGCAGGGTGGTTTCCCAGCACCGCAGGGTGGCTTCCCAGCACCGCAGACGGGAGTTCCGGGGTCAGCCCTGCCTAAGGAGGCGTACACGCCGTGGCTCACCCGGGTGTTCGGTTGGGTCATCGACTTCATTCCCGTGGCGATCATCGAAAGCATTGCCTGGGGCATCCTGGTAGGCACCCAGGAGACGGTGTGTATCACCGACTCTTCTGAATACGATTTAGGAGAATTCTGCGCGACCGGCGCTTCTGCGCTCGGCCAGGCGGCCTTCGTAATAGCCTTCCTGGTGATTATCGCTTATGCGGTGTGGAACTTCGGTTACCGGCAGGGCACTACCGGTTCCAGCATCGGCAAGTCGCTCATGAAGTTCAAAGTCGTCAGTGAAAAAACGTGGCAGCCAATTGGTTTCGGGCTGTCTATCGTGCGTCAGCTCGCCCACATCATCGATGGTGCGATCTGCTACATCGGTTTCCTTTTCCCCCTGTGGGATGCTAAGCGCCAGACGATCGCCGACAAGATCATGACCACGGTCTGCGTACCGCTGTAGTTCTAGACGAATAAGGAGAACTAATGTCAGAAAATCCGCCGCCTCCGGGGGGATTTCCACCACCGGGCGGGTTCCCGCCGCCCCAGGGCGGACAGCCGCAGGGGCAGCCGCCCCCGCCTCCGGGGGGCTATCCGCCGCCTCCGGGCAACTACCCTCCGCCACAGGGCGGCTTCCCTCCGCCACAGGGCAACTACCCACCGCCGCCGGGCGGCTTCCCTCCGCCGCAGCAGGCCCCGGGCTATGCGCCCGCCCCGGCGTTGCCCAAGGAGTCCTACACACCGTGGATCACGCGCGTGGCCGCCTGGATCATCGACTCGATCCCGGCGATGGTTGTTGTGGGAATTGCGCAGGGCATCGCGATCCTTACCGGCGACAACGACTGCGTCACCTATGGCGGCGGCGTTGCCTGCACGTCGAGCTACTCGATCATCGGGTCGCTGGTGGCCTTCCTGGGCTCGGTGGTGGCATTGGCCTACGTTGTGTGGAATTACGGCTACCGGCAGGGGACCACGGGTTCGAGCATCGGTAAGTCGGTGATGAAGTTCAAGGTGGTCAGCGAGAAGACCTGGCAGCCTATTGGTTTCGGCCTTTCGGTCGTGCGCCAGCTTGCCCATGTCGTGGACGCCATCATCTGCTACATCGGCTTTCTGTTCCCGCTGTGGGACGCCAAGCGGCAGACGCTGGCCGACAAGATCATGACCACGGTGTGTGTACCGCTCGACCCGCAATCAGCACCGCCGGGGCCCGGCCCGGGGCAATATCAGCAGTAGAGGTACGTGCTTATCGAGGCGGCGCTGGCTCCCGTCAGCGCCTCCTCGATGACTAACCGGTGTAGATCGGAGTCAAGGTCGAGCAGGGTGTCGGTGGTTGTGGTCCCGGAGGTGGACATGTGCCACTTCTACACCGCTACCCTGATCGATCATGAGCGATGCTATTCGGGGGTCCACGTCAGCTGACCACTACCGAACCTACGGTTCGGCGACAAAGGCGATTCACGCGGGTTATCGGCCTGACCCTGCCACTGGTGTGGTCAATGCGCCCATCTATGCCAGCTCGACATTCGCGCAGGACGGTGTTGGCGGTCTGCGCTCTGGATTCGAGTACGCCCGCACCGGCAATCCCACTCGCGCAGCGCTGGAGTCGTCCCTGGCGGCTATGGAGGTAGCCTCTTATGCCCGCGCGTTCAGTTCCGGCATGGCGGCCACTGACTGCGCACTGCGAGCGCTGTTGCGGCCTGGCGATCACGTCGTCATCCCCGACGATGCCTATGGCGGGACGTTCAGGCTCATCGACAAGGTTTTCACGCTGTGGGGAGTCAGTTACACCGCTGCAGCGTTGACCGACCTCGACTCGGTGCGCGCATCGATGACTGACCAGACGAAGCTGATCTGGCTGGAGACTCCGACCAACCCGCTGCTATCTATCGCCGACATCGCGGCGATCTCCACGCTGGCCGCCGAGACGAAGACGAAGGTCTTGGTGGACAACACATTCGCTTCACCGGCTCTTCAGCAGCCGCTATCGCTGGGCGCCGACATCGTGCTGCATTCGACGACCAAGTACATCGGCGGGCATTCCGATGTGGTCGGTGGTGCGCTTCTGACGAACGACGAGGCGCTTGACGAGGCCTTCGCGTTCCTTCAGAACGGCGCGGGAGCAGTGCCCGGTCCGTTCGATGCCTACCTGACGATGCGTGGACTGAAGACCCTGCCGCTGCGGATGCAACGGCACAGCGACAACGCCGCGGAGGTAGCTGAATTTCTCTGCGGGCACCAGGCGATCAGCACGGTGCTGTACCCCGGTTTGTCGACTCATCCCAATCACAAGGTTGCCGCGCGTCAGATGAGTGCCTTCGGTGGGATGGTATCGGTGCGGCTTCACGGCGGGCCGCGGGCCGCGCGGGACTTCTGTTCCAGCACAGCAATATTCATCCTTGCTGAGTCGCTGGGCGGTGTCGAGTCGCTTATTGAGTATCCCGCTGCCATGACTCACGCCTCGACGGCGGGTTCTCAGCTCGAGGTTCCTGACGATCTGGTTCGGCTGTCGGTGGGTATCGAGGACATTGCCGATTTGCTTGCTGACATCGAACAGGCGCTGGGGTAGCTCGGGCGGATCAGTTAGGCGAGCTGCACCAGAGCCTGGCGAACCGCTGCTGCGGTGACGGCGAGATTCACCTCGGGCAACGTCGATGGTGACTCATTGACCCAACTGCCACTGGCGATCTCCCCGGCGCGAGCGTGTACCCACCGCCAGCCGCGGTCGTTGAGGCTCAGCAATGCGCCCAGTCCGTCGACGGCGTGCAGGACGGTGATGATGGCTGCAGTCGATGCGCCGGGCGGCGTGCCGTCGAACAGCGTGGACAGTAGCGCGGCGCGAGCCGGCCCGGCCCGATCCCGGTTCGTCAGCGGAAATGTATGGCTTCGGGTGAAGCGCTTGGACGGCACGTTGTTGTGACGAATATGTCCGGTCCGCTGCAGTTTGTCGACGAGGCGGGCCTGGGTTTTCTTCCCGGTTTTCTTGATTGCGGCAGAGGGTCTTTGCGGCCGTGCTCGCAGCAACTCGAACGCAGGCTCTGTGATCGGATCACCCAGATCGGCGCCGTCGAGGGCCACCAACCGTCCCAGCGGTACTGACTCGCCCTCGATTGTTGGGCGGATGCGGCACGCGTACGCCAGGTCCAGGAGAGCCGCGGCGGCCAGGACATGGTCACGACGCGGGGAGTCGAGGGCTGGTTGTGCGGACGCATTGTCCACCAATAGCAAGAACAGGTCCTCGGCGATCTGCGCCATGGGCTGGAGAGTAACGCGGGGCCGCCGAGCGCTCGGATCGGCACCGCGCACCATCAGGTGTGGTAGGGCTCCGCGCTGAGCAGCTTGACCACGACGGTGTTGCCGTTCGGGATCCTATATTCGCGAACGTCACCGACCTTGGCGTCGATGAGAGCACCGCCAAGTGGTGAGTTCGGCGAGTACACCTCCAGCTTGCCGTCGCTGATTCCTTCTTGGCGGGTGGCGATCAGGAACGTCTCGGTTTCGTCCTTGTCGTCGCCGTACTGGACTTTGACGACCGAGCCCGGCAGCGCCACTCCGGACTGTTTGGGGGCTTCTCCCACCTTGGCATTGTTGAGCAGTTCCTGGAGCTGGCGGATACGGGCTTCCTGCAGGCCCTGCTCGTCGCGGGCCGCGTGGTAGCCACCGTTCTCGCGCAGGTCGCCTTCTTCTCGGCGGTCGTTGATCTCGGCGGCGATGACGGGCCGGTGGGCGATCAGCTGCTCCAGCTCTGCCTTCAGCCGATCGTGTGCCTCCTCGGTCAACCAAGTGACCTGGGTGTCGGTCATGTCGTCGCGCTCCTGTCGTCTTTGCTCCCGCGCTTGTCGCGTAGGAAGGTCATACACGACGCCGGCTGCTGTCGTTCGTGTATTGCCGCGATCGCCCGTGCTCCGTACGGCGCACCCAGCACGGCGCACCCAGCACGGCGCACCCAAATGCAGCAATACACGGCCCCAGCAGGAACCGTGTATTAATCCATGATAGCACCGGGCGGCCATCCGATATTCAGGATTTGGCCGTTGCCCGTTTGTTGCCCGTCGGCGCTGTTATGCGTTTACCAGGTACGACGGCACGTCGCTGCCGCAACCGTAGACGTCGCCGACGACCGCGGGGCTACTCGTCTTCACGATGGCAGTCACCTGTACGGTCTGGGCCGTCGATGGTGGCACCAGCACCTCGCGTCGGCCGGTCTCGCTGCCGTCGTAAGAACGTGCCCGAACGATGCACACCACCGGCTGAGATGGGTCATCGCGCGTGACGCTGGCGGTCACCTCGACGGTTTCGTCATCAACGACGCGATAGGCGGCCAACTCGCCGGTGACATCGCCACCGCCGAACCGCACGTAGGCCACGACGGCGATCGCTACACCCGCCGCCAGGACCAGCGCGGTTAATCCGGCGGCGATCCAGCGCCGAGTGCGCCGGGTCAATCGCTGCCGTCCATAGCGGGCGGTGGGACGCTCGATCATCTCGTTTTGCATGCCCGTCGGTCGGATGGGTGTACTAGGACTGGAACTATAGGGGCCAATCGCGGCGGTTGACCCACTGCGTGAGTTTCAGCACGAGTGACGTCAGTATCAATGTCGGTGAGACCAATGTCGGTGAGCAGCTAAGAGGGAACAGGTTGAGCGAACTGCGGTTGATGGCCGTGCACGCCCACCCGGACGACGAGTCCAGCAAGGGCGCTGCGGCGATGGCGCGCTACGCCCGGGAGGGCGCGCGCGTCATGGTGGTCACGCTCACCGGTGGGGAGCGCGGCGACATCCTGAATCCGGCGATGGACCTGCCCGAGGTCCACGGGCGAATGGCCGATATTCGCCGCGACGAGATGGCCAGGGCGGCTGAGATTCTTGGCGTCGAACATCGCTGGCTAGGTTTCGTCGACTCCGGTCTGCCCGAGGGTGAC
Source organism: Actinomycetes bacterium (assembly GCA_022600605.1). Lineage (GTDB taxonomy): Bacteria > Actinomycetota > Actinomycetes > Mycobacteriales > Mycobacteriaceae > Mycobacterium. The sequence goes on from JAHZKD010000085.1 coordinate 6,573, forward strand.
CCGCCACCTCCACTGCCGGAGGGCTGCTTCGCGCTGGAGCCGATGGAGTTGCCCGTGGCGGCTCTGGTTCGACAGATCCGAGAATTCAAACCGCACGTGATGACCACTTACGACGAGAACGGCGGCTACCCGCACCCCGACCACATCCGCTGTCACCAGGTGTCTGTCGCCGCCTACGAGGCGGCCGCCGACCATCGGCTCCATACCGACGCCGGTGAGCCGTGGGGCCCGCTCAAGCTGTACTACAACCACGGATTTCTACGACAGCGGATGCAGGTGTTGCAGGACGAGTTCGCCAAGCACGGCAAGGAAGGGCCCTTCGCCAAGTGGCTGGAGATGTGGGATCCGAAAGAAGATCTGCTCGCTAAGCGGGTGACTACGCGGATCGAGTGTTCGCAGTACTTCGCCCAGCGTGACGAGGCCCTGCTCGCCCACGCCACTCAGATCGACCCGAAGAGTTTCTTCTTTACTGCACCTATGGAGTGGCAACAGCGGCTGTGGCCGACAGAGGAGTTCGAGTTGGCTCGGTCACGGGTGCCGGTGCGCCTACCCGAGACCGACTTGTTCGCCGGAATCGAGGGACGCGAATGAACGACGCAATGGCATTCAGCTTGAATCTGATGACCACCGTCTTGGCCCAGGAAGGCCCGCGGCAGACCGGGCCGGACTTCGGGAAAGCAAGCCCATTCGGGCTCATCGTTGTGTTGTTGCTGTTGATCGGCACCTTCGCGCTGGTGTGGTCAATGAACCGGCATCTGCGCCGCCTGCCCGAATCCTTCGACACCGAGAATCCTGAGGGCCCGGACTCGGCCGGCGATGATCCCAAACTCTAGCGATTTCGGCGTGTTCATCGTCGCCTAGCGACGTGAACCATGCCGAAACCGCTCAGAAAACGGCGAACCACATCGCAATGTAGTGGCAGATTGCCGCGACGGCCGTGCAGGCATGGAAGAACTCGTGGTGGCCGAACGTCGTAGGCCACGGGTTCGGCCATTTCAGCCCGTAGAGCACCCCGCCGATGCTGTACAGCGCACCGCCGACGATCAGCAGCACAACAGCGGCGACGCCAGCACCGTGAGTAATTGGACCGATGAACCAGGCCGCCACCCAGCCAAGCAGGATGTATAGGGGTACACCGAGCCACCGCGGAGCTGAGGGCCACAGCATCTTGAGTGCTACGCCGGCCAACGCGCCACCCCACACGATCCAGAGCAGAGTCATTCCGCTGTGCTCGGGCAGCGCCAGCACTGCGAATGGGGTGTAGCTGCCGGCGATGAACAAAAAGATCATGGAGTGATCGGCGCGCTTCATCCATTTGCGCGCCGCAGCCGACTTCCAGTTCACCCGGTGGTAGGTACCGCTCACGGCGAACATCGCCACAATGGTCAGTGTGTAGATCAGGGTGGCGATGCCGGCGCGGGTCGATTCCACCGACCAGGACACTGCCACCAACGCGGCGCCGGCGACGACCGCGACGGCCGCTGAATACACGTGGATCCAGCCCCGCGCCCGCGGCTTACCCAGGAACTGGGCGACGCCTTCGGCTACCGCTTCAGGAAGGTCTTCGGGTTCGTGCGACGAGGCCGCGGAGTCCGAGTCTTCAGTGTCGACGGGGTCAAAGGACGTAGCCATGTCTCACCTCCGCTGACTTGCATAGGGTTTCCTCGGTGCCACAGTAGTCTTGACACTCGTGGACCTCATTCCGCGACGCCTCAAAGAGCCTATGTACCGGCTCTATGAGATGCGTCTGCGGCACGGGTTGTCGCCGTCGCGATCGGAGTTGCCGCGCCACATCGCTGTGCTGTGCGACGGCAATCGACGGTGGGCCCGCGAGCTTGGGCATGATGACGTCAGTTACGGCTACCGTGTCGGCGCCCACAAAATTGCCGAGATGCTGCGCTGGTGCCAGGAAGCTGGCATCGAGATGGCCACCGTGTACCTGCTTTCCACCGAGAACTTGCAGCGCGACGCTGCTGAGCTCACCTCGCTCATCGACATCATCACCGACGTCGTCGAGGAGATCTGCGCGCCGGCCAACCAGTGGAGCGTGCGCACCGTCGGCGATTTGGAACTCCTGGGTGAGGAGCCGGCGCGTCGCCTACGGGATGCCGTGCAGTCGACCGGCGGTGCCGCGCACAGCGCTTCCTTTCATGTCAACCTCGCCGTCGGGTACGGCGGTCGCCAAGAGATTGTGGACGCTGTCCGTGGGCTGCTGAGCAAGGAACTCGCCAACGGTGTTACTGGGGACCATCTGATCGAGGCGGTCACCGCCGAGGCGATCTCGGAGAATCTGTACACCTCCGGCCAGCCCGACCCCGATCTGGTCATTCGAACTTCCGGCGAACAGCGACTCTCGGGATTCCTGCTGTGGCAGAGCGCGTATTCGGAGATGTGGTTTACCGAGGCCTACTGGCCCGAATTCCGCCGGGTCGACTTCTTACGCGCCTTGCGCGACTACAGCGCCAGGCACCGACGCTACGGACGTTGATGTGGTAGCCCTGTCAGCGCTTGTCTTCACATTGAGCTGGTGGCTGGGGTTGTACCTGTTAGCCCGCGACCCCCGCAAAGTCGTGCTCGTGCTGGCATCCATCGGTTTGACCAGCTTCGCTGTCGTGGTGGCCTTGGACGCTGTCCGGCTGGTCAGTGCGTCGGAGTTGTTGAGCCGGATCGAGATCTACCTCGTCGCGATACCCGGCATCGCGTGGTTCGCGGTCCTCCTGGAATTGTCGAGGCGCCAGGACACCTGGCGGGGCCGCACGGGCGAATTCACGTTGGTGGCCTGCGTGGGGGCGGTCGCGTTCGCAGGTGCGACGATGGCCGGCGACGTGGGGGGCCCACTACGGGCGGGGCACTGGGTGATGTTCGCCGCAGCGTCGGTCCCGGCACTGGGCGCCATGATCTATACGGTGATGCGGCGCTCACAACCGGGGCCCGTGGTCGGTTTCGTTGTCGTGGCCACGTTGTTCTTCGCGCTAGGCAACGCGATCCTGATCATTCCGCTCGGGCTCGTGCCTAGCGGGTTGGCCTTGGCGGCCACCGGATTTGACGTTGCGCTGCTCGGCGTCGCGGTCGCCATCGGAGATGCGTTCGACGAAGGTCAGGCGTTGCGCAACGACATGATGCGCTCGTTTGCCGCGACAGTGGCAGTGGCCGTCCTATTCGGCGGCCAACTGCTCATCGGTCTGGCCGTTGCGGGGCAGAACTCCACGATGGTCGTTCTGTTGTTCACCAGCCTTGCGATCGCCATCGCCATCAACGTGCTGGCAGACCCGCTGGCTGGTCTGCTCGACCGTTTGGCCTTCTCCCGTTCGCCGGGTTTGAGCGCCGACCGCGCCGCGCTGCGCAGCACCGAGGCGGCATTGCCGCTTCGGTCGGGTAATCCGTTGGATGGGATGGACGAGGAAACCTTCGTCCGTGTCACCCGACGCGCGCTTGGGCATTACGGCGATTTGTCCAAGCTTGTCGCCAGCCCCTTGACGGCCTTACCGGACATCGACGAGCGCCTGACTAGTCGGGGTGCGCCGAACCAGCCGCTGGAACGGGCCAACGAGCTGCGCGCGCTGCTGGCTGACCGGATCGCCGGCCTCAAGCCGCGCGACAGCGG
>JAHZKD010000086.1 GCA_022600605.1 Actinomycetes bacterium
ATTGCAATGGGCCCCAAGGGTGAACATCTCGGCAAAAACGGGCCGCGCAATGCAGAAGCTGGAGCCCGCCCTGGAAACCGCGCTCGCGTCGTGGGATACCCGGATCTCGACGGGACGGCTCAACAGCTTCTTCAAAGAGATCGTGGCCGCGACCCCCCCGCCGGTCCGCGGCGGAAAGCAGCCGCGGATCTTGTTCGTCACTCAGGCAACGGCTCGTCCGCCGACCTTTGTGCTGTTCACCACCGGTTTCCTTGAGGCCGGGTATCGGCGCTTTCTGGAACGACGGCTTCGCGAGACATTCGGTTTCGAGGGCAGCCCGATCAGGATCAACGTCAGGATGCGCGAGAAAAGGGGCGCCCACTCCCGGACCCGGTGACACTTATCGCCGGGTCCGTGCCCTCGATGTCGGGGTCTTCGGTCAGCTCGGATGAATAATGGCGCGCCATTGGCTCATCTAGTGTGGCCCAGTGCCCGCGTTCGAGATGATTCTGATCGCGGTGGCGGGTGTGGGAGCGGGCGCCATCAACGCTGTCGTCGGGTCCGGCACGCTGGTCACCTTCCCAACGCTGGTGGCGTTGGGCTATCCGCCGGTGACAGCCACCATGTCCAACGCCGTCGGGCTCGTGGCCGGCAGCGTGTCAGGGACCTGGGGCTACCGTCGCGAACTCCGGGGTCAATGGGGCCGGCTTGCGTGGCAGATACCGGCCTCCTTCCTCGGGGCCGGCGTGGGCGCCTGGCTGCTGTTGCATTTGCCGGAGGAGGTGTTTGCCCGAGTTGTGCCGGTGTTGCTGATCATTGCGCTGGCGCTGGTGATTGTTGGCCCCCGAATCCAGGCGTGGGCACGCCAGCGCGCCGAGGCCGAAGGACGCTCGGTCGATCACGTGTCGGCGGGCCGGCTGACAGCGCTGGTGGTCGCAACGTTCGCCATCGGCGTTTACGGCGGATACTTCACTGCAGCGCAGGGCATCATGTTGGTTGCCGTCATGGGAGCGTTGCTGCCCGAGGACCTGCAGCGAATGAACGCCGCCAAGAATCTGCTGACCCTGGTGGTCAACATTACGGCCGCCGCCGCGTACACGGTCGTCGCGTTCGACCGGATCAGTTGGGCGGCCGCGGGGCTTATCGCCGCGGGATCGGTGCTCGGCGGCTCCCTCGGCGCGCACTACGGCAGGCGCCTCTCGCCGGCCACGCTGCGAGCCGTGATCGTGGTCGTGGGATTAATCGGGCTCTATCGGTTGTTGGCCGTGTAGTCTGTCGAGAGTTTTGTCGGGCTCTGCGGTGAGGAATGACGATGGCTGAACGGGTGATGATCACCCCGGCGCCGTCTGACGTGTGCGCGCTTGAGCCGTTCTGGCCCTCCCGCCGGCTGATGGCATTCGACGAGTGGTGTTGTCCGCGTCCCTGACGCGCACCCACCCGTCCACTGTGGCCACCATGCGGTGACCTCGCTCCCGGAAAGCAGCCATGCGTTCGCTTCTCATCTTCATCCTTGTGGGTGCAGGCGCTCAGCTTGTAGACGGGGCTCTCGGTATGGCCTTCGGCGTGACCGCCACGACGCTGCTTGTGCTGTCTGGGGTAGGCGCGGCCCAGGCCAGCGCCGCGGTGCACCTGGCCGAGGTCGGGACTACCTTCGCGTCGGGTTTGTCGCACTGGAAATTCAAGAACATCGACTGGGGGATCGTCGCCAAGCTGGGCGCGCCTGGAGCCGTTGGCGCCTTCGTCGGTGCGACGGTGCTGTCGTCGCTGGCTACAGAGCACGCCGCGCCGCTGATGGCCGCGATCCTGGTCGGCATCGGCAGCTACGTGCTGCTGCGGTTCTCGTTGCGGACGCCGCTGACATTCGGTCCGCGCGGGGCCACCCACAGCATGAAGTTCCTCGCGCCGCTGGGCCTGTTCGGCGGATTCATCGACGCCTCCGGGGGCGGCGGCTGGGGGCCGGTGACCACGAGCACGCTGCTGTCGCAAGGCAAGACGGCGCCGCGCACCGTCATCGGCTCGGTGAGCGCGTCGGAATTCCTGGTTTCGGTATCGGCGTCGCTGGGCTTCCTCGTCGGGTTGCGAGAGGAGCTCTTGGCGAACTGGCCGGTGGTGGTGGGCCTGATGGCCGGCGGTGTGATCACCGCCCCGTTCGCCGCCTGGCTGGTGAGCCGAGTCAGCCCAGCCCTGCTGGGCACCGCGGTGGGCGGCGTCATCGTGCTGACCAACAGCCAGAAGTTAGTGCACTTCTTCGACATTCAGTGGCCGTGGTCGACGGCAATTTACTCGCTGATCGTCGTGGTGTGGGTGTCGCTGGTGGTCTACGCATGGCAGTTCACCCGAGCGCAGCGGTTTGCGCTGGAGACCGCTGAAGTCGGCCCTATTGGTGTCGAGCCCGAACCGGCCACGCGCTGACTGCGTTCAAGGGCTAAGTCCACGACGCTGAGTTGTGAAAATCCCTGCAGCACAGAGTGAAGACGTCGAGTTAGCATCGAGGTCGCCTCGACCGGCGAATACCTTGCGGCGGGACGTGCTCACGGACAAGCCGCAGGACACGAGCTCGGCGGTTGGGATGTGGAACAGCTCCTGCGGTAGGCTTTCGACCGCCTGCCGGCGATCCCGGAGGCACCGCGGGCTGTGGCGCAGCTTGGTAGCGCACTTGACTGGGGGTCAAGTGGTCGCAGGTTCAAATCCTGTCAGCCCGACACAGAGTAGTGGCTCTGAACTGCAGTGATGGTGCGATTGCTCCGTCATAGGCGCGTGACATTACAGCCACCTTTGGGGCCACGCGGGTGTTGGCGACGCCCTCGGTGGGCTTGTGCTCAGAGTTTTTGGGCAGCTAAACCGCACGTCATGCGCGTTATACGCGCCTGTGCACGTTATCCGGCTCGGTCAGGTGTGCTGTCCTTGTGCCGAGGTTGTCCGCTGGTCAAGTGAGGTGGCCGCAGTTCTATCGGTCGATCTTGCGTGGGTCGGGGAAGCCCATCTTGATGTAGCCGGGTGCTCGCTTCTTCAGCGAAGAGGCGATGACGGGGGTGAGTTCGTCTTGGTAGTCGTGCACGGTTGCGGTGGTTTTCGAGGGGTAGGGACGGGTGACGCGGCCAATGTATTGGACAAGGCGGTTTTTGAAGGTGATTGGCGCGGCCAGGAACAGGGTGTCGAGGGCGGGGCAGTCGAAGCCTTCTCCGATGAACGAGCTGGTGCCGACGACCAGGAGTGGCTTTGCATCGGGCGTGTGGTTGGCGAGTTGGTCGGCGATCTGACGGCGTTCACGTGCCTTCATGCCGCCGCTGAGGACGATTACGGTCTTTCCGGCGTCCTGAAGCCGCTCGGTGATGGCGTTGAGGTGGCCTACCCAGGTGGTAAGTACAAGGATGTTGGCTCCGGCCTCGGAGGCGGTCAGCACGTCGGCGACGATCTGGTTGAGCCGTGCCTGGTCGGCGACGAGGGCTCGATAGATTTCCGCGATTCCGCCGGGTGCGGTGGGGTCGGCGTCACCGCTGTACTGGAACTCGGTTGAATGAACATGCAGCACTGGATGAGGTGTCAGTAGCTCCGAACCGTCGATCGGGAGTTGTCCGGTAGCGGGCTGGTCGATGACGACGTGGTGGGATCCGAGTTGGTGATAGATCAGGTCTTCGAGACCATCGCGGCGTTCCGGGGTGGCGGTCAGGCCGAGCCAGGACCGTGCCGCTATGCGACTCAGGACGCCGAAGAACGCGCTCGCGGCGACGTGGTGGCATTCGTCCACAATCACGAATCCATAGTTGGCGGTGATGTCCTCGACGTTGTCGCGGCGGGCAAGTGTTGGCAGTAGTGCGACGTCGAGGATGCCTGTCGTTTTTGATCTGCCGCCACCGATTTGACCGCATTTGAAGCCGAGGTGGGTACTGATTCGGTTGCGCCATTGGTCGGCGAGGGCTTTGCGATCCACCAAGACCAGGGTGGAGGTGGACCGTGATTCGATTGCTGCGCAGGCGATGACCGTCTTGCCGGTGCCCGGTGGCGCGATGAGAACGCTGGTGTCGTGTTCGAGGAGTTGGCGCAGTGCGGTGGTCTGGGCGATACGCAACGGCGTGCTACAGGTGAACTCGTGATGTTCTCCGGGGACGCGTTTGTCGTCGATGCGAAGCCTGCTGTCGGCTGATTCGACGAGTTCCGCAAGCAGTGAATGGAGACCGCGCGGCAGAACGAGATCACCGTCAGCGGTTTCGTCGTAGCTGTGGAGAAACCGCGGTGTGTCCCAGGTGCTGCGACGAGCACGCTGGCGGGCATCGAATTCGGGGTTGCGTATAGATGCGGCGTGTTTGACCGCCGAGATCATCGCTGGGCCCAGATCATTGGCCGTCAAAGTGAGTCGCGATGCGAAGTCTGCGCGCACGATTGCCGCTGGCCGCGGGACGATCCGCGACGACATTGGTAGCTGCAGACGCCGGACGGTGTGGCCGATCTGCGGGTTGGGAAGTCGGCGGTCCAACGCGGTCACATCATAGGTGGACAATCGCGCGATACTCGACAAGTAGGCCCACTGATCCTCGTACGGTTCCAGAGTGGCGGGATCGAGGAAAACGGTGGTGCCGTGCTGACGGCGCTTCCCGTTCATCGGGGCGGCGATCAGATTGCCAACCCCACGCCCCGTGTGGACGTCCTGGGAAGGGAACAAACGATCATAGCTGCTCAGCTGCATGCTCCCGCGCAGGCGAAACGCCTCACCTAGCAGACTCGTAGCGACGCTGCGGGCAACGGAAGCTGAGATTGCATGGGCGAAGAAGATCCAGACGTGCGCTCCTCGTCCGGATTGTGACACCTCCAAGGCAGCCGGAATCCCATAGGAGCGAGCTGCTTTCATGTACGCGAGTGCGTCAAGCGTCGCGGCTTCCTTGTCGAAGTCCGCTGCGACCCACCAGCATGTGTCATCATCGCTGAGCGGATACAGACCAATGTGCGCCTCGCCCCGCAAGTGGGCATCAATAACCTCTGGGATCAGCGGGAGGTAGGGGGCGTCGGCCCGATTCATCCCTTTGCGCCAATAGCCTTTGATCGCCGGCGTCCACCCCGATCGGCCATCTCGATGATTCTCCCAACGGACCGCGTAAACGTCGGTGCGACAACGGAACAGATCGAAGAAGAACCGGACCTTATCGGCAGAGCCGGAGCTCATCGTCACTGGGGCGGTCGGAGCCCCGGTCAGTGTCGCCTGGTCACCGGCCACCGCACGTGCCTGTTCCTCGCTCAATTGAAGCAGGCGACGCAATCGCGCATTGTCGGCACGCAGGGTGTCAAGTTCACCCGGGAAACTCTCGATACCGTTAACGATCCCTTCTCCCTGAGTATCAGCTACTCAACGCCGCGGATGAGTTCGACAGCTTCGATCATGGCGTAACGTGCCATTAAGTGGTCAAGGATCTGTTCGACGGTGGACAAAGGCCGAACAAATCGGGAAGCCATGGCAATCACTGCGTGATGGGCGGCGTCGGGGGAGACCGCGACGGTATCGGCAGCGAACTGCGCAGGTGAGATCACCTTGACTGGATTGGGGATTCGTTGCGGTGGAAAGTCTTTCAAGTTGCCGGTGACGATCACGTCCGCGCCTCCAACCAGTGCAGCCGCCACCACATGTTCGTCGTCGATGTCGGGAAGCCCGAACGTGCCTTCCAAGGCTTCCCAATTCGCCACGATGGCGTCATCAAACTCCCTACTCATTTGATTGACGAGGCGTTGTGACCGCTGCTCCGCGAGGACTCGGTCGTGGCCGCGACCTACCAGCTTTCGCGCCTCGTGATAGCGCAACTCATCGAGGATCGCAGTGGACCACAACGGTCGATACAACCCCTCGACCGCGAGCGAAAGCAGAAAGTCGCGCTGCAGGCTGGGCCATAGCACCGAGGTGTCCAACATCGCGGCGAACATCATTGGTCGATGCTGTCAGCGCGTTGGCGCCTTGGAACGCCGCCGTTCGGCGACGACCCTACGCGCTTCGCGCAGCCGCTCGCGAACGACTTCCGGATCGTCGTCAGCGTCGATTTCGACCGCTGTGGCCGCCAGCGCCTCGTACTGGCGATTGCGGCGCTGCTCACGGTAGGCGAGAACATCGTCGAGTAATAGTCGGTGACGATTGCCGATCCGCTCCGCCGGCAACGTATCGTCGGTGATCAGGCGGACCACCGTCGGTCGGCTGACTCCTAACAGATCTGCCGCCTGTTGGGTGGTTAACTTCATCGTCTGCGGGGCGATGGTGACTGCCTTGCCGGCATGCAACGCCGCGACGACCTTGGTCAACGCTTGGTGTACTGAACGCGGTAACTCGATGCGGTCATGTTCACCGATCCCCACGAGGGCATAACTAGGCGATGCCACCGTTCCTCGGATTCGTTCATGGGTAGCGAGAAACCCGACCACCGAGGCGAGCTCGTCAGGATCCTCGGGGATGAAGGTGGCTGTCTCTGCGGCTTCGGCGCTCATGTCCGCTCCCATCTGAACTATCCGAAATAATGTTTGGAACGTTCGAATAATACCGCAAGATGAGGGCCGGTGCTTAACCCGAACACCTTCAAAGTCTGCGAAACCGCGCCTTCGCCGGGACCACTCTGGGACCACACGTTATGCGCGATGCTGAACGACCTGCGCGTCCCTGAACGTCACACACGGCGCTCTGACCGCGAAAACCAAACGTGAACTGGGCAAACGTCCTACCGATGCTTCCTGGGGGTCAAGTGGTCGCAGGTTCAAATCCTGTCAGCCCGACACAGGCCAGAGGGCGTTTTTCCCTCTGGCGTATTTATTTTCGGGCGTTTGACCCATGCGTTTGACCCAAACCAGCTTGGGACGCGCGCCGAAATCTGTTTGCTGGTTACCAAACGTCACGCGGTACACGATGTCCATCTCTGCTCCTCTCCTGTCCATCGGATCGATGCGGCCGAGACTAGTTGCGGGCTACGACAAGGTCATCCACCTGGTGTAGTGGCTGGGCGAATTCCGATCCCGGTCAGCGACGGTTGCCATTCGAAATGCAGCAGCTGTCGTGGGCAACCGAGCATTCGCTCCTCCCACTGCGGACCCAGATCGCCAGAACCGCTATCTACGCGATTTTCTAGGGTCAGTTCGCGCAGAGCGCAGATACCCAACAACCAACCACGGTGTTGCCTACCCACGCTGGTCAGCGGGAGCGCAGCCGCGGGCCGCCCGGCCGTTACTCGCACGCCGCACCGTCACCGTCGAGTCCGGTGCGGTATCCCGGTTGGCCGTTGCTCGTTCAGTGAGGTCAGTATTCCCCGAGAAAGGCTTCAGGGAGACGTAGAGCGGGTGCCCCCGCCGCTCGGCGTGAGTGGCCAGGTAGCCCTGCCGGACGAGGATGTCGAAGGCTCTCATAGCCGCCTTTCTCTGGCCTCCTGCCCGCCGCCGCGTTCTTGGTCGCGGGCTCTGCTGTCTCCTCCACCGCCGGGCTGACGCGCTGCAGCTAGGTGGTGTCCACCAGCGGAGATGGATGACAGCCGTGATAGAAGGAAGCCTCCCATACCGTGGTCAGCCCACCTGAACGCCGGACCTTGGGTCAGGTTGAGTTCGTTAGGGCCAGCAGTCCGACCGTTCGATC
>JAHZKD010000011.1 GCA_022600605.1 Actinomycetes bacterium
ATCATCGCCGGCGCCGGGGGGGCCGCGCACCTGCCGGGCATGGTCGCCGCCGCGACGCCGCTGCCGGTTATCGGGGTGCCGGTGGCGCTGGCCCGACTGGACGGGCTGGATTCGTTGTTGTCGATCGTGCAGATGCCGGCGGGTGTGCCGGTGGCCACGGTGTCGATCGGTGGCGCACGCAATGCGGGGTTGTTGGCCGTGCGGATACTCGGCGCCTCAGATACCGGGCTGCGCGATCGGATGGCGTCGTTCCAGGCCGACCTGGAAAAGATGGTGCTGCAGAAAGACCGGGAGCTACAGCAGCGACTGCTGGGGCAGTAGGGGCAACCTGCGGAGGTCCAACGAGCGGTTTCGCACTCTCCCTAGTGCCGAATGATCAGACGGGTTGTGCCACGATGGCCGGGTGAGAGGAATCATTCTGGCGGGTGGTTCAGGGACACGTCTTCACCCGATTACGCTCGGAGTCTCCAAGCAGCTGATCCCGGTGTACGACAAGCCAATGGTGTACTACCCGCTGTCGACGCTGATGTTGGCAGGGATTCAGGACATCCTGGTCATCACCACACCGCATGACGCCGACGGGTTCCGCAGGCTGCTCGGCGACGGTTCGCGGTTTGGGGTGTCGATTTCCTACGCCGAGCAGCTGTCCCCGGACGGACTCGCCCAGGCGTTCACGATCGGTGCCGGGTTCATCGGCGGCGATAAGGTCGCGCTGGCACTGGGCGACAACCTGCTCTACGGGCCCGGGCTGGGCTCACAGCTCAAGCGCTTTGGGAGCATCGAGGGCGGCGCGATCTTCGGCTATTGGGTCGCTGAGCCGTCGGCATACGGCGTGGTCGAGTTCGACGAGGACGGGCGGGCCATTTCTCTGGAGGAGAAGCCCAAAAATCCGAGGAGCAACTTTGCGGTGCCGGGGTTGTACTTCTACGACAACGATGTGGTTGCGATTGCATCGGCGCTGACTCCCAGTGCGCGAGGCGAATACGAGATCACCGACATCAACCTCAACTATCTTGAGCAGGGCCGACTCCAGGTGCAGTTGCTGCCCCGTGGGACAGCGTGGCTCGATACCGGGACGTTCGACCAGATGCACGACGCCGGCGAGTTCGTCCGCACGATGGAGCGGCGCACCGGGATGAAGATTGGGGCGCCCGAGGAGATCGCCTGGCGCCAGGGATATCTCACAGATGATGAGCTCCGCGTCCGAGCGGAGAAACAACTCAAGTCCGGCTACGGCCAGTACCTGTTGGACTTGCTGAACCGGAAACGCTGATGTCCCGTCTACTGGTTACAGGTGGTGCTGGATTCATCGGATCGAATTTCGTGCGTCACGTCCTCGATAACACCGACCACCAAGTCACAGTGCTGGACAAGCTCACCTACGCTGGCAATATCGCCTCCCTGGCGGGCCTACCCGAGCAGCGGATGAAGTTCGTACGCGGCGATGTTGGAGACGCTGCGCTGGTCGACGACCTGATGGCCTCGGTGGACTCCGTCGTGCACTTCGCTGCGGAGTCGCACAATGACAACTCGCTACACGACCCGACCCCGTTCGTGCACACCAACCTCGTGGGGACATTCACCTTGCTCGAGGCCGCGCGCAGACATGGCACGCGGTTCCACCACATCTCTACCGACGAGGTCTACGGTGATCTCGCCCTCGACGACCCGAACAGGTTCACCGAGGCAACCCCCTACAACCCGTCCTCGCCCTACTCGTCCACCAAGGCGGGCAGTGACCTCCTCGTGCAGGCATGGGTTCGTTCTTTCGGAGTCGCCGCGACGATATCGAACTGCTCGAATAACTACGGGCCATACCAACACGTAGAGAAGTTCATTCCGCGCCAAATCACCAACATCCTAAGGGGAAACCGGCCGAAGCTTTACGGGCAGGGCTGCAACGTGCGGGACTGGATTCACGCCGACGATCATTCTTCGGCGGTGCTCGCGATCCTCGACAACGGCCGAGTCGGTGAGACCTACCTGATCGGCGCGGACGGCGAGAAGAACAATAAGAACGTGATCGAGCTGATCCTTACGCTGATGGGTCATCCCGCAGACGCCTACGATCACGTGACCGACCGCGCCGGACATGACCTGCGCTACGCCATCGATTCCAGTAAGCTACGCGCCGAACTTGGCTGGCAACCGAAGTACTGTGACTTTCGAGAAGGATTGGCCAAGACGATCGACTGGTACCGGTCCAACGCGGACTGGTGGTCACCGGTTAAGGACGACACCGAGGCTTTCTACGCCAGGATCGAGGAATCCTCGGGAATGCAGCCGTGAATGAATACGGCAAGCGGTTGCATGCGGAGTCAACCCCGATTCCTGGGCTGCTCGTATTTGATTTGCCTGTTCACGGCGATAATCGGGGCTGGTTCAAGGAGAATTGGCAGCGCGAGAAGATGGTCGTCGCGGGGTTGCCCGACTTCGGACCCGTGCAGAACAACGTTTCGTTCAACCGCGTGGTCGGCACCACCCGCGGAATTCACGCCGAACCGTGGGACAAATTCGTCTCGGTCTCCGGCGGGCGAGTGTTTGGGGCCTGGGTTGATCTGCGCAAGGGACCGACATTCGGCGCCACGTTCACAGTTGAGCTCGATCCCGCGCGGGCGGTGTTCGTTCCCCGCGGCGTGGGCAACGCATTTCAGACCCTGGAGCCCAACTCTGTCTACGCCTATTTGGTCAACGACCATTACTCACCCGATGCTGCCTACGCCTCGCTGAACCTGGCAGACGAATCTGTCGCCATACCGTGGCCTATCCCCCTGGAACACGCACAAATCTCGGCCAAGGACATCGCGAACCCGCGACTGGCCGGGGTGTCTCCGGTTGCGCCAAAAAAGATCCTCGTTTTGGGTGCGGACGGACAACTGGGCCGCGCTCTGCGCGCGGAGTACGCCGACGATGCGTACGTGGAATTCGCGGGGCGCGACGCGATTGACCTCACATCGGAGGACCTCGGAAGTGCTCGTCGCTGGCGTGACTACGCCACCATCATCAACGCCGGCGCCTACACAGCCGTCGACTCGGCGGAGACTGCTGCCGGACGTCAAGCCGCCTGGGCTACCAATGTCGCAGGTGTCGCAGCGTTGGCGCGAATCGCCGCGACACACGGAATCTCGCTTGTGCAGATTTCTAGTGACTACGTATTCGATGGGGACACCTCCTCTGCGTACCGCGAGAGCGACCCTTTGTGCCCGCTCGGCGTCTACGGGCAGACCAAGGCCGCCGGAGACCAGCTTGCGGCCACGGTGCCCCGGCACTACATCGTGCGGACTTCATGGGTGATCGGCGACGGTCGAAACTTCGTGAACACGATGCGCTCTCTTGCAGCTCGCAGCGTCGACCCGTCAGTGGTCGGTGACCAGATGGGGCGGTTGACGTTCACCACGGAGTTGGCCAGAGCGATACGCTATCTCCTGGACACGGGCGCACCGCACGGCGTCTACAACGTGACGGGATCGGGGCCTGTGATGTCCTGGGCCGATGTGGCGCGGAAGACGTTCGCACTATCCGGCCATGACCCCGCTCGGGTTCGCGGAGTCTCCACCGCGGAATACTTTGCCGATGCGTCGAATCCGGTCGCGCCGCGCCCCGCCATGAGTGTCCTGGACCTGACGAAAATCGAGTCGACCGGTTACCGAACCGCTGACTCCGAGGTGATGCTTGAGCAGTATCTGCGGCTGCAACAGTGAAAGTGAATCGGCGGGGGACGGGATCGGCCTCAGGACGCCCTCGCTGAGAAGGGGGCGCCAACTGTGGAATCTGAATTCCAGGCGTCGACTACGACGCCTGCAGGACGAGGGCGGGTGAGGTCGGATCAGCCATCATTGTCGCCGAAACCGGCAGGTGACCGGTCTGGGCGGCATGTATCCCGGCATCGACATTGGCCGATCCTCGGGTCCAGCGGCCAGCGCCGCTCCAACCGCAATCGCACTGTGCGGTCTGGCGGAAGCTACGGCCTGCGATGTAAACCTGCATGATTGAAAAGCTACGGGTGGATACTCAGAACCAACCACGATG
>JAHZKD010000087.1 GCA_022600605.1 Actinomycetes bacterium
GCAGCGCCGGAATGGCGCGGAGAGAAAGAACCCTATTCGGGAGCACCAGCCGAATGACAAAAACAATTTGGGTGGAGGACCCCGACAACGGCGGCCGCAGCGGGCACGAGCTTCGAAGAACACCGCACCTCAGCGGCCTGGTGGTTAGGGCTCGCGCAGTAATTAGTTAGGTTTTACTGGCTCTTCGTGAACGAGAGTGCATCGGTGGCCAGCGGAACGCTGCGGGAAGGTGGCGTGTCGGTGAGTTGAGGCGGGTCCTCGGTGGGTAACGATGCGGGTTCCTACACACGCTTCACCAACACCACCGAGGGGACCCGTGTCGAAGGTTACTGCCTGCCCGCCGTCTGTTGTCGCCGACACGATCATGCGCACCATCGAGTTGGGTGTGACGATCACCGACGCGACAAAGAAGACGCGCTTCGCAAGGTCGGATACTCCAAGGAACGCCGGGTGGACCCGCAGATCGTGGTGGGCCTGCTGGTCGACCGGTGCGGGTTCCCGTTGGAGATCGGCTGTTTTGAAGGCAACAAGGCCGAAACCCTGACGATCGTGCCGATCGTCAAGGCCTTCCAACAACGCCACGACCTCACCGACATGGTCGTCGTCGCCGATGCCGGCATGCTTTCCAGCACCAACCTGCGCGAACTCGACGAAGCCGAACTGCGATTCATCGTCGGATCCCGGGCCACCAAAGCGCCCAAGGATCTGCAGTCCCACTTCCATTGGCATGGAAGTGTATTCACTGATGGCCAGGTCATCGACACGATCACCCCACGTGATCAACGCGGCACCGCGCCCAAGACCAGCGACCCGAAACTCAAGGCCGAACCCGTCTGGGCGCCCGGCACCCACACCAAGTCGTGGCGGGCGGTGTGGGCCTATTCAGCCAAACACGCGGTGCGCGACAACAAGACGCTGAACCTGCAGGAACACAAGGCCCGCGCGGTCGTTGCCGGGGACACAGCGGCCCGCACACCGCGGTTTGTCAAGACCCGCAACGGCGCTCAAGAACTCGACACCGCCTCGCTGCAGCGGACGCGCCGCATGGTCGGGCTCAAAGGCTATGTCACCAACATCGAAGCCGCGCTCATGCCCGCGGCCGAGGTAACCACCAGCTACCACGACCTCTGGCGCGTCGAGCAGTCCTTCCGGATGTCTAAATCCGACCTCGCGGCCAGGCCCATATTCGCCCGCACCCGTGATGCTATCGAAGCCCACCTGACCATCGTGTTCACCGCACTGGCCCTCAGCTGCGAAGTCCAAACCCGAACCGGACTGTCGCTGAGACGCTTTCTGCGCACCCTCAAGCCCCTGCGCTCGGCAACCATCGACATCAACGGCGTGATAGCCACATTCCCACCCGCACTGGACACCGAGGTCAAGGCCATCCTCCACGCCCTCCAAGCCGAAAACCCAAGGCACTAAGACACATGACCCAACTCGGGTCAACGGCACCATCACCGACATCCCGCCCGACATTCCCGCAGCTCAGCGCCATATCCTCACCAGCCTCGGCACCAGAATCACTTACTAAGCCATTTGTCCGAACTCAGGTCAGGAGCCGATCCCAAGGCACTAAGCCGTTTGACCCAACTCAGGCAAGACGACAAGAGCCGGATGAGCCGAGAGGCTCACGTCCGGATCTGTGGGGGCCGGGGGGCGCAATTCCCCCCGGCTACCCGGCGTCCACGGATTCAGGCTAAATCACTTGACGAAACGCAGAAACCGGAAAAGCCCGAACAGTTCGACAACAACACATACCAACAGACCCGCAAGGACACCCCCCAAGGCCCCAACCGTTCCAAGCTGGTGGGCTCCCACACCTACCAATGGCAGACCTACAATGGAGCCTGCAGCAATAGCTTTCGCAACGATGTGGAGTTGCTCAAAAGTGGCTAGCACCGCCCGTTCGAGAACTGATCGGAAAAGGGTGATCGACACGCATGCGGACAGCAGGAGAGCGACTCCCCATGATACGGAAATCTGTCCGTTCCCCAGCCAGCTAACCAGGCTTTGCGTAGAAATCATCGTACCGACGCCGAGTAGGATTCCTAGCATGGATGCGCTGGCAATTGCGATATTCGCGCGACGGACCCGAGTTGACTCAGTCCCCCGCGGAACCCAACCTTGAAGAACTTTCGTAACCGGCGCTGAAGCAATAGAGATCAGGCCCTTAACCCTATCTGCCATAGCAAACGTCGACTGAATAGTTGGAGCAACAACAGAAACAATCGCAAGTGGTGCCGCAACATAGGCTGCCGAGCCAATCGCTGACGCGATCCCGGTCCGGTTCAACACGAGGATTTTCCCTAGCGATTGGAGCCGACGAGATTCGGCTCCAGCTTGCCTTGTCTCCCAGATGATCCAAATCGTTGACAACGCAAGAGCCGCGATCATTCCGCTAAAACTTCCGATCGGTCCCATGATGGCGCTATGGCCCGCGTACATCAAAATTACACCTGCGACCGCGCCAGCCGTTCGCGGAATAGTCTCCATGACAAACATTGTGAACGGCCTGGCCAATCCCACAAAGTACCAATTAGCACTAAGCCCTATGCTAGTCGTGGATACCGCGCCCGCCGCAGCAAACAGTGGCGCAGTCGGAGCCAGCACGAAAGCCGCAGTCGCGGCAACGGCCGCAAGCGGCAGTACTAGAACGCCCCTCGCCACTATCGATTCGAGGTACTCGGCCCGCCTCCCAGTTGCGGAGTTTCGAGCGATCCTTGCTGGGCCGAACCATCCCCATCCATAGCCAACGGCTACCCCTGCGACCGTGCCAATAACTTGCCCCAGTGCGATCGCGCCCCAGACAGCTTCGCCACTGGCTGCGACCATTGCCGGGATCATGGCCAGGGACGCCGCAGCCAGGACAAGC
>JAHZKD010000088.1 GCA_022600605.1 Actinomycetes bacterium
CGGGTTCTGACCGATGTGGCGGTGATGCTCGCTGATGGCGGTGAGGCTATTGCTGACATCGATGTGCTGCGCCATCAATCCCCGGTGTTGGGTCCGGTGGCCTCCGCACCCACGGTGTGGCGGGCCCTGGCCGAGTTGACCCCGGCGCGGCTGCAGAGGATTGAGGCGGCCCGCGCCGGGGTGCGCCGCCATGTGTGGTCTGTGTTGGCTGGCCGGCTTCCTGCGTCGCGGGTGGCCGGCACTGATCTGGGTGAAACGGTAGTGCTCGATGTCGACGCCACGATCGTGGTGGCTCATAGTGAGTAAAGAGTCAGCGGCGCCAACATTCAAGGACAGTTTCGGGTTTCACCCGATCGGGGGTGTGGTGTGACAACACCACAGAACTGCTGGCCGCCCGCCTGCGTCCCGGTAACGCTGGGGCCAACACCTCCGCTGACCACATTGACGTTCTGTCGGCGGCGATCACTCAGATTCCTCGGCAGTACCGCAAAACCTGCTGATCCGTTCCGATGGCGCCGGGTTGGCCTTCTTGAGGACTTCGAGCTCCTCGTAGTTGAGGGTGTAGGGCTGGTCGGCGCGTCGCCGCCGGGGTAGAGGTCTTCCGAGACAGCACTCCCTGACACCTGGGCGTAGACGGCTTCGACACCTGCATCCTCTGCCCGCCGGGGCCCGTCACAGCTCGCCGACGCGGCCCATCAACTGATGTATTCGCCACCCTCAGCTCAATTTTCGGAAAAGCCTGTAAAGGTATAATTCCACTCTTCGATGTGGCGAAGTCGATAACCCTTATCCTTCAATTGCCTTACGGTCGCAATTGTGCGAGAGATCTTGCTAGGTTGGTCGAATTCCACCAAGAGCGTGGGCGGCAGCGGACCATTCTCAATTAGATCGGCTAGGACCGCATGCTCGGCGCCCTCGATATCCATCTTGATTATTTCAATATCTTTGTGCCCCAGCTGCATCGCAAGATCGGACACCTTGGCCACTTCTGCCTCGAAATAGGTGTCGGTTCGCTGCAAATTCACAACTGAATGAGAAACATGGCGATTGTCCCGCGGCGCAAAGAATTTTAGAGTTGTCGAGGTGTTCCACCAGCCGATGGGAAAGAATCGAAATCCATCTTTCTTTGGGGCGGT
The DNA here is from genome assembly GCA_022600605.1 of Actinomycetes bacterium. Lineage (GTDB taxonomy): Bacteria > Actinomycetota > Actinomycetes > Mycobacteriales > Mycobacteriaceae > Mycobacterium. The sequence goes on from JAHZKD010000088.1 coordinate 1,137, forward strand.
CTTCTCAAGATACTCGATTGCTCTTGGGGTGGGATCAAATACCATAACTTCAAGTCCCTTATCGAACAATCTTAGATCAAAACTAATGTCTTCGCCAGCCCCGGCACAGTACGCAACAGCCCCTGGCCGAAGCGAGCGCGCAGGGAGCCACCATCCGCCGTATCGGCTACCCAGTCGGACAAGACCCAGACTCGGCCCTGGGCGCAGCAATACATGCATCAAAATGGGTAGTAAATTACACCGGTATGCGGCATTGATGCGAAGCAGTATTTTACGCCAGGTAGATTGGGGCATAAGTCAAAACTAGCATAGGCGAGTGCTGATTTTTAACCAACGTGGGTCAGCCTCCGGCGATCTTCATTCGTACTGGTAATTGAGCCGATGGATTGGTAGGCCGTGCTGTGTGCCAATCCTGATCTTATGGCCTGACTTCGGACACTGTGCCCAGGACCACGATTTGATGCCGAGGTAGGTGAGGATCTTGCGTTGAGCTTCGGGAATGGCCGGCGGTAAGGTCTGGGTAGATCCGTTGATGTTGATGGTGGCGCTGCGAAGTGGGCGTAGTTGCTTGACGACCCTGGCGATCGACAGTTCGGTACGCGACTGGATGGCATGGGCCACGGCCAGAGTGGTGAACACGATCGTCAGGTGCGCGTCGATTGCGGTGCGGGCGTAGTGGAATACCAACTGATCGGGGATAGCCTCCTCGGGATGTCGGTCGCGCCATTCGCGGATCACGTCGGGAAGGAAGGGGATGCGGGCGCCCAGGATGTAGGTCAGGCCGGCGGCCTGCAGGTCGACCTGGTTGGTCTCAGAAATCATGCCGGCATCGGCGACGACGGTGACGTCGGAGAGCTGGTGGGCGGTCTTAAAGGCGTTGATCACCGGCAGCATCGTCGCGGTCTCGGCCCGGTTGCCCTCGAAGGCCTCCAGGGCCAGCGGGAACCCAGCCGCGTCGGTGAGCAGCCCGATGGTGATTTGGGGTTCCAGGCGGCGTTCCTTGGAGAACCCCGGCTCACGAAACCCATCACCATCATCGGTCTCGAAATGCAGGGTGGACACGTCATAGAGCACCAGCGAGGCCGGACCCAGCTTGGCGTGCTCCGCGCACGAAGTCGAAAGTGCCTGCCGGAAAGCAGGTTTAGCGAACACCGGCAGTCTGCGGTTCAGCGTCGGATACGACGGCGCTCCCACACCGGTCTCCTCGAGTACCCGCAGCGAGTCGGCCTTGCTTGTCGGCTCGATGATCCGCGCCAACACCAGTTGCTGAAACACTTCGTCGTTACCGGCGGCCCCGTCGAAGCCCAGGACCTCGTAGCCGCGGCGCAATGCATCCCACAAGTGAGCTGAGCGCGCCGAGGTGATCGGCAACGGCTCCGAATCCGACCGACCAGCCATACCCAGGTCGAGTTCGGCCTGACCAGCAGCCAACCGCTGGGTAGCAGCGGCCTTCAACGCCGCCAACCGTGCCTCGTCATGGGCCGAACCGATGTGCTCGATCGACCGTGACCCCCGCCGCGAGGACCACACGATCTGCACAGCCGTCGCTCCCGACGCGGTCTTCACGGTGCGCACATAGGCCACCACCGCACCCTATGAGCTAGCAATTAGCGCGCAAATCCGCACCGAAAGACGAACTGAATCCACAGGTCAACGCCCTACCGCGGCAGCCAACCCGGCATAGTGATAAAAGTCAGGTGACTGATTGCGACGAGAATCCGTTCAGCAGTCCGATGTGGGCGCTTCGGCGTTGTGGATGGCGTTCGTGCCCCAGGTCTGCCAGATAGCGTTCGAGGAGCTGACGATCGAGTTGCTCAATGTGCTCGACGCCGACCGCGGCCAGGAACCGCGAGAACCGGCTGATCGCCACCACCGGCCGGCCGCCTCCGGCTTCCAAGCCCAGTTCGCTCGACAACCGCAGCAGGACCC
>JAHZKD010000089.1 GCA_022600605.1 Actinomycetes bacterium
CAGTCCGTCTCATCGGGGAAAGCGTTGGCTATGGTGCCGCTGCGCAGGCTGCCGTCCAAGTAGGCCGACCGGCAGGCACGCCGGCCGATCTTGCCGCTCGATGTTCTCGGGATCGCACCGGCCGGGGTCAACAGCACGTCGCGCACCGTTACGCCGTGGCGTACCGCAATCGCGGCGCGGATATCGTCGGCGATCGGGTCCATTTCGAGCTTGTGCGCACCGGGCGCCCGCTCTCCGACGATGACCAGTTGCTCCGAGGTGTCGTCGGGGTCACGTTTGAGGCCGGCGTGAGCGTTGTCGAACACCTCGTCGGGAAGCTGGTTGGCCGGCACCGAAAACGCCGCGACAAATCCCGTCCGCAGCGCCTTGGTCGACTCCTGCGCCGAGTGCTCAAGATCCTGCGGGTAGTGGTTGCGGCCGTCGATGATCACCAGATCCTTCACGCGGCCGGTGATGTAGAGCTCACCCTCGTGATAGGCGCCGTAGTCTCCGGTGCGCACCCACGTCGCGTCGTCCTCAGCGCGCTCGGCGTGCGACGGGCTGGTGCGCGACTTGAGGATGTTATGAAAGGTCACAGCCGTTTCTTCGGGCTTGTTCCAGTAGCCCGTGCCCATGTTCTGCCCGCTGATCCAGATCTCACCGATCTGACCGTCGGGCAGTTCGGTGGCCGACTCGGCATCGACGATGACCGCCCATTCGGCCACCCCGACGATTCCGGCCGAGGCCTGCGCGACCGCGCTCGGCGAGTCAGGGGGAACTTCAACGAAACGGTGGTTGTTGAGCTCGGCCCGATCGACGGTGATGATCTTCGGCGACTCGTTGAAATGTGTAGACGATACGAACAGTGTGGCCTCGGCCAGACCGTAGGACGGCTTGATGGCCTGCGGCCGGAAACCGTACGGTCCGAACGCCTCGTTGAAGTTACGCACCGTGGCCGCCGAGATGGGTTCACTGCCGTTGAGCAGCGCCTTCACGTTCGATAAGTCCAGCGGTGGCTCCCCCTCCTTGGGCAGGCCACGGGTGGCAGCGTGGTCGAACGCGAAATTGGGTGCCGGCGAGATGACGCCGCCGGTGTCGTCGGGCTTGCGCGCCATCTCGCGGATCCAGCGGCTCGGCCGCCGAACGAATGCGGTGGGTGTCATAAAGGAGATGTAGTGGCCGATCACCGTGGGCAGCAGAACGGTGACAAGGCCCATGTCATGGAAGAACGGCAGCCACGAGACTCCGCGGTCACCTTCTTCGCCCTGCAACGCTTCGATGATCTGCACCACGTTGGTCGCGAGGTTCAGATGGGTGATCTCCACACCGGTCGGGATGCGCGTGGAACCGGAGGTGTACTGCAGGTAGGCCAGGGTGTCACGGTCGACGTCGACCGGCTCCCAGGTGGCGCCGACGTCGTCGGGCACCGCGTCGACGGCGATCACCCGCGGTCTCTCCTTGGCCGGGCGGCCACGGAAGAACTTTCTGACTCCCTCGGCCGCCTCGGTGGTGGTGAGGATCGTGGTGGGGCTGCAGTCGTCGAGCACCGCATGCAGGCGGCCCACATGGCCGGGCTCGGACGGGTCGAACAGTGGCACCGCGATCCGGCCGGAGTACAGCGTGCCGAAGAACGCGATGAGGTATTCGAGGTTCTGCGGGCAGAGGATGGCCACCCGGTCGCCCGGCTCCGTGACCTGCTGCAGCCGCGCCCCGATCGCCCGATTGCGGGCCCCGAAGGCGGCCCAGCTCAGGTCCCGCTCGACGCCGTCGCGCTCGGTCGAAAAATCCACGAAGCGGTACGCGAGCTTGTCGCCGCGAACCTTCGCCCAACGTTCGACATGCTTGATCAGGTTCCCGTCGTCGGGGAACTTGATCAGCCCGTCCTTGATGAACGGGTTATGGAAGGCCATCGCACACACTCCAATCGAACGGGATCGGTAATCCCAAATCCCGGAAGGTCCTACCGGGAGGAAGACTGCCCACACCTGCGCCGCCGGACAATGCTCTCAACCTTACAATGCTCTTAACGCCCTTAACCTTCCCTTAATATTAAGCGACACCCTCACCTGGGCCAAATCAACCCGGTCACGTCTCAGCCATGTTTTGGGTGCGGGGCGTTATCAATCAGACCCCGCGCCCAGTTCAGTGTCCACTGCGTGGCCGGTAGCCCGTCGAGATTCCAGAAATCCGGTGTTGCATACATTGCATGCACGGGTTGGCCCGCCCCGCCGCTGAGCACCTCCAGCGTCTTGGGTAGCTCGGCGATGTTGAATGCCGATTCGGGCGCCGCGCAGATCAAATCCCCGCGGGCGCAGATCTGGTACGTGCGATCGTTGAGCATCCCGAACCCACCAGGCCGCGGGCCCGACATCGTTAAACCTAGCGCCGAGAGCGTGGGTACCTCATACAGCGTGATCTCCGCGCCCTGGCCCTCGGCGTTCGGCTCGGTTTCCTGACCAACATCTGCCTGGCGGCGGCCATCGGCGATGAGCATCACACCGAGCACCAGATCCTGGTCGACGGGACCGCGGCCGTTACCGACGTCACTGGCGATATCGCCGGCGATCACCGCGCCCTGCGAGAAACCGATCAGCACATAGCTGGTCAACGGGCAGCGATTATTCATGTCCGTCATCGCCCGCACCGTGGCGCGAGTGCCCTCGGCGCGGCTGTCGTTGTAGGACATCTGACGGTCCGATGACAGCGGGTTGTGGAACTGCGCAGTGTAAGGAACGGTGAACACTTCCAGGCGCTCCGGACTGAACTGTTGCCGAAGCGGGTTGGTGACGTTGAGCAGTAGGGCGGCCGGGAACTGCACCGGGTTGAATGGGTCAAGTTGCGGGGAGGACTCCCACGTGCCGGGAATCGCGATCAGCTGAACATCTGGGCAGCTGGCGTCCTGAAAATCCGGGCGTGGATGCTTCATACCGGGCTCAGCGGTAGGCGGGATCGCACTGGGCGGGACGGCCGTCAACGGGGTGTCCGGCCGGCGTAAAACCACGATCACGATTGCCACGATCAGCACCACGACCAGGCCCACCGCCGCAGCAGCGAACAGCGCGAGAATTCGGTGGCGTTTCCGCCGGCTGGTCTTGGCCATTGAGTAGTTGTGCTCCTACTGGCAGAGTCGCTCTGTCGCGATCCGGATGTAAACGGCGGTCACAGAGCGGAGCCGACCCGCGGACGGCACCATCGCCTTCACGCCGTTGTGGTTGTCGGGATCGCTGAGGTCGTTGCGCACCAGCGGGGCCACAAAGTCCCAAACCGCCTGGTCGGTCTGTCCTGCGGCGCGCGCGTGGCACACATAGGAGCCAATATTCAGTGCAGTCAAGTCACTGGATGGCGTCACGCCGGCCGTATCCAAGGTGTCGAGGTAGGCACGCTGCCGCGGGGTAACCACCGGGGCGCCGGACTGAACATCTGAATGCGAAGAGCCAGGGATCTGGCCGTTGGACTGGCCGTGTGCCGGCGCCGCGTTCAACTGCGGCCCCACACCCAGCACTGTCTCGTCGCTCGGCGAGCACCCCGTCAGCCAAGTCGCTGACGAAGCCAAAAGCAGTGACACTCCTGCCACACCCGTCATCGCTGACCTCGGCCCGTGCTCCACCCCTCCAAGGTACCGGCTGCCCACGGAGTACCCCGACAAGCGTTACCCGATTGTCGCAGCCAGGTCACCCGACATGGCGGCCAGCTGCCCGCTCCACGTACCCCAGTCGTGGTTGCCCGAGTTCGGAAACCCGAAGTGACCGTTCATCCCGCCGACATTGCCGTAGTGCCCATAGAAAGTGCGGTTGCTGCCCACAGCCTGAGCGCAGTAGCCGATCATCGCGGGCGGGTCGGTGCAGGTCGTCGTGGTTGGGCTGAACACCCACAGCCGGGTGTTGTTGTCGACCAGCAGCTGAATATGAGCGTTGGGGTCATGCCACTTCCAGCGGCCCAGCTGCGCCGCACCCCACATCGCTTGGGTGTTCACACCGCCGAATTGAGCCATCCCCGCGGTGATAGCACCGTTAAGCGCGGTGTCCCCCGGGGTCAGGAACCCCGACATCGAGCCGGCGTACCGGTAGCGGTCGGGGCGGAAGGTGGCCAAGGTCATTGCGCCTGTGCCGCCCTGGGCCACGCCAACGATGCCGTGCCCGCCAGCAGCCAATCCCTTGTTGGCCGACAACCAATTAGGCAGCTCGTCGGCAAGGAACGTTTCCCACTGCTTGCTGCCGTCCCGCTCCCAGTTCGTGTACATGCTCCACGCACCACCAGCTGGGGCGGCCACGGAGATGCCGCGCCCGGCGAGGGTGCTCATGGCGTTGCCTGCGGTCACCCAGTTGCTGACGTCGGGTGCAGCGTTGAAGGCGTCGAGCAGAACCACCGCATGCGGTCCACCGCCCTGGAAAGCGACCGGGATGTCGCGGCCCATTGCCGCCGAAGGCACCATCAGAAACTCGACACCCGCGGCGCGGGCGGTCGGTGAACCGGGCATCCACGGCGAGGACACCGCACCCACCGACCACAGTGCTATTGCCAGCACCGCGGCCGCGATCATTCGAGTCAACGCACGCATCGGCCCCACCTCAATCCCTCATAACTCTGCCGCATCACGGTGTGACATTCCTGTCCCAGCCTGTCCCACCTATGCCTGTCCCACCTTGCCGAACACCTTGCCGAACACCTTGCCGAACACCCAAGCCTGTCCCACCTACGCAAAGTAGTGAATCACATCACCGCAGCCGACCGGGGGCTAAAGCGATTGACGGCGGTGACCCCTGAGGGGATCACCGCCGTCAATATCGTCGTTGTGCAGTCGCGCTGCAGACTGGCTAGCCGCCGTCCACCGCCGCATCGACCGGCTCCGCCGGAGCCGAGGGCTGCGGCACTGCACGGAGCACCCGCTGGATGTCGGGCTTCATCTGCTGAAGCTGCTGGCCCCAATAGCCCCAGCTGTGCGTGCCGTTGGACGGGAAGTTGAACACACCGTTCTTACCGCCCGCGGCGATGTACTCCTTCTGGAAGGTCTTGTTGGTGCGCAGCGTGAAACTCTCAAGGAATTTCGCGTTGAACAGGTTGCCCGAGCTGGAGCCCGCATCGAGCTCAGAGGGCTTGCCGTTGCCGCAGAAGACCCAGACGCGGGTGTTGTTGGCGACCAGCTTGGCCATGTTGACCATCGGGTCGTTGCGCTTCCACGCACTGTCAGGATCCTCGGTCTTGCCCCACATGTCGTTGGCGTCGTAGCCGCCCGCGTCGCCCATCGACATGTTGACCAACATGGGCCACCAACCCTCAGACAAGTTGAGGAAGCCCGACAGCGAGCCTGCGTACTGGAACTGATTCGGGTGGTAGATAGCTAGCGTCATTGCGCTCGAACCTGCCATCGACAGACCGACCGCAGCGTTGCGACTCGGATCCACGCCCTTGTTGGATGCCAGGTAGGCAGGCAACTCTTTAGTGAGGAATGTCTCCCATTTGTAGGTCGTGCAACCGTCGTTGCCGCACGCGGGTTTGTACCAGTCACTGTAGAAGCTGGACTGTCCGCCGACCGGCATGATGACTGCGAGACCGGAGTCGAGGTACCACTCGAACGCGGAGGTGTTGATATCCCAACCGTTGAAGTCATCCTGCGCGCGCAGGCCATCGAGCAGGTAAACCCCAGGCGCGTTGGGGCCGCCGCTCTGGAACTGGACCTTGATGTCTCTACCCATCCCGGCAGAGGGCACCATGAGGTACTCCACCGGCAGACCAGGCCGAGAGAAAGCCCCCGCAGTCGCGGAGCCGCCAGCAGCGCTGATCAGGCCTGGTACCACGGCTGCGGCGACGGCTACGACTGCGAGCCGACGCCCCCACCTAGCGAGCATGGTCGGAAAGAGCTTCATGGTTAATCAATCCAATCTTTCGAGAATCCGCAACGGGCCAGCTGGAACATTCCTCGCACCGGGCCCGTTGCCCGTTTAGCCAACCACTAACTTTGTGGTGCTCTAATTCTTGGCCGCGAATCGCTCGCGGTCCTGTCACGTGTCATAACCGACTAACACGGTTGCCGTATCACGAAAGCAGAAAACCCTGCCGGTCGGCAAATCGCCTGTCATTCAGGGACCCGTTGGGGGCATCCCAGTGTAGGGCGGGTCAACCGTGTCCGGCACCGGCAGACCGCACCGCGCGAGCTCATACAACGGCACCCGGTCGATGCGGTATCGGGTGAATTTCGCGGCGTTCACCAGGTTCGACAGGAACCGTCTGGGCCCCATCGGAGCCCTGATCGCCGACATCGCCGACTCGGTCTCGGGGCACTTCAGCGCCTCCTCCGCCTGCATGATCCAGTCTTCGTTCATATATGTCGGGACATATGGCGGGGTGTTCAGGAATGGGCCCTCGGCCACTACCCAGTCGGGGAATAGGTTCTTATCGTGGCCGATTCGCCCACCCTCGATGCGCGCAGTGTGCGCGGCCAACGGATTTGCCAGGCCGATCGGGTCGATCACCCTGACATGGAGACCGACATTCATGCCCAGCATGCCGAGGTTGGTGAAAAACACTGTGTGAGGCGCTTTTCGGCCCTGAGAGGATGCTGGCTCGGCGTCCGGCGGCGGCGGGATGGGCGGCACCACATCCCAGGTGTCATAGTCGCCAGCGGGTAACAGCAGCGCGCCGTCGGGAGTGTCCTGGATGGCCGCCACGACGGCACGCATCCGCGGGTAGTCGAGGTAATCGGCCGCCGTCAATGGGTGCGCATGCCCAGTCGCCTGCGCGTAGAAACGACGTTCATCGACGATGCCCGTGTGGGTCACGCGGGTGGCGTCTGCGCCCATCCCGGGCGAATTGGCCGCCCACAACGCCCAGCCCGCCACCGCCAGCCACAGGACGGCGGTCGCGCCGGCGTAGAGATAGCCCGCTCCGCGGGCCATTCGCGACCTGTCGGGCAACATGATGGGGATCACTGAGACGGGCGCCACTAATAGGAACAGCGGCGTCAGTAACACCCGGCCATGCATGAAGTCGCCACCTTGGCGGATCCAGTACACCGCCTGAAGGAAACCGCTGAAGAGCATGAAGGCAACCACCGCTCGCGGGCTCTGCACCGTCCGCGCCAGCCAGCTAGCGCCAAACGGCGCGTGGCGAGTCGCAGATGCCGGCCGGCCTAGCAGCAACATCACCATGACCGCCAGGCCGATCATCAGAACCGCCGGGGCCCACAGCAGGTAGGGCTGATTGAAGTTGGCCAGGTAGACGAAGCCCTGCTGCCACTTGGACCCGGAGGCATCCTTGGCCAACGCGGTTCCTGGAACAAGCAGACCGTAGTACCCCATGCGGAAGATCTGATAAGCCACCGGAAGTAACCCACCAGCGCCCACGATCAGCGCGCGTCGACGCCAATCCGGTGCCGCGATCAGCATCATGATCAGCGCGAGCCCGCCGACGAGCGCGAGCTCGGGCCGCACCAGCACGCTGAGCCCGGCGACCACCGCCAAACTACCGTCGAAGGTCAGCGATCTTTGCGATGCCCGAGACCCGCTGCGTGCCTGGGACCAGTAGACCATCATCCACCACAACAGGCCCAGATAGGCCAGCACCAAGCCATTTTCGAGACCGGAGGTGGCGAAGTCCCGCGCTGGCGGCACCGCGACGTAGACCAGCGCGCCCGCGGGCAGCAGCAGCGCAGGGCGGCCCGCGAGACTCGGCGCGTACAGCCGCGCGGCTCCAAGCATCAGCAGCGCCACCCCGAGCACGCTGAGCACCAGCGCAAACACCAAAGCGACGTACTCGAGCCGCGCAGGACTGGCTAAGAACCCGCCCACATAGATCAGATATGACCACATCGTGGAGGTGTTGGCCTCCACCCGCTCCCCGGCGTTGAAGACAGGACCATTGCCCGCCAGGAGGTTTCGCACCGTCCGCAGAACGATCAAGCCGTCGTCGGCGATCCAACGTCGCTGCCAGGCGCCCCAGCCGAACAGCAGGGACACCACAGTCACACTCGCCCAGAGGCTGATTCGAGCCGAGACGTCGAAGGGAAAGGCGGGCCAACGGGACAGCCGGCCCGCCAACGCGATGGTCAGTGGGCCCGCGGCAGGGTCGCTGGGGCGCTCAGCTGAGGAAGACTGCGGCACCGATGGTTCCGATCCAGGCCAACGCCAGCAGCTGTAGCGCCCGGTCCTTGAGCGCGATCTCCTCTGGCTCACCTGCAATTCCGCCGTCAACGTCGACGGCGTAGCGCAGGATCGCCACGGTAAACGGGATCATGGAGATCACAAACCAGGAGGTGCCGCCAGATGCGTCACGCTCGAATGCCCACAGTCCATAGCAGAGCACCAGCGCTGTCGCCGACAGGGTCCACACAAAGCGCAGATACGAGCTCGTATAGCTCTCCAGAGACTTACGGATCTTGGCGCCGGTCCGATCGGCCAGTTGCAGTTCGGCATAACGCTTTCCCGCAGCCATAAACAGCGAACCGAAGGCCATCATCAACAGGAACCATTGCGACAGCGGCACCCCCGCCGCAACACCACCGGCAATGGCGCGGATCAGGAAGCCCGACGACACAATGCAGATATCGATGACCGGTTGGTGCTTGAGCCCGAAACAGTAGGCCAATTGGATGGCGATGTAGATGGCCATCACCGCCGCCAGGTTCGGGGTGACCATCCACGAGATCGACAGTGACGCCGCACCCAACAGGACCGCTAGCGAATATGCCAGCCACGGCGGCACCACTCCCGCCGCGATCGGGCGGAACCGTTTGGTCGGGTGGGCACGGTCGGCCTCGACATCGCGGGCGTCGTTGATCAAGTACACCGCCGATGCTGCCAGGCTGAAAACGACGAACGCGAGAAGCACCTTGACCAGCACTGCGCGGTAGTCGTAGACGTAACGGTCGTCGCCGAGCGCAGCGACCGGGGCTGCAAACACCAGAACGTTCTTCACCCACTGGCGGGGCCGAATCGCCTTGATGATCCCCACCGGAAGATTCTTCGGGGGACCGGCCGTGGAGCCGGCGCTCTGGTCGACCTCGGATGTGCTCATTGCTGGCAACCTTTCCTCGGCCTGTCGGCCACCCTGTTGGACACCCTGCCGACTACCTTCGCCACCGCCGCCCCAACTGCGATGCCGCTCAACACATCACTTGGGTAGTGGACACCGAGAACTAAGCGGGACAGCGCCATCGGGGGGATCAGCAGAGCCGGCAGCGGCAGGCCGGTGGGCCGCGCCAACAGCATCGATGCCGCAGTCGTGGAGGTCGCGTGGGCGGACGGAAAACTCAGCCGGCTCGGCGTGCCCACATTGACCGCGATCGCCGGGTGGTCTGGACGTTGTCGGCGCACGACGCGTTTGATCACCACAGCGCAGGCATGTGCGAGAAACGCGCCTGCTCCGGCAGCCACGTAGTCACGGCGCCGGCTCGGAAATACCAACGCACCGGCAGCTGAAAGCACCAGCCAACCTATGCTGTGTTCACCGAAATGCGAGAGCGCCCTGGCGCCGGCCAGCACCCCGGGCTTCTCGGCAACCGCCGACTGAATGACGACCAACACCAGGTCCTCACCTTCGGGCGCCACCACCGGCTCAGCCATCACAGGATTCCACGGCTCGCTGCTCACCCGAATTCAGAACCGCCTCCCAGCGCTGCTTGCTCGTTAGCCCCGGCAGTGCATCGCGGTACACCCTGCGCATCCGGTTGAAACTGCGGGCCAATAGAACGTGCTGCCGCAACGACGTTCGCAACAGCTCGAACATCTTCGCCCGGTCGCGCTGCCGGTAGACCACGCCCCGACCGTCCGCTGTTGTCACGGTGACACCGTCTACCTGAGAGAGCAGAAACCAGCGGGCGTCCTGGGTGGCGACGTTGAGTTCGGGCCGCCGATGATGGGCGGCATCGTGCGCAGTCAATTGATGCGCCACACCGCGAAGCAGCCGAAACACGATGGCGGGCTTCGCCGTCGGGATCTTCACGGCCCGGCGGCTCTTCCCTGAAGGCGGCGGCAGCGCAGTAGCCGCCGGCAGCACCACGGCATCCGGAAAGTTCTCGCGCATTGCCCGTACATCCGGTAGAGCGGACTCCAGAATGGAGAAGATGCGATCCGGACCGGCGAGGAAGTCTGCCATTGCCTTGTTCTGGATCGCTACTGTCGAATATTCAAGGCATAGTAGGTGTTTCAGTGTTGCTTTGATCGAGGATCGCACCAGCCCCGCAGTGCTGCCATCCCAGTGCAGAGCGGCCACTACTAATCGGTTGCGCAGGTGAAAGTAAGCCTGCCAATCGATCGCATCGTCCTTGTCGCTCCACGCCATGTGCCAGATCGCAACACCGGGAAGTGTCACTGTGCGGTAGCCGTGCTCAGCCGCACGTAACCCGTAGTCGGCGTCGTCCCACTTGATGAACAGCGGCAACGGCTGGCCCAACTCCTCGGCGACCTGCCGCGGAATCATGCACATCCACCACCCGTTGTAGTCAACATCGATCCGGCGGTGCAGCTTCTTGCTGCGGCTCTTTTCGCCAACCAGGGGATATTTGGCGAAGTCATGGTCGTACTCGGTGTGGGGCGCGTTGGTCCACATGAAGTTCGCTTGATCGACGACCTCGCCCATCACATGTAAATGCGACGGCTCCTGCAAGTTCAACATCTGCCCGCCGACCAACGTCGGCGTCTTGGCAAACCTGTTCATCGCCAACGCCCGAAGCACCGAATCCGGCTCGATCCGGATGTCATCGTCCATGAACAGGATCTGCTCGCAATCGGTGTTCTTCAACGCCTCGTACATCACCCTGCTGTAGCCACCGGATCCGCCGAGGTTGGGTTGATCGTGTATCGAGAGCCGGTCGCCCAGCGCGGCTGCTGCCGCGGCGAATCCCGGGTGGTCCATGGCCTTCTTAGTTCCCTGGTCTGGGACGATTACTGCACTGATCACCCTGTCCACCAAAGGATCTGATGTTAATGCGGCCAGTGCGTTGACAGCATCGGACGGCCGATTGAACGTCGGAATGCCTACGGCGACATTGGCCCTGCCAGGGGCCGGCGACGATGCGTACCAGCCGGCGCTGCGTAGCGTGACCGCGGTGTCGGTGGTGATATCGAACCAGATCCAGCCGCCGTCCTCGAACGGGTCAAGCTCGATCTCAAACTCCACCACCGCGGAGTCTCCCTCATCGCTGGAGAATGCGTCTCCGCTGACGGTGATGCGGGCGCCGGTGGCCTTGGTGCGGTAGACGTCCACCCGGCCGCACCCAGTCACCTCTACCTGCAGCACCACCGATCGAAGTGTCGACCAGCGGCGCCAGTAACTTGCAGGGAACGCGTTGAAGTACGTAGCGAAAGACACCTCGGACTCGGCGCCGATCTCGAGTTCGGTGCGTGTCGGCGGATGGGCGCGCCGAGAGTTGGTGTCCGACTCTTCGATGTAGAGCTTCCGGACGTCGAGCGGCTCGCCGGGACGCGGCAAGATGACGCGGGCCAACAGGCTGACTGCCCGTGACTGTCCGGCGTCGAGCGCACCGGACGGGATGTCACTCATGGTCCACTACCTTCATTTGCGGGTTCATGTTTCGTTAGCGACCAAGGGCGCATCGTCGCGTAGGTGCGGTGCAAGGGTGTTGTCGTACATATTCAGTGCGCTGGCGATCGCCATGTGCATGTCCAGGTACTGGTAGGTGCCCAGACGGCCACCGAAGAGCACCTTCGATGAGGCCGTCTCCGCGGCTGCCCGGTTGCGGTAGGCAGCAAGCACAGCGCGGTCGACCTCGGTGTTGATCGGGTAGTACGGCTCATCTTCATCGTCGGCGAACCGGGAGAACTCCCGCATGATGACCGTCTTGTCCGTCGGATAGTTCCGTTCCGGGTGGAAGTGCCGGAACTCGTGGATGCGAGTGTAGGGAACCTCAAAGTCGTTGTAGTTCATCACCGGCGTGCCTTGGAAGTCTCCAATGGGGAGCACCTCAAGCTCGAAATCCAACGTCCGCCAACCCAAGCGCCCTTCGGCATAGTCGAAGTACTGATCAAGCGGACCCGTGTACACCACCGGGGCCGCTGGGTTGGCGGCCCGCAATTGATCCTTGACGTCGAACCAGTCGGTCCCAAGCCGCACTTCGATGCCGTCATCGGCGGCCATGTTCTCCAGCCACGCTGTGTAGCCCTGGACTGGAAGACCTTCGTAGGTGTCGTTGAAGTAGCGATTGTCAAAGGTGTAGCGGACCGGAAGCCGACTTATCACCGAAGCCGGCAGATCCGCGGGGTCTGTCTGCCACTGTTTGGCCGTATACCCCTTGACGAACGCCTCGTACAAGGGCCGGCCGATCAGCGAAATAGCCTTCTCTTCGAGATTCTGCGCATCCGCGGTGTCGATCTCGCTCGCCTGGTCCCTGATTAGCGCCCGCGCCTCGTCCGGGGTGAAGTACCGGCCGAAGAACTGGCTGACCAGGCCCAGGCCCATCGGAAACTGGTAGGACTGACCGTTGTGTAGCGCGAACACACGGTGCTGATACCCAGTGAACTCGGTGAACTGTCGAACGTAGTCCCACACCTTTTGGTTACTGGTGTGGAAGAGGTGTGCGCCGTAGCGGTGCACTTCGATACCGGTCTCGGGTTCGGGTTCGGAGTACGCGTTGCCACCGATGTGCGGGCGGCGCTCAAGCACAAGGACTCGCTTGCCCAACTGCGTCGCCACACGCTCGGCGATCGTCAGCCCGAAGAACCCAGAGCCGACGACGAAGAGGTCGAAGTCGTCTCCGGCGGGCGGGCCCGTCGCGCCCCGGGGATCTGGAGAGATCATCGGCAGCAAGGGTATCCGACCAGGACGGCCAGACCCGAGTTGACTGAGCCGCGCAGGTCGCAGTTTGCTCACGATTCCATATCGCCACTCTGGTACCACCAGTCACATACGTACCATCGACTGCGAGCGAAGAACCACGCACTGCTAGCCGCATTAGGTAGCCGATTATCAACGTCGCCCATTTTCTACGTCCATGCATTGAGGAGATTTCCGTGCCGAACCGACGCCGACGCCGGCTCTCGACAGCCTTGAGCGCAGCCGCCGCTCTGGCAGTCGCGGGCCCAGTGGCACTTGTTGCCGTTGCCGAACTGTCCGCGGCACCCGAGAGCGAACCGCAACACCGGGAGTTCGTGCAGGCCACCAGCATCCTCGATCTACCGGGGGAGATAATGTCGGCCCTCTCACAGGGTCTGTCGCAGTTCGGCATCAACCTGCCGCCGATGCCGACGGGCTCGCTGACCGGTTCCGAGACGACGGCGCCGAGCCTGGCAATGCCAGGGCTCACCACAGCGCCATCACTGACCGACCCCGGCCTGGCCAATCCAGCGCTCACCAACCCTGCGCTGACCAGTCCAACCGGAGCGCTGCCGACCCTGACAACTCCTGCCCTGCCGTCAGTGACGACACCGTCGCTGACCACTCCCGGGCTCACCGTGCCGGGTGTGAGCACGCCGGGCCTGACCACACCATCGGTGACCACACCATCGGTGACCACTCCCGGGCTCACCGTGCCGAGTCTGACCACACCGGGTCTGACCACATCGCCCACGCTGGGGGCGGCCCCGCTCTCCACTGCTGGCCTGCCCATCGGCGGCGAGATCCCGATATCCGCACCGATCGGCCTGGATCCCGCCCTGGGGGGGTACCCGATCCTCGGCGATCCATCGTTGGCCGCCCCGGCTTCAGCCAGCGGTGGCCTGCTCGGCGATCTGAGCGCCGCCGCCAATCAGCTGGGCGCCGGCGAAGTCATCGACCTGCTCAAGGGCCTCATCATGCCGGCAATCATGCAGGCGACCAACCCGGCCGAGGCCGCGCCCCTCGCAGCCGCATCCGCCGAGGTTGCGACGGCTGCTGGTGAGGTTGGCGCGGCTGAAGCCCCGCTCGGAGCAGCTGAAGCGGCGCCCGCCGAGGCCGGTGAGTAAACCCCGCATCCCCAATTAGTCCTGCCCCTGAACGGCACCGCAGAAGCATGAGCATGCTCTGCGGTGCCGTTGCAGATGCCGGCAGTCCCGTTTTACCAGCGAAACAGCCGTGTCGAAACACCCGTAACATCTGACGCATACGTAACATTAGCCCGTGCTGTATCGCCGTCCCGCTTCGTTGATCCTGTTTGCCGCACTGGTGGCAACAGTCGTCCTGCCCTGGGCGCTCACCGACGTGCCCGGCGATGACCGCCGGCCAAGCGCCGAACGCCCCCAGATAGTTCACCAGCAGCTGGCCGAGCTGCCTGGCGGCGAGACGATCCGGGAGATCCACCAGGACACCCCGTTCTCGATGGTCGCGCTGACCTCCCGGGACCTCACCGACACCACCGCCCGAGTGCGCGCCAAGAAGAACGACGGATCCTGGGGCCCCTGGTATGAAGCCGAGCAACTCGAGGGTGTCGGCCCTGACCAGCCGGGACGGGGTGGCCTGCGAGGTACCACTCCTGTTTTTGTGGGACGCACCACCACCGTGCAGATCGCCGTGACCCGCCCCGCCGATGCACCGACCACCAATCCGGCCGAAACAGAACCTGCCCCCGCAGACGACGACAGGCCGGCGTTGGGCTATGTGCCCGCCAATGTCGAGCAGCCGTTCGGGCAGAACATCACCGCCGTACTGATCAGCCCGCCGGAGGCCCCAGCGGACTTGCTGCCGTTGCCAAACGCTGCTCTCCCCCCCGGGCAACCACCGCACATCATCAACCGCGCCCAGTGGGGCGCAGACGAAGGACTGCGTTGCGGCGCCCCCCGCTACGACAACAAGATTCAGGCCGGCGTCGTGCACCACACCGCCGGCAGCAACGAGTACGCGCCCGGAGACTCGGCGGGGATAGTCAGGTCAATCTACGAGTACCACACCCTCACACTCGGCTGGTGCGACATCGCCTACAACGCCATGGTCGACAAATACGGGCAGGTCTTCGAGGGCCGCGCCGGCGGCATGACCCGACCGGTTGAAGGCGCACACACCGGCGGCTTCAACAACAGCACCTGGGGTGCGGCCATGCTCGGAAACTTCGACGCGGTTCCACCTACCCCGATCCAGTTACGCACCACGGCAAGACTTCTCGGCTGGGTGCTGGGCCAAGCGGGAGTGGACCCCCTTGGCGCGGTCGTCCTGCCCTCCGAAGGCGGCTCGTTCACCAAATTCCCGTTCGGGTCTTCGCCCACACTCCCGACCATCTTCACCCATCGCGATGTCGGCAATACCGAATGCCCGGGCAATGCCGCCTACGCCTTGATGGGCCAGATCCGCGAAACCGCCGCGCGATTCAACGACCCGCCAGGAGCCGAGCAACTGGCTGAATTGCTGCGCGGCGGTGCGATCTTCGCGAAATGGGAATCGTTGGGCGGCATGAACAGCTACCTGGGCAGGCCCACCTCGCCCGAAGCCGCCGGGGAGGGCTCGGCGCGCTATGCCACCTTCGAACGGGGCGCGATCTACTGGTCTCCGGAGAGCGGAGCCCAACCCGTCACCGGCGAGCTCTACAAAGCGTGGGGCTCGCTCGGCTTCGAGCGGGGCGCGCTGGGTCTACCGACTAGCTCCGAGATCCCCGAGCCACTCTGGATCGTGCAGAACTTTCAGCACGGCACCCTGAACTTCGAGTACGGAAACGGCACCGTGACTCGCGTGATCGACGGCGTCCCGGTCGAATTGCCTCCAACAGCACCCGACCTCGCCCCGATCCAGCTCGAACGCTTTACCCCGCCGATCAACCCGATCTGACCGATTCAGGGCCACCAGCGCTCGAGTACTTGGGCCACACCGTCCTGCATGTTGGTCGCCGTAACCTCATCCGCGGCGGCAATCGCGTCGGGGTGGGCATTGCCCATCGCCACACCCAGACCGGCCCATCCCAGCATCGGGACATCGTTGGGCATGTCGCCGAACGCGACAACGTCTGCGGCGCTGAGCCCCTGCGTCCGGGCGATCTGCTCGACACCGGTAGCCTTGCTGACCCCCAGCGGCATGATCTCCACCAGTCCGTTGTTGGTCGAGTAGGTGATGTCCCCGTTGAGCCCGACGTGCTTGGACAGCTCAGCGACCATGTCCGCGCTGTTAGCTCCCGCCTTGCGGATCAGTAGCTTGACCGCGGGCGCGCTGAGCAAGTCCTCAATAGACACCTCGGTGTTGTCGGGATTGAGCCACGCGTGCTCATATCCTGGCGAGCTGACGAACTGGGGAGTAGCTGTGTCGTGAGCGCCGCGGCCCACCCGCTCAACAGCCAGACCCGCGCCGGGGATCACCCGGGTGGCTACCTCGGCCAGGTCGCCGAGAGTATCTGCCGAAAGGGTGCTGGCCGAGACGATGCGATCCGCGGCCGAATCGTAGATCACAGCACCGTTGGCGCACACCGCCATTGGGGCAAACCCCAACTGGTCGATGATCGGGCGGATCCAGCGCGGGGGACGTCCGGTTGCAAGCACGAACTGTGCACCGGCGTCGACGAGTGCCCGCGCGGCGACCCGGTTCCGCGAGCTGACGTTCTCGTCCTCGTCGAGGAGGGTGCCGTCTACATCGGTGGCAATCAAGGCCGGCTTCTGGCTATCGCTCCCCCCAGATGACGTCATGCGCGATCGATCCGCCGGCGGGCTCGCTGCGCCAATTCCGCCTCATCGAGGCGCTTAGCCTCAGCCGGCGTCGGTGCGGCACCGCCCAGACGTTGCGGCACCCAGAACTGCCCCGCCGGGCGCGGATAGCTGGCCTGCACGCCGTGGAGCAATTCGGTCATCTCCAATCGCAGAGCGGAGAGGTGTTCGGCGGCGGTGCCGTTCGGTGCGATGCTCTCACCGATCGCCACGGTGATAGGCGTTTTGTTGTACCCCAGCGATCTTGGATGACCCTTCGTCCATAGACGTTGCGCTCCCCACACAATCAGCGGAACTATCGGTACCTGCGCCTCCAGCGCCATCCGCACCGCACCGGACTTGAACTCCTTGAGTTCGAAGCTCCGGCTAATGGTCGCTTCCGGATACACGCCGACCAGCTCACCACGGCGCAACGAATCCACACCGGCGGCGTAAGCTGCCGCGCCGGCTTGTCGATCCACGGTAATGGTGCCGGTGTGACGGATGAGCCAACCGACCGGCTTCACCTCGCTCATCTCCGCCTTGATCATGAAACGCATGCGACGCCCGCGGCGGTTGGCGGCCAGTGCCGCCGGCAGGAAGTCTACGTAGCTGGTGTGGTTGATCGCGACGACAGCGCCGCCGGCGGCCGGGATACGTTCGTTTCCCTGATAGGTGATTTGCGCCCCCGTGGCTCGAGCCGCCAGTTTCGCCGTGATTTCGAGCGTACGGAAAACCGGTTCCATATGGCTTACCCCGGCGCCTCGGCAGATCCGTTGTCCAGCTTGGGCGCCGCGGTGCGGCGGGCAGCCTTGACGGCCGCTTCGTCGGCATCCATCCGATTGGCCTCGGCCAGTGTCGGGGCGCCGCCACCCAGGCGGTGCGGCACCCAGAACTCGCCGACAGGATGCTCTCCGTAGCTGTCCTGCACCTGTTCGAGCAGGTGCTGCATGCGCGAGTGCAGCAGCGCGGTCAGTTCGGTCGGGGGCAGCGTCGGCTCGATGGGCGTGCCGACCGCGATCGAGATAGGGACTTTGGGACGCCACAGTTTCTTGGGATGTCCTTTGGTCCAGATGCGCTGCGCGCCCCACACGATGTGCGGCACGATCGGGACACCGGCAGCGATCGCCATCCGAGCCGCACCCGACTTGAACTGCTTGATTTCAAAACTGCGACTGATCGTGGCCTCGGGATAGACACCGACGAACTCGCCGTCCTTCAGCTCCTGGCAGGCCTGTTCGAAGGATCCCGCTCCGCTGTTTCTGTCCACCTCGATGTGCCGCATACCGCGCATCAGCGGGCCGGTTACCTTGTGGTCGAAGACCTCTTTCTTCGCCATGAACCGCACTTTGCGGCCGAGGTGCTGTCGATAGGCGGGCAGTCCGGCGAACGTGAAGTCAAAATAACTGGTGTGGTTGATGGCGATCACCGCCCCGCCCGTGCGCGGCAAGTTCTCGACGCCGGTGATGGTGAACTTGAGGCCCTGTACCCGCCAGGCAAGCCGGGCGAGCTGGATGGCTGTGCCATATACCGGTTCCACAGCTGCCAGCGTAGTGCGCGCAACGATCCGTATACAGACAGTTAGGAAGGTAGTGAGCGCTCCGACCCCGCTGGCGAGTGCGTCCGAGCATGTCCGCGGGTCTACCCCAGGGACTGGCAGCTGGCACTGCTGGATGCCTACGGGGTGACGCCGGACCGCGAACGCATCGCCTCCTACCGGGCTCGCTGCAACGACGGGCCCGTCGCGCCCCGCTAAGCTGAACGACGAACGCGTAGTCAGCAGAAAGGACATCTGTGCAGGTCACTAGCATTGGGCACGCGGGTTTCCGCATCGATACCGAGTCCGGAAGCATCTTGTGCGACCCATGGGTCAACCCGGCGTACTTCGCCTCGTGGTTCCCATACCCCGACAACAGCACGCTGGACTGGCCAGCCCTCGGTGACGTGGATTATCTCTACGTCTCCCACCTGCACAAGGACCACTTCGACCCGCAGAACCTGCGTGAACACGTCAATAAGGACGCCGTCGTTCTGCTGCCGGACTTCCCCGTGCCCGACCTGCAGCGTGAGCTCCAGAAACTGGGATTTCACCGGTTCTTCGAAACGACCGACTCCGTCAAGCACCGGGTAAGCGGCCCCAAGGGCGACCTGGACGTGATGATCATCTCGCTGCGCGCGCCTGCCGACGGCCCGATCGGCGACTCAGGCCTGGTGGTATCCGATGGCGTCACCACCCTGTTCAACATGAACGATTCGCGTCCGGTTGATCTTGACGCCCTCAAAACCGACTTCGGTCAGATCGACGTACACATGCTGCAGTTCTCCGGGGCGATCTGGTTTCCGATGGTCTACGACATGCCCGTCCGAGCCAAGAAGGCGTTCGGGACCCAGAAACGCCAGCGTGGGATGGATCGCTGCCGGGAGTACATCGCGCAGGTCGGCGCAACCTGGGTAATCCCATCAGCTGGCCCGCCCTGCTTTCTCGACGCCGAGCTTCGCGACCTCAACGACGACCACGGCGATCCGGGCAACATCTTCCCCGACCAGGTGGTCTTCCTGGACCAGCTGCAGACGCATGGCCATGACGGCGGTCTCTTGATGATCCCGGGATCGTCCGCTGATTTCGCCGGTTCACAACTGAATTCGCTCACCCACCCGCTCCCGGACGACGACGTGCATTCGATCTTCACCTCCGGCAAGGCCGACTACATCGACCAGTACGCCCGTCGGATGGCACCGGTGCTGGCGGCCGAGAAGTCCGGTTGGGCACCCGCAAGCGGGGAACCGTTGCTGGAGCCGTTGCGCGAGCTGTTCGAACCGATCATGGCGGCCAGCGATCAGATATGCGACGGCGTCGGTTACCCTGTCGAGATACGCATGGGACCTGAGACCGTCGTGCTGGACTTTCCGAAACGTACTGTGCGTGAAGTAATTCCGGATGAGACCTTCCGCTACGGTTTTGCGATCGCACCCGAGTTGGTCCGGACGGTCCTACGTGACCAGGAACCCGATTGGGTGAACACGGTTTTCCTGTCCACACGATTCAAGGCCTGGCGCGTCGGCGGCTACAACGAGTACCTGTACACGTTCTTCAAGTGCCTAACCGACGAGCGGATCGCTTATGCTGACGGCTGGTTCGCCGAGACACACGATGATTGCGCATCAATCACGTTGGACGGCTGGGAAATTCAGCGACGCTGTCCACATCTGAAGGCCGATCTATCGAAGTTCGGCCTGGTCGAGGGAACAACGCTGACGTGCAACCTCCATGGGTGGCAATGGAATCTGCAGAATGGTAAGTGTCTGACTACAAAAGGTCACCAACTACGGTCGGCGAAACTATGAGCGCCCCGCAGCGATTCTACGACGACGGCCTGATACAGCTGGACCAAGAGGCTCTAACACTGCGTCGCTACCACTTTCCGTCGGGTACCTCGAAGATCATCCGGCTGCGCGACATCCGCGGCTATCACATCAGTCCACTAGGCCTGTTCATACAGCGGTTCCGTCTCTGGGGAACCTCGGATCTAAGACGTTGGCTACCGCTGGACACGCGACGGCCGCTGAAGTCAACGTTGGTCACCCTCGATGTGCCCGGCATGTACCCGGATCCCGCGTGCACACCTGAGCGTCCCGAGCAGTTCGTCGAACTGCTCGAGGACCTGCTGGAGCAGTCCCGTTAGCGGCCGTCACCACTCACGCAAGACCTGTCACCGCTCACGCAAGACGGTGGCCTCCAGAATCCGCTGAAGCTGACGCATGGTCATACGGCCAGCCGCGGTGACTACCCGCCCGATCGCGCTCGGCGGTATAGGCTCGCGCACCCGCACCTCGTCACCGACCCGCACCACTCCAGCAGTGGCCACGTCTGCGTAGACGCCGAGAAACCGCTGAGTGCTCTCGGCCAGCCTGCGGTTCAGCGTGCGGTCGAGTTCGAGTCCGGGTTGGCCACGCGTGGGCACCACACATCGGATGGTCTGGTTGGTGATCCGCAGCGCCACCGAACCGAGTTCGACGTCACCGCCCACCCAAGCGGCCTCCGGATAACCGCCGGCCGGTTGGTCGAGCGCGACCAGCACGTTAGGCCGGAAGCGGCGCACGTCGTAGGGCACATCCGGTGTGCTCGCACCGTCAGACAACGTTGCCAGACTGTGCGTCGTCAGCACGTGCACCGGGCTCAGATCCACGAAAGTACCTGGTGGCGTGCCGTACCGGGCCAGGGTGAGCACCTGCTTGGTCGAAAAGATCGACGATGTGTCGGGCAGAGTTTCAGAACTGGAAAGCCCGAAGTCACGACGCACTTCACTCGCCGAATAGTTGGCGCGAGTCTGTCGGGCTGACAACCGGTGCAGGCTTGTGTCGTCGAGCGGCGGCAACGCGGTCAGCTGCACTTCGCGACCAAGCAACTCCGACAAGGCGCAGTCGAGTTCGTCTCCAGCACTGGATAGTTCCTTGCCGTCGGGCATCGTGACGATCACTTCCGGCGCGCAGCCCGGACCAGCGTCCGGACCTGGATCAATCGCATATCGCGCCGAACATCCCAGCAGCGCAGGCGCTCTTCGTGCCGATGCGGTGATGTTGTGTGCAAGGTCGCGGACCGCCCACAGCCGGTCGGCATGCACCCCGCGGCGGTCGATGCGCAGCTGGTCAACACGGGTGCCGCCCATCGACTTGACTGGGAAACGCCACAGCTGAGCCACCGATCCGCTCATGCCGGGTCCCAACCCGAGACCGTCTGCCGCAACTCTGAACGCGCATCGCTGTCGGTGTCGTACACACGCACGACGGCCTGGTCCCCGGGCTGCAGGTACGTCGACTCGCCTAGCGGGGTGTACCTGGTGGCGCCGATACCGACCAACAGTTTCTCCGGGTGCCCACTGGCGACCATCAGAGCACCGACATCCTCCAACGGAGTATCTGCCGAACCCTTCTGGTTGGCCAGTCGCTCGACTATCCAGTCCAGCAAGACCTCTCCGTAATAGGAATAGCCCAGCAGCGGACTATCCACTCCGTACTCATGCTCCTGGCCGTCGGCGGTGCGCAGATGGCAGAGCAGCCGCAGGGTGGCGGTGGGGCCGTCGGGAGTGAGATCGCTGATCTCGAAAAACTTCTGCGCCACGCCTTTCGACTCCGGACCCCAGTTCTTCTTGTCGCTGATCTTGGCTGCGTTCGGACGCCTGATCGAGCAGTCGTTGAACGCGCCCAGTGCGAACGGCTGCAGCGACGACACAGTGTCACCCACCCACTTGACCTCACAGGCCAGCCCTACCTCGGGCTCGATCTGCAGGTTCCATGGGGCATCGAGGGTCTCAGGGCTCTTGGGCAGCTTGATTGCGTCGCACGACAATGGGAATCCACCCAGGAAGCTGTCGTAACCCGGTGCGTACCAAGGGAAAATGCCCTTGGGAGCCGCCCCCTGGGAGGCCACGTTCACGAAGTCGGCGGCCTCCCCGGCCTGCTCCAGATGGCCAGCGAAGTTACCGGCAACACCGAATCCGAACCAGGTCCGTAGCTCGTCAAAATCCAGTTCGATCATGATTTCCTCACAGGTTCGAGTACCGAGATTCCGACGTAGGGCACCAAAGACTTTGGCACGCGCACACTCCCGTCCGGTTGCTGATGATTCTCCAGAATCGCTACCAACCAGCGGGTCGTGGCCAGTGTGCCGTTCACCGTTGCGGCTATCTGCGGTTTGCCGTTCTCGTCCCGGTACCGCACCGCCAGCCGACGAGCCTGGAACGTGGTGCAGTTCGAAGTCGACGTCAACTCTCGATAAGTCCCCTGCGACGGTACCCACGCCTCGCAGTCGAATTTGCGCGCGGCCGACGACCCGAGGTCCCCCGCGGCGATGTCGATCACTCGGTAGGGCACCTCGATGTGGGCGAGCATCTCACGCTGCCAACTCAACAGGCGCTCGTGTTCCGCCTCGGCTTCCTCGGGCTTGCAGTAGACGAATCCTTCGACCTTGTCGAACTGATGCACGCGGATGATGCCCCGGGTGTCCTTACCGTAAGTGCCCGCCTCCCGCCTGAAGCAGGACGACCAGCCCGCATAATGCTTCGGCCCCTGTGACAGATCGAGGATCTCATTGGCATGGAAGCCAGCCAAGGGCACTTCCGAAGTTCCAACGAGGTAGAGGTCATCGCCCTCCACCCGATAAACTTCATCTGAGTGGGCACCCAGGAAACCGGTACCGGCCATCACCTCTGGACGGACCAGCACCGGCGGAATGATCAGCGTGGAGCCATTGTCTACCGCGACGCGAACTGCGAGCTGGAACAGTCCGAGTTGCAGCAGCGCCCCGACACCGGTGAGGAAGTAGAACCGGGACCCGGCCACCTTGGCCCCCCGTTCCATGTCGATCAACCCCAGTGACTCGCCCAGCTCAAGGTGATCCTTGGGGTTCTCGATCGCTGGCGGCTCTCCCACCGTGTCCAGCACCACGAAATCGTCTTCCCCGCCCGCGGGAACCCCGCCGATGATGACATTCGAGATCGCCATATGGGCGGCGGTGAAGGATTTCTCAGCGGCAGCCTGGGCCGACTCGGCGGCCTTGACCCGTTCGGCCAGTCCCTTGGCCTCGGCCAGCAGGGCCGCGCGTTCGTCGGCGGCAGCCTTGCCAATCAGCTTGCTAGCCGCCTTCTGCTCCGCCCGAAGGTTGTCGGCAGCCGAGATCGCAGTCCGCCTCGCGGCGTCGGCCTCGGCGAGCGCGTCGACGAGCCGAGGATCCTCACCGCGGGCCTGTTGCGATGCACGCATCACCTCAGGGTTTTCTCGCAGCAACTTCAGGTCGATCACGCGCAAAACCCTACGTGGTGGCGCAAAGTGACAACACAACCGCATAACGCCACAACTGCATCACTTGTCACAGCACCTGAATTGCCTGTCACAATGGAGCGAATGTCGCAGGCACCCGAACACTCCGAGGGGGGCTCGACGCCGACCACAACTCTGTGGCGGCGCAGCCTTCAGGCTGACTCGACTCGCCGCGCCCTAGCGCTCACCGCTCTGGGCGGTCTGCTGATCGCGGGGCTGCTCACTGCGCTCCCCCAGTCGGATCTGACCGGCCACCGCACCGCTAACGCGATCTCTCTCGGCCCCCGAGGCAACGACACTTTTGATCACGCCAAGAGCGGCGACTGCCTCAACTGGCCCGACCGCACACCAGATGCAGCCGAGCTGGTCGACTGCTCCGAAGAGCACCGCTTCGAGGTCGCCGAGTCGGTGGACATGCGCGCCTTCCCCGGCAGCGAGTACGGGCCCGACGCTCAACCTCCGTCCGCGACGCGGATCCAGCAGATCAGCCAAGAGCAGTGTTCGGCGGCTGTGAAGCGGTATCTGGGGGGGCGCTTCGATCCCAACAGCCGATTCACCGTCAGCATGCTGTGGTCCGGGGACAAGGCCTGGCGACACTCCGGCGAGCGCAGGATGCTCTGTGGGCTGCAGCTGCCGGGCGCCGACAACCAACAGTTGGCGTTCACCGGCAGCGTGGCCGAGATCGACCAATCTAAGGTCTGGCCGGCTGGCACCTGCCTCGGAATCGACTCGGCCACTAACCAGCCCACCGACATTCCCGTCGATTGCACGGCACCGCATGCCATGGAGGTGACGGGCGCGGTGAACCTGGCGGAGAAGTTCCCGGACGGACTTCCGCCCGAGCCTGAGCAGGACACTTTCATCAAGGAGTCGTGCACGCGGATGACGGAGGCCTACCTGGCTCCGATCCAGCTACGGAACACGACACTGACGCTGATCTACAGCACCGTTTCGCTACCTAGTTGGGCTGCCGGCAGCCATCAGGTGTCCTGCAGCATCGGCTCGACGCTGGGCAATGGCGGGTGGTCGACGCTACTGAACAGTGCCAAGGGCCCGTTACTGATCAACGGTCGGCCACCGGTCCCGCCGCCCGACATTCCCGAAGAGCGCCTCAACATGCCGTCGATCCCGATGCCCAACATCCCGGCCAGCCCCCCGCCGCAATCAACCGGCTCAACCGGCTCGACCTACAACGGCAGTCAAAACAACCAGACGCAGCACATGCCTAGGCCGCCGGGGCCGCCGGCCGTCCACTCTGCTCCCGAACCCGATCCGGCACCCGAGCCCGAGTCGCCTCCCGCGGGCAATGTCTTCCTCAACGGTCCCCCGCTGCCGCCGCCACCACCGCCGGGCCTCCCGCCGCCGGCCCCCGCACCGGGTCTGCCGCCACCACCACCGCCGGGTCTGCCGCCACCACCACCGCCGCCTCCACCGGGTTTGCCACCGCCACCACCGCCGCCTCCACCGGGTTTGCCACCGCCGCCGGGAATTTAGCCCGTGGCGGTGCGGATGACCCGGCAGCGGTTCGATGAGTTGGTCGGTGACGCGCTCGACCTCATACCCGCTGATCTAGCGTCGGCGATCGACAATGTGGTGATCCTTGTGCAGGACCGCGACGCCGATGAACCCGGCCTGCTCGGCCTCTATGAAGGTGTCGCCTTGACCGAACGTGATTCGTGGTACGGCGGCTCGCTGCCTGACACGATCACGATCTATCGCAACGCGCTGTTGGATGTCTGCGACAGCGAGGAACAGGTTGTCGAAGAGGTGGCCATCACCGTGATCCACGAGATCGCCCACCACTTCGGCATCGACGACGATCGACTACACGAGTTGGGCTGGGCCTGACCCACGCCCAAGCGCGGCACACCGATGCCACTGCCGTGAAATGCTATGAACGGGTCATGACCCGTGAATGCCGAGCGTGCCGGTCCGACCTGGAGCACTGCCACGGGGCCCTCATTCACCACGCCTACCGGCGTTCCGAATGCACCGAGGACGGGTGTATGACCGCTGAGGCTGAACACACTGCGCACCTGGATTGCACCGCGGTCGGCTGTACCTGCGATGCGACCGACGCAGACAGCTTGTCAGCCCATCGGGTTGGCTGAGGGCGCCGACTCTGGCACCCGGTTGACCACCGGGCCGTGGACGAACGGTGGGGTCAAGCTGCCCCAGCGCAGACAGCTCCAGCGGCCCTCGGTGATCGGGGCCAACACCACCGACTCAGTGTTCGCCAGGTGGTGGTCCACCGCGAAACGGCCGTCGACGCCGGCCAGCACTGCCGCGACTAGGCGGATCGCTGCGCCATGGCTGACCACAACGATGTCGCCGTGGAACGCGTCGTCTTCCAAGTAACGCATCCGGAGCCGATGAAGCACCGGGAGGTAGCGGTCTAGCACGTGACGCGCAGTCTCACCGCCGGGAAGTGGCAGGCCGTGCTCCCCGCCGTGCCAACGCCGGTAGATCGCGTTGAAGTCTTCGTGCGCAGCGTCATCGCCGCGGTTCTCCAGGTCACCGACCTGGACCTCGTGAATACCTTCGAGCTCTTGTGAGCCGATCGTGACCCCGGAATCAGTCGCAGCACCGACGCGGCCGTCGGTGTCGATCTCTGCGCGTATTGCGCGTATCTCGTAGGCCGTCTGCACAGCCCGAGTCGCGACCGAATGCGCAATCAATGCCGGCGGTCTCGGAAGTGCGCGGGCGAATGCTCGGGCCTGGTCGCGACCGAGGTCGGTAAGTTCGGCGCCCGGAGGTCGAGTGTCCAGGCGGCGTTCGACGTTGCCATGCGTCTGCCCATGTCGCAGGAGCACCAACCGGCCGCTCACTGCCGGCCTTCGCGCAGTCGCGTCAGCCAAGCCTCCGCCTCATCCATCGGTGGGGGCGCCGTCCCCAGTGCGTCGCCAGTCGGCCACGAGCCCAGGTAACGCACGTCGGCGCACCGACGGTGCAGTGCGCGCAACGCCTCGGCCACAGAGTCGTCGTCGATGTGCCCGACGAAGTCGAGGAAGAACACGTAGGTGCCGAGCTCGATGCGGGTGGGCCTGGACTCGATGCGGGTGAGGTCGATGTCGCGGACAGCCAGCTCAGTCATGGCCGAAACCAGGGCGCCCGGTACGTTGTCCAACCGCAGCACAACCGATGTGCGGTCGGCCCCGGTGCGCATCGGCGGCGGCGCCGGAACACCGGCGAGAACGAACCGGGTACGGGCGTTGGGCTCGTCGACGACCCCCGCTGCCAGCGAGTCCAGCTCGTAGCGTTCGGTGGCCAGCGCAGTGGTAACCGCCGCGTCCGCCTTTCCGGCGGCCACGTCCTGTGCGGCGGCGGCATTCGAATTAGCCGGAACCAGTTGCCCTTTCGGAAGGTGCTCGGCCAGCCAATTTCTCACCTGGGCGGCGGCGACCGGGAATGCAGCGACGGTGTGAACATCCGAATCAGCGGTTCCGGGCCGGACGGCGATGGTGAAGGACACATCGAGCGTTAACTCGGCGAAGATCTGCAGTGGCGTGCCGATGGCCAGATTGTCCAGCGTCGACAGCACGGATCCGTCGATCGAGTTCTCGATCGGCACGCAGGCGAACTCCGCATCGCCGGAGCGGACGGCCGCCAACGCGGCCGCCGTGCTCTCCAAGGCGATCGGTGTGACCGGCGCGTCGGCAATAGATCCGGCGGCACCCGTCGGTGGTATCAGGCCGTTGCCTACGATGGCACGCAGCGCAGCCTCGGTGAACGTTCCTTCGGGGCCGAGATAGGCGATGCCGGGCACTGCCCTAGCGTATCGGTTCGCTTTGGTAATCCCATTGCGCTGCACCACCTAGGAGCACAGGCAGGCCCAATACTCAGGTCGGTGGGAGCGGCTCACTGGGCGCCCACGCCGGCGACTGCGTCGATGACAGCCCCGGGTTCATCGAGGGATACGAAGGTCTTTGCCCCCGGTACCTCGACAAGGGTCGAGTTTGGAAACAGCGCATCCATCCTCTTCGCCAGGGACACAGTGAAGCAACGGTCGGCCATTCCCCACACCAATACGACAGGTTTGGTGAATTGCGGGAAGCGGGTCGACACGTCGGTGAGATCGGTGGCGCTGACATGCCGTAGCAGCGTTGTGAGATTGCTGCGGATGCGAACGTCGGTGCGGCAGGGTTCGAGCCAAGAGGCTGTGAGGGCCGGGTCTGGGTTACTGGCGAGCAGGCCGAAGCCGAGCGGCGAGTGCCGCAGCGCTTTCCATCGCATTTGTCCGAGTATCAATCGGATGGACTTGGGGCCGCGCAGCACGGCGAAGATGGCAGTGAAGGGAAAGGGCGGGAAGACATCAAAGGCGTCACAATTGGTCAGAACTAGGCGGCCGACCTGTTCGGGATAGGCGTCGATGACGAGTTGGCACAGTCCGCCACCGGTGTCATTACCGACCAGAGTCACATCCGTGAGGTCGAGCTCGGTGATGAAGTCGCCGATGAGTGTCGCAACCCAGATGGGCGACAACTCGGCGTTTTTGTCGATCGGGACGGTGTGGGAGCCCAGGGGCAAGGTGGGCAGTATGCAACGAAATCCCCTTCTCGCCAATCCTTCTGATACCTCAGTCCACAGACGGTGATCGACCAGGATGCCGTGGATGAACAGCACGGGAGGATGCGGCGAATCCTCTGGTCCGAGTACCCGGTAGTCGATCGTTGCCTGGCTGAGGGTGACTTGCGGCATTTCCACTCTCCTCGGGGTTAACTAGCGCAGCCCTCAGCACTCGTCGCCGAATAGCAGCAACATCCAACGCCCATCCTGCTTCACGAAGTCCAACGTGTCGGTGTCTGGCTCATCCTCGTTCTCGACGGATGCCGTCGCTGTTACTTTCGCGGTGTCACCGGTGACTTCGATGGCGATGATGTCGAAGTCGATGCGGCCGGTTTCGGCGCGATCGTGGCGCAATTCTGCCGCGTCGCTGAGACCGGACCGTTCCGCCGGGCAGAAGTAGTTCAGATAGGAGTCGTGGTCGGCATTGTTGTATGCCTCGGCCAACGAGTTCAGAGTGTCGCGTATCTGGTCTTCATCCGAGACAGGTGTATCGGACCGTTGAAACGCGACGATTATCGTCGTCACTCCGATGGCCACGATGACTGCCGCGGCTACGCACAGGCCGATGACGACCTTGCGTGGGGTGCGACCTCCCGGCGGGCGTCCTGAGGCTTCGTCGTCAATCCACAGCTGCCACCCGGGTGGGGGAGGTGGCCAGGAGGCATCCGGGGTCCAACCCGGGCTCGGAACCCACCCCTCTTGCGGCGGCGGCCAGTTCGGTGGTGGGTTGAAGCGCATCGCATGGTCCTCTCCGCCAACCGGGTGCCAGTCAGCGTAGTTCAGTGTCCCTGCTGCGGTGGACACCCGGCCCATCGGGCCGGTTGCCTCGCGGGTGATCGGGCGAACAGGGTTGCTTGTCAGGGTCATTCAGTTAATGGGCGACAGAGATTGAGCCCGGCCCGGCGTGCTAATGGGCGACAGAGATTGAGCCCGGCTCGGCGTGCGCACCGCAGCGGGGACCTTGCGTGGAAACAGCCACTTAGTTAGGTTAGGCTCACTTCACTATCAAAGGACGGCTCGATGGCATCACCGGCACCGACCGCGGCGGAACGGATCCGTAGCGCCTGCGCGCGGAGGACAGGTGCGATGCTTGTCGTCGAAGCCGCCGACCCGGCCCCCACGCCCGTGCATCACTTGCTCGCCGACGGGTCGTTCGCAGTAACCGTGCCGGTCCACAGCGATGCAGCTGCGATGGTCGTCGCTGCCGGCAACCCCGGCGCGCACGCGATGCTCGAAATAACCGACTACGCGCCCCTTCCGCTGCGCGAGCCGGTGAGGGCGCTGGTGTGGATCCAGGGCAGGCTGCAAGACATCCCGACAGGCGAGCTGCCCGACCTGCTCGATTTGGTGGCAACCTCCGACCCCAATCCTGCTCTGCTGCAGGTCCGTACCCAGGCCAACTGCTCTGCCACCGCCGCAGAGTCAGATGCCGTCCGCTATGCGCTCATGCGCCTCATGATCGAATCCGTGGTGGTTGCCGATGCAACCGGCGCCGAATCCGTGGCACCGAACGTACTGCTGGCGGCGCGCCCGGACCCTTTCTGCGCCATGGAATCGTGCTGGCTCCAGCATATGGAATCCGCACATCGCGACGTCGTTGAACGACTTGCCAGCAGGCTTCCCACGTCCTTGCGCCGCGGACGCGTGCGGCCGCTGGGCCTGGACCGATACGGGTTGCAGCTTCGGGTCGAGGGTGACGACGGTGACCACGATGTCCGGCTGCCATTCGCCAGGCCGGTGGACGATGTCACCGGATTGAACCAGGCGCTCCGAGTACTGAGGGGGTGCCCGTTCCTCAATGGGGTGCGCGCCCGCGGCGCCTGAGCACCACGAGGTCGTCGCCATCGCGCTAGCGTTGCTGCGGTGACCGGGCCCGAGGATGACCTCACCGATGCGCAGCGGCGTGTGGTGCGCATCGAGATCGCTGTCGTGTTGGCAGTGTCGTTTGGCCTGAGCGCCTACATCGCGATACTGCACCTGATCGAAGGCGTGCTACTCGGCCTCTCGGGCCAGACCGTGGCGCTTAACCCAAGCCGCTCGCCGTACGCGCTCATTGACCTCGGCCTGAACTTGGCCAGCCTATTCCAGCTACTGGCGTGGGGCGCACTGGCGGTATATCTGTTGTGGCGCAGCGGTTTCAGCCCCGCGCAGATCGGACTGGGTCGAATCCGCCCTTGCCCAGACGTTGTCGGCGGCGTCGGGCTCGCCGTCCTCATCGGCGTTCCCGGCCTGGCGCTGTACCAGATCGCGCGGATGCTCGGTGTGAACGCTTCTGTGGAACCCGCCGAGCTTTACGACACCTGGTGGCGGATCCCGATGCTGCTGCTGTTGGCCTTCGGTAACGGCTGGGCCGAGGAAGTGATTGTGGTGGGGTTCCTACTTACCCGGCTGCAGCAGCTGAGAATCAACCCCTGGCTGGCCCTGGCGATCTCGAGCTTGCTGCGGGGGATCTACCACCTGTACCAGGGGTTCGGGGCGGGTCTGGGCAACGTCGCGATGGGGGTGGTCTTCGGGTATGCCTGGCAGCGCACCGGAAGGCTGTGGCCGCTGATCATTGCGCACACGCTGATCGACGCCGTCGCCTTCGTCGGATACTCCCTGCTGGCCGGTCACCTCGATTGGTTGCGCTGATCACTGGCCACGGTGCGCCGCTTGGGCCCGGTGGGCACGTACATTCTTGCTGTGACCGACAAGCGGCCCCCTTTTCCGGGGCCGGCTCCTCCCCCTCCTCCGGGAGGAGCACCCGGCCGCCACGAGCCGCCGCAGGTCCTTCGCCGCGACCCCAATTACCGTCCCGCCCGGCCGCCGAGCCCGCAAACACCGCCGGCACCCCCACACCGGCCGGCACCACCGCCACCTCAAACCAAAGCTGGACCGCCGCCACCCCCACACCGGCCAGCACCACCGACTCGCCGCGCACCTCCGCCCGCCAGGACACCACCCGCGCCACCTGCGCCACCCGCGCGCAAGCCCCGACGAATGCGCCGGTATGGCCGGCTCCTGCTGGTGTGTCTACTCGCGTTTACTGTCACTGCCGTCGCCATGGGTGCGTGGGTGGATTCGTCGCTCACCCGAACACCGGCGCTGAGCAACTATCCGGACCGGCCGGCTCAGGGCGCCGGCAGCACATGGCTCATTGTCGGCTCCGACGGCCGTGAGGGTTTAACGCCCGAACAGCAGGCCGACCTCAGCACCGGAGGTGACCTCGGCAGCAGCCACACCGACACCATCATGATGGTGCACATCCCCCGGATCGGCTCCAGCACACCGGCGACGTTGGTGTCGATCCCGCGAGACTCGTACCTGCCCATTCCCGACTACGGCAGCGACAAGGTCAACACCGCGTTCACGGTCGGGGGCCCAGCCCTGCTCGTGCAGACCGTCGAGCAGGCCACCGGGGTACGCATCGACCACTACACCGAGATCGGCTTCGGCGGTTTCGCGCGCCTGGTCGATGCGGTCGGCGGCGTAACGATGTGCCCCTCCGAACCCATCAGCGATCCGCTCGCCGGGATCGAGCTGCCGGCAGGATGCCAGAAGTTCGACGGCCGCACCGCGCTGGGCTTTGTGCGCAGCCGCGCCACCCCGCGCGCGGACCTGGACCGGATGGCCAACCAACGCGAATTCATGGCGGCGCTCGTGCACCGAGCCATCAGCCCCGAAGTGCTCCTCAACCCGCTGCGGTGGTACCCGATGGCACGCGCAGCCGCCAACACCGTCACCGTGGGCGAAGGCGATCACATCTGGGATCTAGTGACCCTGGCGTGGACGTTGCGCGGCCACATCACGACGGTGACAGTGCCGATCGGCGAGCTCACCGAGAACATGTCGGGCTCTGTCGTGGTGTGGGACAGCGAAGCCGCGCAGCGCCTGTTCTCGGCCTTAAACTCCGACTCGCCGATACCCCCAGACCTCCTGGAGGCTGCTCACCCCTGACGTACGCCAATATTGGCGCGCCTCCATCACTTATAGTGCGTCTCAATCTGTATTGGTGCGTCTCAATCCCGGTCTGCGCCAGTGAGCCCGTTCTGCAGCCAGATCTTGGTGCGACCCGGATAGTTCGTCGCGATCCAGGCCACGCCGAGGTCCCGGCAGTACTGCACGTCCTCGTAGTGATCGACCGTCCAGCAGTACAGCGCACGCCCCTGCGCGGCCGCGCGGTCCACCAACTCGGGGTGCTCGCGCAAAGTTGCGATGGAGGGGCCAACCGCGGTCGCCCCGACAGTGGTCGCGGCGCTTCCCCCCAGATAGCGGGATGTCTCACCGAGCAGCACCGTCGGCAGCATCGGTGCGGCCCGTCGGATTCGCCACACCGCCGCGGCAGAGAACGACATCACCACGGCCCGCGACAGGTCCGCCGAGGCCGGCGAGGCGATGCCGTGACGATGCAGCAAGGCCAGCAACTTGCTCTCCACCAAAGCGCCGTAGCGCACTGGGTGCTTGGTCTCGATGAAGATTTTGATCGGCCGATTCCAGTCCAGCACCAACCTGACAAGGTCCTCGAGGGTCAATAACCCGGTGTCGCCGTGACTGCCGTCGGCGCGCCAGCTGGGATGCCACTCGCCGTAGTCCAGGTCGCGTAGTTGGGCGAGCGTCATCTCGCTGACGAGACCGGTTCCGGTGGAAGTGCGGTCCAGGCTGCGGTCGTGCACGCAGACCAGGTGGCCGTCCCGGGTGAGCCGAACATCACATTCGACCCCCTCCGCACCCTCCTCGAGGGCCCGCAGGTAGGCGGCCACGGTGTGCTCTGGACGGTCCGCTGAGGCGCCGCGGTGCGCCACCACGAATGGGTGGCCTCCGAAGGTCTCGCCAGAGCTCATAGGGCTATGCTGCCGGGTTTCGCCCTTCAGGCTCAACCGTAGACCCTGGTTCTGCCGGATCTGCGGCAGCCAAAGCGTCTGCGACCATCACCCAACGCTTCGACGGCCGCTCTACTGGCTGACGCTCGAAACCAAGGACGACCTGCAGCGCCAGCAACAGAGCTGCCAGCGCCAGCAAGTACGCCACGATCGTGGTCACAGTGTTGTCGGCAATACCCTGGGAATCGGTGGTGAAGCTGGTTGCCATCGAGAAGATCGACACCGCGGTGCTGAACACCCAGACCACCCACCACACCACGATTGGCCGGCGAAGCCATTTCAGGCGCGCCTCAGCTTCGGCCAACTCGATGACGTACACCGGTGCCCATGCCAGGTTCACGACCGGCACCAGACAACCCGCGCGCAGCGCCCAGATCGATCTTGGTTCCCGACGACCGAGGTGCCCGAACGCAGCCGACCGTCTCGCGATCAGCCAGTTCGTGAGGAGCAGCACGCTCGCCACGACCATGAACATCGCCACGACGCTGGCTGCGACGCCAAACCACGTCGCGGCGCCCGCAACCCACGGGTTGAGCAATACCGTGCGGTTGACGATCAGCAGCACATAGCGCACCACGTGGATGAAGGCTGCCGCGCCGAGAACCGCCATCGTTGCTACCAACGTCATCCGCACCGCGGTTGCCGACGGGCCGCCGCGTAACTGCTTCTGCTCGGTGGGTGCACTGAAGTGCTCGACCAGACCCCACCGAGGGATGGTCAGATAGCGGGGCGTCGGGCCGAGGGCGCGCGGCTGGCGGCGGGGCGGTGGCGGCGCGCCCGGCCGCACCGCGACCCACCGGTACCCGGACGGGAGCATAGGGCCCAGACGCCGCTGTCTCGGTTGCGGTTGCGGCTGCTGTTGTTGCTGCCGCCCCCACTGCGTCTGGCCGGCGGAGCCCGAGGGCGGGAGCAGCGCACCATTGCATCGCGGGCACCAGGACCGCTGCCGGTTGCGCACATTCCACCGCGTCCCGCACTGGGAACACACCTGGATCATCCGATCAGCCTAATGGGGTGTCTCTATGAGGCTCAGAACGCAGCCGGTTCAGAGCGTGCCCACGCCGCCCTCCTCGGTCACGACGGGGCGTCCAGACCGGGCCCACGCCAACATGCCACCGGCGATGTTGGCAGCCTCATAGCCGTTGCGGGCCAGGTACTGCGCGACCCGCTGCGACCGCCCGCCAGCGAGGCAGATCACATACAGTTCGGCGTCGGCGTCGATCTCAGCCATCCGGGCCGGGACGTCACCCATGGGAATGTGCTGCGCGCCCGGCGCATGGCCACGCCGCCACTCGTCATCCTCGCGCACGTCGAGCAGCACTTCCGCTGGGCCGAAACTCGTCGGCAAGTCGATGATCGCCACTTCCGGCACAGCCGTGTCATCCATGAACCCATGGTGACACGGAAGGCACACCCGACGGGACTGGCAGTGCCGGCACACCCGACGTGGCCGGCAGTACCGGCACACCCGACGGGACCGGAAGTACCTGTAGCAATCCGCGGGCTATCCACAGTTTCCACAGCTTCATCCACAGGCTCTTAAGATCGCCTACCAGCTGTGAGCCGCTAGGTCGATGCGATCCAGCACCGCGCTGTGGACAACGTGTGGCCGCAACGCCGCGGCGATCAACAGGGGGCGGTACCGCCAGAGCGAAATAGCTCGTAGGGCTAAGCATTTAGGCAATCA
Organism: Actinomycetes bacterium; assembly: GCA_022600605.1. GTDB lineage: Bacteria > Actinomycetota > Actinomycetes > Mycobacteriales > Mycobacteriaceae > Mycobacterium. The sequence goes on from JAHZKD010000089.1 coordinate 34,431, forward strand.
GGCAGCCGATCCAGCCCACAGCAACGTGTGCTCGATTTCTCGGTAACGAAAAAGAGACGGTATGATCACTATCACTATGGTCACCCTGTGACCGAACTCCGTGGATAAAGTGTTTGCGTGCGGGCGAGGAGTAGCTGATGGCATCACCGACGGACTCGGGGTCCGCCGTGCCGCCGTCACGGTGGCCGTCCCGCCCGGAGACTTACGAACGCAGCCAGACAATGGCGCTCCTGCGGGCGGGGCTCATAGCCCTCGTGTTGCTGGGTACCCTTGCGCTGATCGTCCTGCTCTGACCCTAACGCTCCGCAGGCGCTCGAACTTTCCACATCACTCGGTAGGACTCCGCTGCCGACACCCATCCGAACTCGCGTGAGTCGGTAGCACCTGGCGCGCCCGCATTGTCCGACCGCGCGTCGAACTCGGTTCCCGACGCCGACCGGCGCACCGCGCCGACGCGCTTGACCAGGTACAGCGAAGACCCGGGGTCGGGAAACACTCGCAGCTCACCCTCCCGCGGCCTGCCGCCGCGCAACGTCAGCAGTCCGTCACCGGGCTTGAGCGTCGGGCGCATGGAATCCTCCACGACCACAAATCGCTTTATCCGCCAGCGACCGAACGCAAGGCACAGTCGATGGTTTCGGCGCATGTCCAAAGGGTAAGTTAAGAGACATGCTGCATCGACTGTTCTCCAATGCCACACCCGCCCATGCCCACTGCGATTTGTACTGCGGCGTCTACGACCCTGCGCAGGCCAAGATCGAGGCGCTCTCTTGCCTCAAGACGCTCAAGAAGTACCACGAGTCCGAAGACGAACACTTCAAGATCCGCGCGATTCTTATCAAGGAGCAGCGGGCCGAAGAAGTGAAACACCACCTGATGGTGTTGTGGGCCGATTTCTTCACCAAGGAACATTTCGAGCAATTCCCCAATCTGCACCAGCTGTTCTGGGACGGCGTCCATGGCGCGGGCGACGTCAAGAAGTCTCTCGATGTGGCTGTCGCGGAAAAGCTCTTGAAGACCATCGACGAAATCTCCGGCATCTTCTGGCAGACGGAGAAGGCCAAGGGTATGGGGGTCTACCCACCTGCCTGACGGGTAACCTGCGCACGCCACCAAACGCGTCCCGGCTCGGTCCAAGACCGAGCCGGGTTTCTTTTTTTCGCGGTTAGCACTCGTGTCCCCTTGCGTGCCAGGGGGGATCTGGCTCATTCTGAGTTCATCGACCCACAGTCGAGTCAGGCATTTGCTTCAAAGATGCCAGGAGGCGCAATGGCTTCAGGATCCGGCCGGGCGATCGAGATCGTCCCGTTTCATTCTCGTGGGTCTCTCAAGGGTTTCGTGGTTTCGGGCCGCTGGCCGGATTCGACCAAGGAATGGGCGCAGCTTCTCATGGTCGCGGTTCGGGTTGCGTCGCTGCCGGGACTACTCTCCACGACAACGATTTTCGGGGCGCGGGAGGAATTGCCCGAGGAACCAGAACCGGGCACTGTCGGAATCGTACTTGCCGAGGGCACCGTAGTCGGTGAATCTGCAATGACCCCTGGCCATTTCGCGGATCACCAACCCCCAGCGCTGCTGATGCTGCATCCTCCTTCGGAGACCACACCGTCACTTCCCGAATGCAACGGAGCAGCCTCAGGATGCGTGCTACTGCCCGGATTGCCACACCTTGGCCTGGAACACCGCGCTGCATGGGTGGAGGCTGAATTGGACGGCACGGTGACGTCGATGGTCAGCCGCGTCGGCGTTGACCCGATCAGCCACCCCGACACCGCAATTCTGGCTATGCTCCTTGCGGCGTAAGCACTGTCCAACTCTAATATCCGGATCGAGCAACGTTCATTTCGGACGTCCGAAATCACCTTCCCCGGTGGTGGTTTCGCGAATCGCTGACTAACATCGGTTGGGTTAGCGAAGGGGAGTAGCCCCCAATCGTCGAGTCGACATACTGGCGTGAGCCCGGCCGGCGAACCACACTTCGGCAGAGGATGTGGTGGGCAAGACCTTCGGCCAAAGCCTGACCGGTGATGCGAATCGACCTGTCGGCGGAGCGTCGAAAGGTCTGTCCGATGTTCACTGCGATCCTCGTCAGTCTTGCAGTGGTGTTCGTCGCCGAACTCGGCGACAAGTCACAACTGATCACCATGACCTACGCGCTACGCCACCGCTGGTGGGTAGTGCTCTCCGGGGTCGGAGTCGCCTCACTGCTGGTGCATGGCCTGTCGGTCGCCGTCGGACATTCTCTGGGCCTGACCCTCCCGCAACGCCCTATTGCATTCGTGGCGGCCATCGCTTTCGTGTTGTTCGCGATATGGACCTGGTGTGCAGGCGCCCAGAACGACAACGAAGTGGCACACGTCCTCGTGCCAAGGTTCGCCCTATTCCCGATCGTCTCCTCGTTTGTACTTGCCGAACTGGGTGACAAAACCATGCTGGCAACCGTCGCGCTGGCCAGCGATCAGAACTGGGCCGGAGTGTGGATTGGCGCAACGATCGGGATGGTGCTGGCCAATGGGGCCGCCATCGCCGTCGGATCACTTATGCACAAACGGCTGCCGGCGCGGTGGCTGCACGGGCTGGCGGGCCTGCTGTTTCTGCTATTCGGTCTATACCTGTTCTTTGACGGTGGCCTGGGGCTGCCGTGGCTGGCTGCCGCGGTCACCGGCACCGTGGCGACTCTCGCCACCGCCGGCGCCACGGCGGCTTGGTGTCGAAACCGTGATCTGGCAGCACCACCTGTGCTCGAGGGATTGTCACCGGACACTCCAACGCACGCCACCGCTGCCGACGCTTGACCCGCGTGTCCCAGCTCGCCTTCGCCCGACCCTGGCCGGGCTACCCAGCAAACGCAGGGACACGGAAGCGCCGAATCCCCTGAAGTTGCCCAGGGCAGGTAACTCACCTAGCGCTGCGGCGGGCGGCCCAAAGGGCTGGCCGATCATTGCCCCGGCGCCTTAGCTTCTTTGCTTGAACACACCGTGTTCGGGCGGGTTCCGAGGTCCCAATACAACCGTTCATCGCGAAAGTGATAGCCCCGCGCCGCGAACCAGGTTAATATTTCTTCGGTTTGCACTTGGCTGTAGACCTAACTATGACTACGATGATCAGCAAATACGCCACCCCTATATCCGCTCGGTTGCATCTGGAGGTCAGTCCAATGAGCAATACGTTCTCCGCTCGCCTTAATCGCCTGTTCGACGTGGTGTATCCCCCCGGACGGGGCCCCCATACCTCGGCCGAAGTGATCGCCGCACTGAAGGCCGAAGGGGTCACTATGTCGGCTCCTTACCTGTCACAGCTGCGGTCCGGCAACCGAACGAACCCGTCTGTGGCAACTATGGCGGCGCTTGCCAACTTCTTCCGGATCAAGCCTGCGTACTTCACCGACGACGAGTACTACGAGAAGCTCGATAGGGAGCTCACGTGGCTGGCCGGAATGCGTGACGAGGGTGTCCGCCGGATTGCGGCGCGCACTGTCGGACTTTCCCCGGAGGCCAGGCAGGACGTCTCGTCGAAGGTGGACGAACTGCGCCGGCGCGAGAACCTGGACAGTTAGCCCGGCCGCGGGGCCTGGCCGAGAGTCGGCTAATTCATAACCCTGCGTTAGAGCGCTGCGTCGAGGCTGTCGGCGCAGCGCGTAAGCCGTTGGTATTGACGGGCAATCTCAAGTATCCATTCGCGGTCTGAGTAGTCAGCGGGTTGGCGTAACCACGCAAGGCCGGGGAACTCCACGCGGTCATCATGAGCCGCGCCTTCGCTCCCCTGATGGATCCAGCGGGCGATGGCCTCCGCCTGATCGCTCGGCGGTACCTCCGGTGCGGTCAGGTTTGCAAGATTTCCGACCTCGCTCAGCGGGCTACTCGGAGGTTCACTCTGATCGCTGGCGTCTGCATCGCTGAGTTCACCGGCGTCTGCATCGCCACTCGGGTCGCCGGCATGATCAGCGTTCCTACCCTTGAACGCAAGCACCGTCGCGCCGGAGTCGACGTGGCTTAGTTCGCTGTCGTCGGGAGCCGCCTTCAGAATGTGGCTTAGTTCGCTGTCGTCGGGAGCCGCCTTCAGAATGTGGCGTAGCTCGCTGTCGTCGGGAGTCCCCTCCAGAATGTGGCGTAGCTCGCTGTCAGCGGCTGATGCCTCCAGAAACAACGCATCGGAGATCAAGGACATCCGCTCGGCTACCCGGAATGCCAATGGACCGCGAGGACGAACGCCGATTCCGACATCGGGCTGTCGGCGGCCAAGCTCGTCAAGGAGCGGTTGGATCGTACGCAGCTCGCGCCGCGCCCCAATCCAGTCTTCGACGCTGGGCAGCAGCGACCCGGCCGCGACGATGAGCATCGCACAACCCAGCAGTGTCGCAGCGGTGCCTATCCCCACAAGACCGCTCGTCCCGACGGCACGCAGCAGGACGAACGCCAGCGCAAGCACGATCAGGACGATCCCTATCGTGAATAGGAACAGCGCCCGGCCGCGGCGGGTGCGGTTGGAGTGCCGAAGCCCTGCCCACGCCACCAGGCTGAGCGCCAACAATGCATACAGCAGCGGAAGCAGCCAGGACAGCGAAGCGCCGCTCGAACTGAGGTTCTGCTTTAGGTACTCCTTGGGCGCCATCTCGGCCTGTCGCCCGTCGGAGAAAAACACGACCAGGCTGGCCGTCGCGATCAACGCTGCCACGCTGTATTGCGCAATGGCGATCTTCCTGGCGGCCGCCGGCGCCCGACTCGACGAGACCGTGGTGATCATGACACAACTGCCGGCCGCGCAGCCGATCAGCGCCACTTGGCTCAGCCCGATCGAGATGTTGGGCCACCGCAGCAAGGTGTCGATCAGCAATGTCAGCGGCTGCCAATTGAGCGCCGCGACGACGCCCAGGCTGCCGAGGGCCAGAATCATCGCCGTGCTGACTAGCGATTGCTTGTTGACCAACGACCACCCGATGCGCAGGCCGGTAGCCAAGCCGAGGAGGCCGGCAATCACCCAAACGATCAACCAAACGCCTCTCCGAGGCGGATCTGGACGATGGAAGCGCGGTCCGAGGGAAGCCGACCCAGCCGGTAGATGAGCAACGCCGCGAAATCCTCGGCTTCCTGCTCCTGTTCCTCGCCGCTAGGACCCATGCAACCGGTCCGCTGGTTGAGCATGTAGCCGATCAGCTCGAAAGTAGCCGCCTCGGTGTTGTCCCTGGCCGCTTGCACGACCGGTGTGCCCTCGTGGCCGAGTACGAGGTGGCCAAGTTCGTGAGCAAGGGTGCGATCCCAGGTGGGAAGGCCTTCCTGTACCAGAAACTCGTCGCGTTCCGAGTACTGCCGCCACTGGCCGCACACGCCCGGCGGAAGGTCGGCGGTCGAAATTTCAATCGGTCTGCCGCGGTTCTCCCCTACCGCCGCGACCAGCCGAGCCAGCGTAACTTCACCGTGCTTCGGTGCGAGATCGAGTACCTCACTTACCGCTCCAGTGACCTGGCGACTCGCGGGCATCGGACCTCCTCTCGTTACTGTCCAGGACCTGCTGCTCACGCTGCTACTCACGCCGGCAGGGCGAGCAGTGACGAATAGATCAATTCTTGCACAACCGCCTCCTATAGTTTGCTGAGAAACTCGAACACATTGGTTGTTGGGTCGCGGCGACCCCCGATAACGCCGAACGCTAGGGTTTGATCAGCGCTGCCGCTGGATACCCGGCGGGATGTGTCGACCAAAAGATCGGAGAGGCGGCAGGGATGAGTCTGTTCAAGCAACGCAAATCCCGCGCTGCCCGAAGGGCCGAGGCCCGCGCGGTCCGAAAGGCCGAGGCTCGGGCAATCAAGACGAGGGCCAAACTCGAAGCGAAACTGTCGGCCAAGAACGAGGTCCGCCGTTTCAAGTCGGAACAGAAGGCGCAAGCGCGCGCCCTCAAGTCCCAACTCAAGGCGCAGCGCGATAGCGACAGGGCAGCCATCAAGGTTGCTGAAACGGGCTTGAAAACAGCCCGCGAGGGTAAGTTGTTATCGCCCACGCGGGTTCGTAGAACGCTTACTGTCTCACGTTTGCTAGCCCCAGTGGTGGTGCCCCTGGCCTACCGCGCGTCTATCGCCGCGCGCGGGCTGATCGATGAGCGTCGCGCCGATAAGCTGGGTATTCCACTAAGCCAGCTCGGGCACTTCTCTGGGCATGGCGCCCGTCTTTCGGCACGGATCGCCGGCGCCGAACAGTCGCTGCGCCAGCTGTCGGACAAGAAGTCGAAGGCGGCCAAGGACCCCGAGTCCAAGCAGTTCGTCGCAGCCATTACCGAGCGGCTCAGCGATCTCGCGGCCGCGGTCACCGCCGCTGAGAACATGCCGCCAGAACACCGGCGGGCTGCGCACGCGGCGATCGATGAGCAGCTCGACGGGATCGACGCCGACCTCATGGCCCGTTTGGGCGTGGTCTGACCCGTCGGCTGTGCTGCGCCCCTCGGATGTCGGCGCGCAGGCCGGCCTCCTGACGATCGAGAAAGCCAGTGTCGAATGCAGACAACGTATTTCAGGCCGCTAAGGGTGGTCCACTTGATCGCCGTAGCATGCTTGACGGCCGCCCTCATGGGAGTCGCCCTGGCGTACGCGGGCGCGGCGTGGTCCCACGCCGCGCGCATCGCGAGCGATCCGGAAGAGAACGCTGTGCTGACCGAACAACCGCAGCGGGTGAGCGCGACATTCAACGAGCCCATGCAGGCTCAATTCGCAGCGATGACCGTAATCGGACCCGACGGCGCCGATTGGTCTGACGGCCCACCCGGTGTTGACGACGCGGTGATCAGCGTTGCGGTGCGGCCCGGCGGCCCCACCGGAGACTACGCGGTGAACTACCGGGCAACGTCTGCCGACGGGCACGTCGTGTCTGGCTCGTGGTCCTACCGTCTCATCTCCACCGCCCCGGCAAGCGACGGACCGCCGGCCAAGTCGGCGCCGCCTCCCGCCACACCTGCACCGCCTCGGGCGGACACCACCACCGAAGGGCTGCCGGTGTGGCCGTTCGTGGCGGCAGCCTCGGGGTTGGTGGCGGTCGGAGCGATTTTGGCGGTTCGGCGCCGCAAGTGACCCACCGCCTCGTGGTCACAGGCGCTGTGCTCGTCACCGGGTCTGCGTGCGTGATGGCGTGGGCACTGGCCTATCCGGCCACGTCACTCACCCCGGCGTTGGTCAGGGCGGTCGCCGACGGCGCAGCCGTCCTCACGCTGGGTCTGGCCGCAGTGCCCGCCCTGGACACCGGCCGGCGCCGCGAAGAGTTCATCCGGGGTGCTTCGGCGCCGTTGGTGACCGCATCGGCAGTGTGGCTCATCGCCGAACTCGTCCGGCTCGTACTAGCGGGTGCACGGGCGGCGGGAGCCGACATCACGGGGCTGAGAATGCACACCGCCGTCGAGTTCGCGCTGTATACGGCGCCGGGACGCGCCGGCCTGATTTCGCTCACCACAGCCGCGGCGGTATGTGTGCTCGCAACCGTGGCAGCGCACTCAGGTCCCGCGCGCGTGGTGGCCGCCGGCCTCACGGGCGTCGGCATCGTGGGTCACCCGCTCACCGGGCACCTGTCGAATAGCTCGTGGGGGGGCGCCTCGATCGCGGTGCACGCCCTAGCGGCTGCCTTGTGGTGCGGCGTGCTGGCAGCGCTGGTCCTCACTGTCGAACACCGTGGTCAATGGGCCCGGGTATTGCCGCGATTCTCCCAGCTGTCGCTGCTGTGTGTCTCGGTGCTGCTTGCCGCAGGTGTCCTCGGTGCGTCGGTGGTGATCGGCTCACCCAGCGATCTGTACGCAACTGGCTACGGCAGGGTGCTGTCTGCCAAGCTCATACTGACCGCGGCGCTCATGGTCCTGGCCTGGTGCAATCGGGGGAGCTGGCTCCCTGCCGCCCGAGCCCACCGAACCACCGCCGTAGTCTCAAGATCACGCGCGTACAGCGAACTCGCATTGATGGCCGTTGTGCTGGCGATGGCTGCCACGCTGGCGGTTACTGCATGACAGCGTTTGGCACCGAAAACCATCCGGTTCCCGGCCCCTGGCATGATGTTGTGGACTGCCGGGTGCAGATCACTCAATAAGGAGCAGCGACATGGCAGACCAGCCCGACCGGCCCAACGAAGACCCCGATGGCACACCCCCGCAAGAGCCGTCGGCACCCCCGGCCAATCAGGCCCCCGCCGCGAAGAAAGCAGCACCCGCGAAAAAGGCTAACCCCAGCAAGAAGGCCAGTCCCACCAAGAAGGCCGGTCCCGCCAAGAAATCGCCGGCCAAGAAAACCAGTTCCGCTAAGAAGGCGCCGGCCGGCAACGCGGCCCCCGCCAAGAAGGCAGCCGCAAACACAGCCCCCCCTGCGCCTGCGCCGCGCGCGGACTCAAACGGCAGTTTGACCTCAGCCGCGAAAGAGACAGCAGCACAAGCGAAATCAACCGTGGCGGCGGCGAGTAACACCGTTTCCAGTCGTCCGCCGGCCCAGCGCGACGGCAACGATGCGTCTCGTCTTCCGGTCGCTGCCGCGGTAATCGCCGGGCTACTCGCGATCCTGGCGGTACTGTACCTGGCCCGGCGCGGCGGTCAGCAGGCCTGAGATACTGGCGCGGTGACCATTACGCCGCGCCCCACCGCTGACCTGGTCGACGAGATCGGCTCAGATGTCCGCAGCTGCGATCTGCAGCTTCGCCAATATGGTGGCCGGTCGCAGTTCGCGGGCCAGATCACCACGGTGCGGTGCTTCGAGGACAACGCGTTGCTCAAGACGGTGCTCTGCGAGCCCAGCGATGGCGGGGTATTGGTGATCGACGGGGAGGGATCGGTACATGCCGCCTTGGTCGGGGATGTCATCGCCGGGCTCGGCCAGTCCAACGGGTGGTCAGGTCTGATCATCAACGGCGCTGTGCGCGACTCGGCGATCCTACGGACGCTCGATATCGGCATCAAGGCACTGGGTGCGAACCCGCGCAAGAGCGCGAAAACCGGTGCTGGCGTGCGCGATGCGGCTGTCGAGTTCGGCGGCGTGGTGTTTCTGCCAGGACAGGTTGCCTACAGCGACGACGACGGAATAGTCGTAGTCGCTGCCGGAAGTTAGTAGGGCCGGCTACGCCGACGTGACGGCCGGCACCCGGTGTCTGGAGAATGTCAGCGCTGCGTCGTCGACCTTGCCACGGCGGATCAGCTGCAGGTCGAGCAGGTAATTCTGCTTGAGCCGCCAGGGAGCCCGAGAGCCCGCCTTGGGTAAATAGTCAAGCGCCCGCAGCACGTAACCGGGGGTGAAGTCCATCAGCGGATACGCGTCAACGCTGTCACCAGGGTGTCGGGCCTCGACGGTGTCGAGGCCGTTGGCATCCATGTGGTTGATCAACCGACAGAAGAATTCCGACACCAGGTCGGCTTTGAGGGTCCACGACGCGTTGGTGTATCCGATCGTGAAGGCCAGGTTGGGCATGTCAGTGAGCATCATGCCCTTGTATGCCATCGTCTTGTTGAGTTCGATCTCCTCGCCGTTACGCGATACCGCAGCCCCGCCGAACAGCTGAAGGTTCAGACCCGTTGCCGTGACGATGATGTCGGCGTCGAGGTGTTTCCCGGAGGTCAGTTTGATCCCGGTTTTCGTGAAGCGCTCGATTGTGTCGGTCACGACCTCGGCCTTGCCGGCGCGGATGGTTTTGAACAGATCTCCGTTGGGCGCCAAGCAGACTCGTTCATCCCATGGGTTGTAACGCGGATTGAAGTGCTTATCGACGTCGAAATTTTCGGGCAGTCGGTGGCGGGCCATCGTCAGCAGTTGCTTTCGGAACGTGTCCGGGAAGCGGCGGGCGATCCGGTACTGGACGGATTGCAGCAGAATGCTCTTCCAACGGTTCAGTACGTAGGCCGCCTTCTGCGGCAGGTGTTTGTTGGTCTGGACCGTGAACGGGTCGACGTCGGGTAGCGCAGCGATGAACGTCGGTGACCGCTGCAGCATCGTCAGCTGCCCTGCGCCCGAATCCGCAAGGGCTGGGATCAGGGTGACGGCGGTGGCACCGCTGCCGATAACCACGATGCGCTTGCCCGCGTAATCGAGGTCCTCGGGCCAGTGCTGCGGATGGATGATGGTGCCCTCGAAATCCTCGGAGCCCGTGAACTCAGGCGAGAACCCCTGGTCGTAGTTGTAGTAGCCGCTGCAGGCCATCAGGTATTGGCTGGAGATCTCGACCTGCTCTCCATCACGTTCGACGATGACCGTCCAGCGACCGTCGGCGTCGGACCAGTCGGCGGACTTCACATGGTGGCCGTAGCGGATTTTCCTGTCGATTCCGTATTCGGCGACGGTTTCCTTCAAGTAGGCCACGATGTCGGGACCATCGGCGATCGCCTTCTCCGCGGTCCAGGGCTTGAACCGGAATCCCAGCGTGAACATGTCGGAGTCCGAACGGATACCGGGGTATTTGAACAGGTCCCAAGTGCCCCCGAGGTTGTCCCGGCGTTCGAGGATCGCGTAGCTCTTGGATGGACAGCGGTCCTGTAGATGCCAAGCGGCGCTGATGCCGGAGATGCCGGCTCCCACGATGACAACGTCGACAAATTCGGTCATGGCGCAAAGCTATCAACGCATTGTCGATCTAGTCAACACCATGTCGAAAATATCAACGTGCTGTAAAGTCTGCTGCGTGACCACCGCCAATTCGTCACCGTTGTGACTGCTGCCGGCCAGGCCCGGCCCGCCCGGGGCAGGCGCGCCGCCCGCCCCTCCGGCGACGACCGTGAGCTGGCCATCCTCGAGACTGCCGAACGCCTCCTCGAAGGCCGTTCACTTTCCGAGATATCGGTCGACGACCTCGCCAGGGGTGCCGGCATCTCGCGGCCGACCTTCTACTTCTATTTCGCGTCGAAAGACGCAGTGCTGCTGACATTGCTCGAGAGGGTTATCACCGAGGCCGACAGTGCTTTGCAGCAGTTGATATCCGAGCGGCCGGCCGACCATCACGAGATCTGGCGCCATGGCATCGATGTGTTCTTTCAGACCTTCGGTGCACATCGTGCGGTGTGCGCCGCGACGGTCGCGGCCAAGTCCGCCAACTCCGAGGCCCGCGAATTGTGGGCCAGGTCGATGCAGCGCTGGATCGATCACATCGCCGAGGTCATCGAAGCCGAACGGGCCGATGGAGCGGCGCCGGTCACCGTTCCAGCCGCAGAGTTGTCGACAGCCCTGAACCTGATGAACGAGGCGGTCATGGCAGCAGCCTTCGCAGGTCATCAGCCGGCTATCCCCGATCATCGCGTGCTGGACAACCTGGCGCACATCTGGACGACAAGCATCTACGGCGACACACTCTGATCTGTCGGCATCCAATGCGAACCTATGTTCGTGTCCGTTCCGACCGCGAGCATCCTGCACGCTGATCTCGACTCGTTCTACGCTTCGGTTGAGCAGCGCGACGATCCAACGCTTCGCGGGCGCCCGGTGATTGTCGGCAGTGGCGTCGTGCTCGCGGCGAGCTACGAGGCCAAGGCCTACGGCGTCCGCACCGCCATAGGAGGGGGTCGGGCCCGGGCGTTGTGCCCGCAGGCCGTTGTCCTCCCACCTCGCATGTCGGCATACTCGGAGGCCAGCAGCGCAGTATTCGAAGTCTTTCGGAATACCACCCCGATCGTCGAACCGTTGTCGGTCGACGAAGCCTTTCTCGATGTATCGGGCCTGCGCTCGTCGTCGCCGCGGGTCCCTCGATCGCCGTGAGGGCTGGCTGTACCTGTGCGCGGTACGCGACGGCTGCTCGCGCCGAGTCATCGGCTGGGCTATCGAGGATCACCTGCGCACCGATCTGGTCGAGTCAGCGGTGAGGATGGCCATCGCAATGCGCGGTGAGCTGGCCGAAACAGTCCTATTACACGCTGACATGGGCTGTCAATACACCAGTAGCCAGCTGGCCCGATTCGCCCACCGACACAACCTGATCCGCTCAGTCGAGCGCACCGGCGTGTGCTGGGACAACGCCGCAGCCGAATCATTCTGGGCGACCTTAAAAGTCGAGTTCTACGACCGGCACTCGCGGCCCGCCCGTGATGTCGCAAAACTCGCCGTCGGCGACTGGATCGAACGGGTCTCTAGCAAATCCTTGAGTGCCTCTGGGAAGTAGTCGGCTATCCCCGAGACATCGGGGAGCAGACTCGGGCAGGAGGTGATTCCAACATCGAGCTTGCCGTTCAGCGACATCACCGTGATGTTCAGTCCCGAACCATGGTGTATCGGGCCGAATGGATACATTGCCTTGATTTCTGAACCGAGAAAATACAAGGGTGTTTGTGGTCCCGCCACATTCGAGAAGATCAGGTTGTGGACCGGGTGTCGCGTGAGCGGGGTGCGAGGGTAGAGGCTCATCGCAGCGCGGCCCAGTGAGCGCGCTGCGAATTGCGCCCAATCCTGGAGCATCGCCGGGCCGATAGCCGAGTGGTGTTGCTTGGCCTCAGTATTGGCGCGCGCAATCGCGCGCAGCCGCTCAGCCGGCTCAGCTATGTGCGTCTCGAGGCAGGAGAACATGCCGGTGATCTGGTTGCGGCCGTGGCGGTCGGATTTCCCTCGCACCGATACCGGCACCATGGCGACCAGGGGCGGATCGGGCAGCTCGCCGTGATCGACCAGGAACTGGCGCACCGCGCCGGCCCCTATTGACATGACCACATCGTTCACTTTGACGCCGAACTTGTTCTTGACGGTCTTGATGTCATCGAGGTCGAGTTGGGCGAAAGCGATATCACGCAGGCCGGTGACCGCTGCGTTGAACGTCGTCGCCGGAGCGGCGAATGGGGCGGCCATGGTCGAGCCGCTCGGGATGCGGCGCAGCGTTTTCAGGGCCGCTGACACCGTCGTTGGTAACACCCGGGCCAAGAGCGCGGGGCGGGTAGCAAAGTTCAGCAACCCGGTGGCCGCGATCTCAAACATGCTCGCCTCACCTGGGCCCTCGATCGGATCGGGCGGCGCTGCGTCGGGCTCATTGCTGCACAGTTGCGATAGCAACTGTGCACCCGCCACCCCGTCCACGGCGGCGTGATGGGCCTTCGTCATTACGGCCAACGGGCCGCCCTCGGAGTCATCGGAGGCATGGCCCTCGATCACCCACATCTCCCACAGGGGCCGACTGCGATCCAAGGGTCGGGAAACGATATCACCGCACACCTGCGCCAACTCGTGGTGCCCACCCGGCGACGGCAGACTGACGCGCTTCACGTGGCGATCGATGTCGAAATCCGAGTCCTCCACCCAGGCAGGGTGATCCAAATTGAGCCAGCTGTCGGCAATCTTCTCGCGGAACCGAGGCGCTGCTTTGATCCGCGAGGACAAATCGTCGCGAAGCCGGTCGTACGAATAGCCGCCGGGCATCGTCGACGTGTCCAACTCGAGTACCGAGGACACATGCAATGGCTGCGTGGGAGTTTCGAGATACAAGAAACTAGCATCGAGTCCGCTGAGCCTATCCATGTCTACCTGCCTTTCTCGCTTCTGCGAAGTGTCAGGATTCACGCTGAGTGCGCGTCGTCTCCGATCAGATCCGACAGCAACGAATATTGTTTGGCCCCAATGGCTTTCTCTGCCGTGGTGCAAAGGTAGATTGCCATGGCCGCACACCGCCAGTTCTCGGGTGAGGGCGAAGCTAGGCAATAGCTTTCCCCGCCTGCGGCCAGCAAGGGGTGGTCCACCCCGTGGTTCGTTGCTCAACCTGAGTTCCGCACCAACGGCCACCCGAAGCAATCGGGCCCGTTACCGTTTTGTTATCTTCCCCAAGGTACACCGCAACAGCCGAGTGCGGTAGCGCTTGATGTCCCTCAGCTAGTTTGACCGCGTGGCCCTGGGAGGCTTGCTCGATGTGGAGGGCAAGATCGATATGGCAGAAGATCACCACCATTCTCACCCGAGACGCTGGCCCCACTGATCGGAGCAGGAGTCGACCGTGTTCGTTATCGGGACTTCGCGGCCCGCAACTGCACCCGCGCGCGGTCTGGGGCCTAGGCAGGTACCGTGGCGCCGGAGTACAGCTAGTGGTGTCTTGGTGAAGAGCCAAGGAAGAGCGCTACGGCAATGCCGCGGTGCTTCCCGGCGTGCCCCTCGGGGGCGGCCCCGACCTAGAGATGCCGATGCCTCCCGACTGATTCACGTGCTGGTCCACGCCGTGAGCTTGTCGACGGGCCAGGTGTTGACGACCCGCGAGGCGGGCAGGCCGGCATCGAGTGCGCGCTGAGCGCCATAGCCGAGGAACTCCAGCTGGCCGGGGGCGTGTGCGTCGGTGTCAATCGAGAATAGGCAGCCGATGTCCATCGCCAGCTTCAGCAGGCGTGTCGGCGGGTCTCGTCGTTCCGGGCGGGAGTTGATCTCGACGGCGGTACCGCTGTCGCGGCAGGCGGTGAAGACCTTCTCGGCGTCGAACGTCGACTCAGGACGCACTCCGCGGCCGCCGCCAACCAGCCGGCCGGTGCAATGTCCGAGCACATCGGTGTGCGGGTTGGCAGTGGCCTTGAGCATGCGCCGCGTCATCGAGGGCGCATCCATCCCGAGTTTGGAGTGGACGCTGGAGACGACGATGTCGAGCCGCTCAAGCAGCTCGGGCTCCTGATCGAGAGACCCGTCTTCGAGTATGTCGACCTCGATCCCGGTGAGAATCCGCATAGGTGCCACCTTTCCGCGGATTTCGTCAATAGCGTCGAGCTGCCTGCGAAGTCGATCAGGGGGCAGCCCGTTGGCGATGCGCAGGCGTGGAGAGTGATCAGTCAGCGCACAGTACTCATGGCCGAGCTCACGGGCAGCCAGCATCATTTCCTCGATCGGCGCCGATCCGTCGGACCAATTCGAGTGGACGTGCAGATCCCCGCGCAGCGCGGTGCGGATGTCGCCACCGCCCAGATCCTCGGCGGCTTCCCTGAGTGTGACCAGGGCGTCGGGCTCATAGCCCGCCCACGCCTGCTCGATGACCTTCGCGGTCTTCGGACCGATCTTCGGAAGCATCCGCCAACTGTTGGCCGCACCGTGGCGTTCCCGCTGGGTATCGGTAAGGGCCTCGATGACGTCGGCAGCGTTGCGATATGCCATAACCCGGCGGGAGTCCTCGCGGGCGCGGTCTTTGTAGTAGGCGATCCGACGCAGCGCGATCACTGGGTCCATGGGTCAAGTGTGCCTCAGGGAGGCGGTGTGGGATCGGCGGTAATCCCGCCGCCTGGCGCCGTTGGCCCACACGATAGCTGCCTCGCCGATGCCCGGCAGCGGGGCTCAATCACGAGCTCGGGGCGATCGCGGTCAGGCAAAGAGGGAGTCCCGGGCCGCGAAGCCGGACAAACTCCTCGCGAGTCTCGGCTAGACGCCGTAGCGAAGGAGCTCGTCTGCGGTGATCAACCGTTCGGCCTTCGCTGGGAACTCGCGGCTCTTGAC
>JAHZKD010000090.1 GCA_022600605.1 Actinomycetes bacterium
GTCCAACGCAAGTCTGGGCAGCTGGAGGCAGCCGGAGCGTGGAAAGACACCAGCGGGCAATGGCACATCCCGATGGCCGCAATGCGTACCAGCGGGCTAGTGCCCGGACGCCCGACAGGCCCCGACACGACACCACGCGACGTATCGATGCGACAACACGACACTGCCGACAGCGTCACCGCCATCATCGCCCGCTACAAAACAGCAGAGCAGCAGCTGACGGCGGACGTGGCCGAATGGCGGCGTCGGGCCGAGGTCGCCGAGGTCCAGGCCGCTGAACGGCAGAAAATCATCGACATCCAGGACCGGGCTCTGCGGATGCTCGAGAACGCACCACCGCCAGCACCAGCCCAACCGCCGGTGATTCACCGTGAATCAGCCCAACCGGCCTCCGCCGGCCTCCGCCGGCTAGCTCGTTTCCTGCGCCTTTAGCGCGTTGTGCACGGTGCCGACCGAGCAACCCAACTCAGCAGCGATTGCCCGCATCGACATCCCCGACGACCGCAACTCACGGATCTTCTCGCGACGCTGTTTCCCACGGTTCACAAAAACTTCCCGAGGCTCCGAGGTCCAGCGTTGAGCAGTTCGCACAGAAGTACCCATACGCTCGGCTAGTTCTCGTGCGGTTCTTCCGTTGCGCGGATAGCGCCCGTAGACCGATGGCCGAGTCATCTGGCACCCCAAAGCATCTGACTACGAGCTCGCCGCACTTGACCGCTTTTGCGGCCGCGTGCGGATTGCATGGCGATCAGTGTGGCTTCGTAGGTGGCTGCGCCGTCATTCCACATGCGTGATCGGGTGGTGATCCAGCGGTGAATGGAGCGGGCGATCCCGGTTGCTTCGCTGGTGGGAAGCGGTTCCGAAAACTCGTGGTTGCGGTCCTGGACCTCGGTAGCGATCACTTCCCGAAGGTATTCCGAAGAGGCCAGGGAGCGGTCTGGGCAGTCCCGCACACGGCGGTAGGCCCAGATGCGGGCAGTTTCGAAGATGGCGCAGTTGCGGCCCAGACCAACCGGGCTGCGGCGGCGGGTGCGCTGCCAGGACCGCGGCGGCATTGACTGGTCCTCGGTCAGGTGTGCGTCGAGCTCGGGCAGCGAGTAGAGGTGGTCGGTGAGCCAGGACGATACCCACGTCTCGTGGGTCGGATTTTTGGTCATCAGCCCTGAATAGGCCCTGTCTCCGTCCACCGAGCGGCGTAGCCCCTCGACCACGGCTGCGGCATAAGCCAGGGGACGTCGACGCCCGTACTCAGTGCGGGTCACCGGCTCCGCGAGCGCCCACACAGCGTGAGCGTGACCGTTGGCTGGGTTCTCGACAACCGCGTTGGGCAGCCACTCATGCCGATGCGATACCGCCCGTAGCAGCGCGTCGGGCTGGTCGATATCTACCACCAGCAGGTTGGAGATTGCCTGCGGATTGGCCTCGATGTAGCGCCGCTGCAGCGCGTCCCCGCGAGCGGCTCGGTAGATGCCCTGTCGCAGATCGTCAGAGGCATACGGCCATAGCGGCAGCCACAGCTGATCCCACTGCTCAGAGGTCGGCGCTTGCACGGCTTCGACCCTCACATGACCAGGGTGAAAAGCCTGGGATTCTCTTCGGCGTGTTCAAAATACGTCACGAACCAAGTCAGATGTTTCGGAGGCGTGGGCCGTCCCCGCCGGGATTCCTGTCGGCGCGTTCAAGGTGGGTCACGAAGCATAGTCAGATGTTTCGTGACCCCGCCCCTTACCGCTCCGGTTACTTTCTCTTGGCTCTCGGGCTCTTTTTCCGGTTCTGTCTATGCCCGTTGTCGCCCTGGGCTGCCTCCCGCTGTCCCCCGCACCTTTCGCCCCGGGTTCTTTTTTGCTCTGAACTTTGGTTGCTACCTCCTGACTTGTCGCACTGTTCTCCCACACACCTTTTGCACTAAGGTCGCGTTCGGTTATTTTCGTCGGGACGTTAATGGGTGGGAGTGGTTGCTGTGGCTGGTGCGGCGTGCCCCCGGTGTGGGTCTGGGGTGCCCTCTGGGTCGGGTCGTGGGCGACCTCGGGTGTGGTGCTCGACGGCTTGCCGCCGGGCCGCGAGCATCGAGCGCCAGGCCGCTGAGCGCGAGGGCGGCGCGGTCCAGGTGGTCGTGGTGCCCCGGCCTCCGGCGGCTCGGGAGGATGCCCAGGCGGTCGCGGTGCTGCTGAATGAGCTGACCGAGAACCTGGAGAAGGGTCGGGAACTTCCGCGTCCGGTGCGTCAGGCCATGGATGCGCTCACGACCGCCGTTCTGCAGGAGTCCAATGAACCCTGGGCGTTCCACCAGGTGGTTCCCCCAGCAGTCCGGCGTGAGCGCGCCAAGGCCCGGGAGCGGATGCGGAAGCTACGGGCGCGGCGGGCCATCGAAGCACCTAAGTCCAAACCACCACCGGCATCGCCTCCGCCGCCTCGTCGCGTTGATCTGGATGCCGTCGAGTTGTTCATCGACGCGGCGACCAGTCGGATTCGGGCGCGTCAGCTCGATGACGATCTCGCGACGACGTATGAGCGGTTGACGGCGGCCAGCGGGCGCATGGTCGAAGCA
>JAHZKD010000091.1 GCA_022600605.1 Actinomycetes bacterium
AAGAACCGCAGGATGCTTCACAATGCCTGCTATGACGACTGTCGAAACGAGAGATTGGGCGCAGCGGATGTGGCGGGCTGTGCGCAAAGAGGCGCCGCCGAGCGCGGTCGCACCGCGCGACACGTACTCAAATGACGAGATCGCGGTGATGTTGCGCACCCTCGGTATGGCAATGCTGGAGGCGGGCCAACCGGTCAACATGGTGGGCGCCAGATTGTTGGCTATCGCATCGCGCTACACCACGAGCGAGGTGCGGCTTGCGGTATTGCCCACGGTGATCATCGTCAAGATCGACTCCGGTCGGGCCACCGAGGTGGACCAGACCGATCGGGCGACGGTGCGGCTCGATCAGGCCGGCAAAATCGCTGAAATCGCAGACCTGGCCGAGGCCGGTGCGATTATTCCTGAGGATGCGGTCGCCGAGGTCTGCGCAGTACGAGAGCTGCCGCGGCGGTTCGGCGCTGCGACAACGGTTTTCGGCCATGTGATGGCAACCATCGGTTTCGGGATGATGCTCAATCCCACCTGGGCGGCGCTGCCGGTCTATGCGCTGCTTGGCGCAGTCGTCGGTTCGGTGCTCATGATCGCCCCGCGGTTGCCGGGGTTAGCGCCCATCCAGGCGACGGTGTCGGCGTCACTGGTCACGGTGCTGGCAGGGGCGTTCTTAGCCGATCTTGCCGGCGATGGAATGCTCCGCATCATCACGCCGCCGTTGATCGCACTGCTTCCCGGCTTCGCGCTCACCACCGGGGCCATCGAGTTGGCCAGCGGTCAGATGATCGCCGGCGCGTCCCGGCACGTCTACGGCGTGGCGCAGGTGGTGCTGCTGGCCGCCGGCGTGTATCTCGGCGTCCAACTTGTCGGTCTGCCGACACCGCCGCACGCGGCATTGATGGGCGAGTGGTCTCTATACCCCGCCATCGTCATAATGGCCTTCGGTATGTTTCTGTACCTGTCCGCCCCGCGCGGGTCGTTGATCTGGCTGGTTGTCGGGCTCGGCGTAGCGTTGATCACCCAAAATATCAGCAGTCTGTTCTTCGATCAGGCCATGTCCGGGGCGGTAGGCGCTTTCGTTTCGGTCCCGTTTGCGATGTTCGCGTCGGGCTTCAGGGGTGCACCACCACGGATGGTGATGCTTCTGACCGCATTCTGGGGCCTGGTTCCTGGCGCATTGAGTTTCATGGATTACACCCAGAGAGCTGCCAGCAACGTCATCGATGCCAGCACCGTGCAGGGCTCGGTCGTGGCGGTGCTCGGCATCGCGCTGGGAACGCTCATCGGATATAGCGTCTTCCTCATGTTCAGCAGCGCCCGCCACCGGGGTTCAACTGCACTCCAAGCCGCGACAGTGTGAACGAAGCCGGGTGTTGGACCGCCTGCGACAAACGAGCGGTTCCCCTACCACAGAACCGTCTCGCTACGCCGGCTGCTTCCTGCCGGGAATCCCGGTCTGTGCGCTTGCCCGCTTGTCGGTAGGAGTGAATTGCGGTGTGTTGGTCAACGCCACGGCCCGTTCGGCTAAGCCGGCGCAGGCTGCGGCGCCGTAGCCGCTCTTCTCCTGGGCCGCGATTTTCAGTTCACCGACGACATCTTCGATGGCGCGCGCGATCGAAGCGACGTCCTCAACGTTGTCGGGGCAAGCCACGAGACCCACGGCGAAGGTGCTGGCATAGGACACCGCGGTGACGTTCAGATTGGCGCCAACCAGCGGAGCCATGGCATGTATACCGAGGACGTGTGCTCCGGCGGCGTACACGGGCTTGGCCGGTCCTGGGACGTTGGAGGTGATCGCGTGCGCCACCGGAGGATGGAATCGCGAAAGTTTCAGGCTGCTGTACACACCGGAGGCTAGCCCGATGAGCGCCGGTGGTACTAGATCGATGACATCGGCGAGGTTAACCGGAGGCGTTGAGCGTCGCGCTTTCTTGATACTCGCTGTCGTTTCGTGAATGCTGGCCAGCTGCGCTGCGGCGCTGTCCAGATGAACTGGCAACGTAACCGCAACTGTCGACCAACTATTGGACGAGTTGTCATCGACGCAGCGCGTCGATATCGGCATCATCGTGCGCAGCGGTGCGCTGGGCACCGCCTCGTACGTGTCGAGCCAGCGCCGCAACGCCGACGTTGTTGCGGTCAGGAACACGTCGTTGATGGTGACACCGAATGCGGCTGTGATGGCGTGCAGGTCGTCCATCGGCACCCCAGCGAAGGCCACGCTGCGTCGCGTGGTGAGTGGGGCGTTGAGCCGCGATGGTGGCGAGCTCTCATCGGGCTGGGCATCCGAAGCTGTGGCCCGTTGCGGTTCAGTGCCGGTGATGAGTTGGCGTACCGATGCCGCTGCGGAGCCGATCACTGACTTCACAGCGACGGGAGCGAGTTTGGCGGTGACTCGAAGGCCGGTAGCGCTGTTGGCGGCAACCTCGTCGATCGCGTCGCGCACCCTCTCTGTCAGGCCGGGCATCGTGGCGGTGGACCGTTGCGGCTCCACAAATTCAGCATGCGGATCGGCAGTCATCAGTTCGGGCAACAAGGAGGTCACTGCGCCCACCCCGTCGGCCAGCGCGTGGGAGAACTTGATCACCACCACCAGCCTGCCGTCTGAGAGACCTTGCACGACCCACGCCTCCCAGAGAGGTCGCCGGCGGTCCAGAGGTTGCGCGTGCACCTCGCCGATAAAGGCAGTCAGCTCTCGCATGGTGCCGGGCTCGGTCAACCGCGCTCGGTGCAGGTGGTCGTGAATATCGATTGCCGGGTCCTCGACCCATGCCGGTTGGCCTAGCCCGAAGGGCTTCGTGAGCAGTCGTTGCCGGAATTGCGGTATCGCTGTGGCGCGCTCGGCCAGCAACCTCACGAGCGCGCCGGCAGTCAGGTCGCCCCGCGCACTTGGGTCGACGAATGCCACTGCGAGGACGTGGGTGGGCATCTCCGGTGTTTCGCCGTGCAGGGAGACACCGTCCAAGCCGCTCAAACGATTCATCATGGTGCTACCTCCGCTTTCCGAGATCGAGCCCAACCCGTGGATTCCTTATTGGAATCACCTCCGATTAGACCCGCTCAAAACGGTCGTCACCCGACTCGACAGCACATTCACAAGACAGTCACACGCGGCTGCCGGGTCCGATGTTCGAAGCACTGCGGGGGCAGCACTGCCATGGTTGACTTCTACGTCCCGGAATTGGAGGTTCGTATGGTCGTCGCTGTCACAATCCTTGCCGCACTGTTGTTCGTCGGTATGGGGGTGTACGGCCTAGTGGCTCCCAGGCAGCTGGTTGCCCCGTTCGATATCAGTCTGGGTAGCGTGACCTCCCGCGCCGAAGTCCGGGCTGTGTACGGCGGCTTCGGAGTCGCGATTGCCGCAATACTCATGGTCTCTCTCACGTCACCGGAACTGCGGACGGGCATTCTGTTGACAGTCGCTGCTGCCCTGGCCGGGATGGCGTTCGGTCGTGTGGTGTCGGCTCTGGACGGCCGAACCAGCTTCTACCCCAACTGGTTCTACTTCCTCGCCGAGTCCGTGACCGCGGCAGCCCTGTTCGCGGTTGCCTGACAAACAGCAACACGCGTGTCAGCGATGCGCGTTCTCGTGTCCTCGGGCGATGGTGCGGAGTTACTGGCCATCGGGCCCCAGATGAAGGTCCGGGTCAATCGACGGCTGGCATCGGGATTTAATCCCAAGTGTGCGGTGAGACCAAGTCGCCAGTCGCCCCGTGGATGGACTGGGGCCAGCGGACTCGATCTTGGACTCATCGGCGGGGGCGACGACCACGCCGCAAACAAGTCGTAGGCCATTGTTGTCAATACCGTTCGAGACGTACAGGATTCGCCGAGCGCGGGCCCCAGAAGGGAAGTCGGCCAGAGGAAGACGATTAGCGATCTTCATCGCCGTCATCGACGCCCAGGCTACTCGGTTCAAGCCCTCCAAGCGGGCGTCAAGACCCGAAATCACGCTATGGCCAACTTCGGCTGTTGTAGCCTCAGATGATGGAGGTACTACGTTCTGTAGTTGTTCTGCTGCACATCGTCGGGTTTGCCGTCATCTTCGGGGCGTGGGTGGTCGAGGCGGCAGCACGGCGGTTCACCACCACCAGGGTGATGAATTACGGCATGCTGGTTTCCCTGCTCACCGGCCTCGCACTCGCCGCGCCCTGGCCGGCCGGAGTCGAACTGAACTATCCCAAGATCGGGATCAAGCTCGTCATTTTGGTGGCACTCGCCGGGCTGATCGGGATGGGTAACGCCCGACAACGCCGCACC
>JAHZKD010000092.1 GCA_022600605.1 Actinomycetes bacterium
TGGAGACACCTCAGACTGCGGTCGCTGTCGGCGATATCGCGCCTCCGGACGGCCGGCTGGACCGGCTGCGCGGTCGGCTGGCGAAGTCTCAGAACGCGCTCGGCCGAAGCATGCTGGGCCTGTTGGGTGGCGGCGATCTGGATGAGGATTCGTGGCAGGAGGTCGAGGACACCCTGCTGATCGCCGACCTCGGGCCGGTTGTCACCGAATCGGTGGTGACGGCGCTGCGTTCAGAGATGGCCAGCAGTCGGGTGCGTACCGAGTCCGACGCCCGCGCGGTGCTGCGCGAAGTGCTGATAGCAGAACTGCAACCCGATCTCGACCGGTCGATCAAGGCGTTGCCGCACGGCGACAAGCCGTCTGTGCTGCTGGTTGTCGGGGTCAACGGAACCGGGAAGACCACGACGGTCGGTAAGCTCGCGCGCGTCCTAGTCGCAGACGGCAGGCGTGTCGTACTCGGAGCTGCCGACACGTTCCGCGCCGCGGCGGCTGATCAGCTTCAGGCATGGGCCTCCCGCGTCGGTGCCCAGGTCGTGCGCGGTTCCGAAGGCGCTGATCCAGCCTCGGTGGCGTTCGACGCTGTCGACACGGGAATAACCTCAGGAGCCGACGTCGTCGTCGTCGACACCGCCGGCCGCCTGCACACCAAGACTGGCTTGATGGACGAATTGGGCAAAGTCAAGCGCGTCGTTGGCCGCCGCGCATTCGTCGACGAAGTCCTGCTGGTCCTGGACGCGACGATAGGCCAGAACAGCCTGCCGCAGGCGCGCGTTTTTGCCGAAGTCGTCGACATCACCGGGGTGGTGCTGACCAAGCTGGACGGCACGGCCAAGGGCGGTATCGTCTTTCGCGTCCAGCAGGAACTCGGAGTGCCGGTCAAGCTCGTCGGTTTGGGCGAAGGGCCCGACGATCTGGCACCATTTGAGCCGGCCGCGTTCGTCGATGCCCTGCTCTGCTAGGCGCGGACCGCAGCCCGAAAAGGCAGTAGCTGTTTCACGCGCCGCGGACTTTCTGCCGGTCATGGAAGGCGAAACACGAGCGTAACGACATGGGCGCGCCCGTTCACGCATTCGAAACACAACAGAAGCACCGTTGAAACGCATGCCACAGAGTCTCTTCTGCGAGGCCGCTCTGCTCGGCCGTCATCCAAGGAGGTTCACACAAAGTGGTTTTTGCCTTACCAGACGATGCGTTCCTGCCGTTCGGGCCCGGGGGCCTGAGCGCCGGTGACACGGCGTGGGTGCTCACTTCCGCCGCCCTGGTGTTGTTTATGACACCTGGCCTAGCGTTTTTCTACGGTGGCCTGTCCCGTCAGAAGTCTGTCCTCAACATGATAATGATGTCTTTCGGCTCGATGGGCGTCGTGAGCGTCATCTACGTGTTGTGGGGCTACTCGATGTCCTTCGCGTCCTCGCACACCGGCGGCGAAAACTTCTTCGGCGTGTTCGACAACCCGTTCTCTCTCTTCGGGCTGAGTCAGCTGACTGAGGTTCGGGAGATCGCCGGCGTCGACACCTTTGTCCTTGGTGGATTCGGGACGGTCCCCGCCATCGTGTGGGTAGCTTTCCAGCTCACCTTCGCCGTGATCACTGTCGCGCTGATCAGCGGTGCGGTGGCCGAGCGGATGAAGTTCGGCACCTGGCTGCTGTTCGGTGGCATCTGGGTGACGCTGGTGTATTTCCCTCTGTCCCATATGGTGTGGGGCGGTGGCCTGCTCTCGGGTTCAGAAACAGGTATCGCGGCCAAACTGTTCGGCGTGGACGACGAAGGGGTCGCCAACGTCGCACCTATCGACTTCGCCGGTGGCACTGTGGTGCACATCAACGCCGGCATGGCCGCCCTCGTGCTGGCAATTCTTCTCGGCACCCGGAACAGCTTCGGCAAGATCGCCTTCCGCCCGCACAACGTCCCCTTTGTGCTGCTGGGCGCGGCCATCCTGTGGTTCGGCTGGTTCGGCTTCAACGTGGGTTCTGAAGGCGCGGCCGATATGCTCGCCGGCGCGGTATGGGTGAACACCACGGCTGCCACCGCGGCCGCAATGCTGGCGTGGCTACTGGTGGAGCGCATCCGTGACGGCCACGCCACCAGCGTCGGCGCCGCATCGGGTGTCGTCGCGGGTCTGGTTGCCATTACCCCTGCCTGCGGTTCGCTCAGCGCGATCGGCTCGCTGATCCTCGGCGCGATCGCCGGCGTGCTCTCGTCGTTGGCGATCGGGCTGAAGTACAAGTTCGGCTACGACGATTCGCTCGATGTGGTCGGCGTACACCTTGTCGCCGGGTTGTGGGGCACCATCGGGATCGGCTTCCTGGCAGTCGAAACCGGCCTGTTCTACGGTGGCGGCGTGCAACAACTCGTCGTGCAATTGGTCATTGCGGTTGCGGCTATGGTCTTCACCGCGATCATGACTCTGATCGTCGCGTTCATCGTCAAGCCCCTTGGCTGGCGGGTGTCCAAGGAGGATGAGGACACCGGCATCGATGAGACTGAACATGCCGAAACGGCCTACGAGCTCGCCTGATCGGCGACAATTTCCTCGGAAGGGATATCGACTACATGAAGCTGATTACTGCGATCGTCAAGCCGTTCACGCTCGAAGACGTCAAGACCGGGCTTGAACAGACGGGCATTCTTGGGATGACCGTCAGCGAAGTTCAGGGTTACGGTCGACAGAAGGGACACACCGAGGTCTACCGCGGCGCCGAATACTCGGTGGACTTCGTCCCGAAGGTCCGCGTGGAGGTCGTGGTGGACGACGCCGCCGTCGACAAGGTGGTGGACGTCATCGTCCAGGCCGCACGCACTGGCAAGATCGGTGATGGGAAGGTGTGGGTCAGCCCGGTTGAGACGGTGGTCCGGGTGCGCACCGGCGAGCGGGGGACCGACGCCCTGTGATTCACATCGTGGAGTGAGAGGTCGCATCCCGGCGGGTACGCGGTGTGAGCGCTGGATCGCCAAGTGCCGGGAGGACAGCTCATGACAGGACAGACACGAGACCCCGCCGCCGGAGCCCCTCAATGGGTGCGCCCGGCGGCGGGTTCGTTGCGTCCGGCAGCAGATCTCGTGGCTGCCTGCGACCAGCTGCTCACCGGCAGCTCTCACCATCTCGCCGCTCCGGCGCTGCGCGATGCGCTTCTGGATCTCTACGATTTCTGGCTCACCACGAAAGCCTCGGAGATCGGAATCACCGAGACAAGCGGATTCGCGATCGTCGCGACGGGAGGCCTCGGCCGAGGTGAGATCCTGCCCTACTCTGATCTCGACCTGATGCTGCTGCACGACGACATGCCTCCCGAGGTCGTCAGCGAAGTGGCCGAACTCTTGTGGTATCCGCTCTGGGACGCCAACGTTCGACTCGACCACAGTGTGCGGACCGTGCCGCAGGCGCTCAAGGTCGCCGGGGACGACATCTCCGCCGGTCTGGCGATGCTTGAGGCACGTCACATCGCCGGGGCCGCCGACCTGTCCTCAGTGCTGATCGGCGGAGCCCGCAGCCAGTGGCGCACCGGAATCGGTTCGCGCTTCGAGGAACTCGTCGAGCACACCCGGGCGAGATGGCAACGCAGTGGACAGATCGCCCACCGCGCCGAGCCGGACCTCAAGTGCGGAAGAGGGGGGCTGCGCGATGTTCAATTGCTCAATGCACTGGCGATCGCACAACTGGCCGACGGGTACCCCAGTCGGTCACTGGCGTCGCCGACCGAAACCCTTGGGGAGGCACACCTTTCCCTGCTCGACGTGCGCACCGAGCTACACCGGGTGGCCGGGCGCGGCCGTGAGCTGGTGCTGGCTCAGTATGCCGACGAGATCAGCGCTTCGCTGCACATCGGCGATCGATTCGACCTGTCTCGCATGCTCTCTGACGCGGCCCGCACCGTTAGCTACTATCTCGATGCGGGCATTCGCACAGCGGCCAATTCGCTGCCCCGCAGAGGGCTGTCGGCGCTGCGCCGGCCGGTGCGCCGTCCGATCGACGAAGGCGTCGTCGAGTTCAACGGTGAACTGATCCTGGCCCGCGACGCCCGGCCCGACCGTGATCCCGGACTGATACTGCGGGTAGCCGCTGCATCCGCGACGACCGGCCTGCCGATGGCGGGCTCGACCCTGGCCCGACTGGTGGAAACCGCACCAGAGCTGCGCACGCCCTGGCCGCCTCAGGCCCTTAAAGATCTGCTGGTGATGCTGGCCGCTGGACCTTCCGCGGTCGGCACGATCGAAGCGTTGGACCGTACCGGACTGTGGGGCAGGCTGTTTCCCGAATGGGGAGCGGTCCGCGACCTGCCGCCGCGCGACGTCATCCACATCTGGACCGTCGATCGACATTTAGTCGAAACTGCCTCCCGGGCAAGTGCGTTCACAACGAGGGTATCTCGACCCGATCTTCTTCTGCTCGGCGCTCTGGTACATGACATCGGTAAGGGCCGGGACGGGGACCACAGCGTCATTGGCGCGGAGTTGGCTACCCAGATCGGCAACCGGTTGGGCCTGTGGCCCTCCGACATCGACATCCTGTCTAAAGTCGTCCGCCACCATCTGCTGCTGGCCAAGACCGCCACCCGACGCGACCTACAGGACCCACAGACGATCGCGGCGACCGTGGACCGCCTGGATGGCGACCCCGTGCTGCTGGAACTTCTGCACGTTCTGGCCGAAGCCGACTCGCTGGCCACCGGCCCCGGCGTCTGGGGTGACTGGAAGGCCTCGCTGATCGGGGATCTGGTCCGCCGCACTCGCATGGTGATGGCCGGCGAAGAGCTTCCTCACCCTGGTCCCGTCGATCCTCGGTTCCTGGCGCTGGCCGCGCAGGCGCGGGTGCATGTCGAGCTGGCGCCGACCGACACCGCGCACATCTACAGCGTCACGATTATCGTGCCGGATCGCAGGGGGCTGCTGTCGAAGGCGGCAGGCGTGCTGGCGCACAACTCGTTGAGGGTGCACTCGGCGTCGGTCAACTTGCATCAGGGTTCAGCGATCAACACCTTCGCTGTCTCTCCGCATTTCGGCGCCCCCCCGCCGGCTGCGCTGCTGCGTCAGCAGCTGATCCTGGCCATCGAAGGTGAGTTCGACGTGGTAGGGGAACTTGAGTTGCGGGGGGCTGACAGTTCGGAGACATCCCGGGCAGGTGATGTGCGTTCCGCTGTCCCGATCAACCCCCCTGCAGCTCGTCCGAGGGTTCTCTGGCATGAGGGCGGTGGGCCGGGGCAGCTGGTCGCTGAGGTCCGGGCCGCCGATCGCGCCGGGCTCTTGTCGGTGCTTACAGCGGTGTTCGAACGTGCCGAGGTGGACATCGCATGGGCCAAGGTCACCACGCTGGGTTCGTCGGTCGTCGACGCGTTCGGGATCACGGTGGCACCGGGGAGCACGGAGAACGCGGTACGGCAGAGGCTTGAACGCGAGCTGTTCGCGGTTCTGCCGGCGCCGCCCGTCAAGCAGGTGGAGGAAGCCAGCTAAACGTCTTGACCGCGCGCGCCGAGGCCTGCCCGGTGTGCAGGTCGAGCCGCGCCAGGCAGACAAGTAGTCTTGGCCTCGTGTTTGAATCCCTCTCGGACCGGTTGACCGGTGCGCTCTCGGGCCTACGTGGAAAGGGTCGGCTCACCGACGCCGATGTCGATGCCACCAGCCGTGAGATTCGGTTGGCGCTTCTGGAAGCTGACGTGTCGCTGCCGGTGGTGCGCGAGTTCGTCGCCCGCATCAAGGACCGCGCCAAAGGCGCCGAGGTCACGGCCGCGCTGAACCCTGCGCAACAGGTTGTCAAGATCGTCAATGAGGAACTCGTCGGTATCCTCGGCGGCGAAACCCGCCAGCTGTCTTTCGCCAAGACCCCTCCGACAGTGATCATGCTGGCCGGCCTGCAGGGTTCAGGAAAGACCACTCTTGCCGGCAAGCTCGCGAAATGGCTTAAGGAACAAGGGCATACACCGCTTCTTGTGGCTTGCGATCTGCAGCGTCCCGGAGCGGTGAACCAGCTGCAAATCGTGGGCGAACGGGCAGGTGTACATGTCTTCGCGCCGCATCCCGGCGTGTCGCCGGGAGGCGCCACCCTTGAGCAGATGACAGCCGGCGACCCGGTGGCCGTGGCATCAGCGGGTCTGGCTGAGGCCAAGGCCAAGCACTATGACGTAGTCGTCGTCGACACAGCGGGGCGACTCGGTATCGACGAGGAACTGATGGGTCAGGCGGCGGCCATCCGTGCCGCTGTCGATCCCGATGAGGTGCTGTTCGTTCTGGACGCGATGATCGGCCAGGACGCCGTCACCACCGCCGATGCGTTCCGCGAAGGCGTCGGTTTTACCGGTGTCGTGCTCACCAAGCTCGATGGTGACGCCCGCGGTGGCGCCGCACTGTCGGTGCGTGAGGTCACCGGGGTGCCGATCCTGTTCGCCTCCAGTGGGGAGAAGCTTGAGGACTTCGACGTCTTCCACCCCGACCGGATGGCCAGCCGCATTCTCGGTATGGGTGATGTGCTGTCCTTGATTGAGCAGGCCGAGCAGCACTTCGACGCCGAGCAGGCCGAAGCGGCCGCAGCCAAGATCGGCAGCGGCGAGCTGACACTGGAGGACTTCCTCGAGCAGATGCTCGCGATCCGCAAGATGGGACCGATCGGCAACCTCTTGGGAATGTTGCCAGGCGCAGGCCAGATGAAAGATGCGTTGGCCTCGGTTGACGACACCCAGCTTGACCGGGTGCAGGCCATCATCCGTGGGATGACCCCGCAGGAGCGGACCGACCCGAAGATCATCAACGCCTCGCGCCGGCTGCGCATCGCCAACGGATCCGGTGTCACGGTGTCAGAGGTCAATCAGCTGGTCGACCGGTTCTTCGAAGCGCGCAAAATGATGTCGCAGATGGCCGGCCAGATGGGCATGCCGTTCGGCCGCAAGTCCTCGTCGCGAAAAGCTAAGGGTAAGGGCAAGAACAAGCAGAAGGGCCGCAAGAAGCAAGGTGGTCCCACGCCGCCGAAGACACGCAATCCGCTCGGCGCGGGCATGCCCGGTATGCCGGCCGGCTTCCCCGACCTGTCCAGCATGCCGAAGGGGCTCGACGAGCTTCCGCCCGGGCTGGCGGACATCGATCTGTCGAAACTGAAGTTCCCCAAAGGTAATTGATGTCCGACCGCACGGCCCTTCACGTCAGGGGGCGCGGGTTGCCTGACGGCGAACCCGTCGAGTGGTGGATCGTCGGCGGGCAGCGTGGGGAGCTCAGCGCCGAACCGATAGCCAACGCCGAGACGGTGTTCGACGGAGGCTGGATAATCCCCGGCCTTGTCGATGCCCACTGCCACGTCGGGCTCGGCCCGCGGGGGGCTATCGCGATGGACGAGGCCGTTGCACAGGCCGAGACTGAGCGCGGGGCTGGTGCGTTGCTGCTGCGCGATGCGGGATCGCCCACCGATACGCGCAGTTTCGACGATCGTCACGACCTGCCGCGCATCATCCGTGCCGGGCGCCACCTGGCGCGACCAAAGCGATATGTGCGTGACTTCGCCATCGAACTTGAGGACGAATGGCAGCTGCCTGACGCGGTGGCTCGGCAGGCCCGGTTCGGTGACGGCTGGGTCAAGCTGGTGGGCGACTGGATCGATCGCGCGGTCGGCGATTTGGCGCCGCTGTGGTCCGACGACGTACTCAAGGCGGCGATCGAAGCCGCGCACGCCAATGGAGCCCGTGTCACCGCGCACGTGTTCGGCGAGGAGGCGCTAGCGGGTTTGGTCAGGGCCGGTATCGACTGCATCGAGCACGGCACCGGGCTCACCGAGAGCAGCGTCGATCTGATGGTCGAGTACGGCACGGCACTGGTGCCCACGCTGATCAATATCGAGACTTTCCCGGACATCGCCGCGGCCGCCACCAGCTATCCCCGCTATCAGCGGCATATGCGTGCACTGCATGAGACATGCGCAGCCAGGATTGGTGCCGCGCGGGAGGCCGGGGTGCCCATCTACGCGGGCACCGATGCGGGTAGCACTGTCGCGCACGGCCGCATCGGCGACGAGGTCGAGGCACTCAAAGGGATCGGCATGACACCGACAGAAGCGCTGGGCGCCGCGTGCTGGGATGCTCGCCGGTGGTTGGGCCGCCCCGCGCTTGCCCATGGGGAGTCCGCAGACCTGGTCTGCTACGCCGACGACCCTCGCGGGGGTGCGGCGGTGCTGGCCGAGCCCACGTTGGTGATCCTGCGCGGCGTTGTTTATTGAGGGCTGAGCTTATTGAGGGCTGATCGCTGCGTCACCGCGAGCGTGCACCTGTGTAGTCCAGCGGTAGTCCAGCGCGATTCACGACATGGGTCGCACGTTCGCCGATAGCGCGAGGCCGCTAGCGGTTCTGGGCAAATCCCCAGTCCAGCAGCTTGATTGCCTGCCCGTAGAGATCGCCGGAGCCATACATCTGGACCACGACGAGGCGCCGGTTTCCGCGTTGGGCCGCACCGAGGTAAGTCTTGCGGGCCAAGTTGGTGTAGCCGGTCTTACCCGCGAGGTTGCCAGGGTAGCGGGTGAGCAATTCATTCTGGTTGGTGATCGTCTTGCCGGGGAACTGTGCAGTGGGCTGGCGCATGATGTGTGCAATTAGGGGATATTTGAGGGCAGCGCGCAGGATGACCGCGAGATCATGCGGCGTGCTGACCGATTCCCAGCCCGGTCCGTCCAACCCGGACGGTGACGATGCCTTGGTGCTACGGGCACCGACAAGGGCGGCTTTGCGGTTCATCGCGGCTAATGCCACTTGTTGACCGCCGAGCATGTCGGCGAGCATGTTGGCCGCATCATTGCCTGAGACCATCAGGATGGCCTCGAGCAGTTGACGAGTCGTGTAGGCCTGGCCCGGTTTCAGTCCCGCACAGGAACATTCGACCTCTGTGTGGGATGCGTTCGCCCTGGCGAAACTGTCGGGCCGCAGGTGATCCAGAACTGTCATTGCCAACAGCACCTTGATCGTGCTGGCCGGGGCGTACGTGCCGTACGGGTCGCGGCTAGCCAGTACCTGACCGGTGTCGAGGTCTGCGAGCAGCCATGCTTTGGCAGGTCCGTCCGGAAGTGCCTGTGCTTCAGCGGGTCCGATGGCGGGCTGTGCGACTGAGGCGGGCGTGCCGGCCATCGCGGCGGCCGGCAGCACCACGCTCAGGGCGAGCGCCAGCCCCGCGAATCTTCTTCGCACGGTTCGCCAGGCTAATAGCGTCGAGACTCGGTTAGCGCGCGATCAGATCTCCGTTGGATATCGCATGCTCAGCACCGCTTCAGAGCTGGCTGACCGCGCCCCCGTGGGGACCGAGGGCGAAACCCCAGTCGAACAGGCTGGCCGCCTGATCCCAATAGCTGGGGGCGCCCTCCTTGTTCAGCCCGAACATCAGGGCCACGACAAGTCGCCTGCCGTTGCGTTGGGCGCCGCCGACGAACGTTTTTCGGGCGAGGTCGGTGTAGCCGGTCTTGCCGCCGAAGGCGCCGGGGTAGAGCTTGAGGAGTTCGTTCTGGTTCACCAGAACCGTGTCGCCGGACTTGGTGGGGAAGACCGCGGTAGGCATGGCGATGATCTCGGCGAACACCGGGTTGGCCATCGCGGCCCGGAAGATGACCGCCAGATCGCGGGGCGTGGACCACATGTCGATACCAGGTCCATCGATTCCGGAGGGGGAGCCGGCATTGGTCCCATAGGCACCCAGTAGCGCGGCGGTGCCATTCATCTTCATGACCGCTACGTCGTATCCGCCCAGCATGGTGGCCAGCGTGTTGGCGGCGTCGTTGCCCGATGCGAGCAGTGTCGCCTCCAGTAGCTGGCGGGCGGTGTAGGTCTGCCCGGGCACCACCCCGGCACAGTTGCATTCGACCATGGTGTCGGCCTTGTTGGCGACGATCGTCGCGTCGAGCGGCAACTCGTGCAGAACTGTCAGTGCAAGTAGCACCTTGATAGTGCTTGCCGGTGCGTACTGGCCGTATTCGTCACGCGCTGCGAGTACCTGGCCGGTGTCCAGGTCGGCGAGGACCCAGGCCTGAGCTGGACCTTCGGGGATTGGTAGCGAGCCCATGGGCTGGTTGATTCCGGACGCGGGCACCGCCATCGCCGTCGGCCCGGAGACCGCAAGGCTCCCCGCGAACAGGCACAGCGTGGCCCCTATGCATGTGAGAAGCCTCGTCATGACCGATGAGTGTATGCCCGGCCCGACCTGTTCTGCAGATCGTGTTCAATCAGCCCATGTTGAGCATCGAGGAGATCTCCGACAGGTTTGAAATACAGCAGCTGCTGATTGACTACTCCACGGCCATCGACCAGCGACGCTTCGATGACCTCGACGTGGTGTTCACCTCTGACGCGTACATCGACTACCGAGTCAGTGGTGGGATCGATGGCCACTTTCCACAGGTCAAGGCCTGGCTCAAAGAGGTGTTGCCCAATTTTCCGGCCTACTTTCACCTGCTGGGCAACATCGATATCCGCATCACCGGCGACAGCGCGACCTCGCGAGCAGTCTGCTTCAACCCAATAGTGATGGGCGGCGACAGTGGCCAGAACGACAGTGGC
Organism: Actinomycetes bacterium; assembly: GCA_022600605.1. Taxonomy (GTDB): domain Bacteria; phylum Actinomycetota; class Actinomycetes; order Mycobacteriales; family Mycobacteriaceae; genus Mycobacterium. Next base: position 10,509 of record JAHZKD010000092.1, read on the forward strand.
CAGAGCTCGGCCCAGATCTATTTCGTCGGCATCTGGTATGTCGATGAGTTCATCCGGACCGCGCAGGGATGGCGGATGAGCCGGCGCGTCGAAGAGAAATGCTTCGACAAGCTCGTCTAGTCGGCCGCCAGATTTCCTCCGGTACGGGCTGTTCTGGCACAATGGGCCGCTGTCTGCCGCGGGACCCGTCCTGAGCGATTCGCTTCGCTGCTCACTGGGCGCTCCTTCGGCGGTCACACGCGTAAGGCAAAACCGGACCGGGCATCCCGCCCGCGTCGCTTGAATTGCAAACGTGGCAATCACAGGAGACGTCGCCCAACATGGCTGTCAAAATCAAGCTTGCCCGCTTTGGCAAGATCCGAAACCCTCAGTACCGCATCTCGGTCGCCGACGCCCGCAACCGTCGCGATGGCCGGGCAATCGAGGTCATCGGCCGATACCACCCGAAGGAAGATCCGAGCTTCATCGAGATCGATTCGGAGCGGGCACAGTATTGGCTTGGCGTGGGTGCTCAGCCCACCGAGCCCGTCCTGCAGTTGCTGAAGATCACCGGTGACTGGCAGAAATTCAAGGGTCTGCCGGGAGCCGAGGGCACGCTGAAGGTCAAAGAACCCAAGGCCAGCAAGCTGGACCTGTTTAACGCCGCATTGGCCGAGGCCGACGGCGCTCCGTCCGGCGAGGCCACTCAGGCCAAGAAGAAGAAGGCGCCTGCCAAGAAGGCCGAGAAGGCCGAGCCGGCAGCTGACAAGGCTGAGAAGGCCGAGCGGGCGGCTGAGAAGGCTGAGAAGGCCGAGCCGGCGGCTGACAAGGCTGAGAAGGCCGAGAAGGCCGAGAAGGCCGAGCCGGCGGCTGAGAAGGCCGACGCCGCAAGCGAGAGCTGAGAACGGCGATGAGTTCAGTGGTAGTTGATGCCGTCGAGCATCTGGTTCGCGGGATCGTCGACAATCCTGACGAGGTCCAGGTCGACTTGTTGACCAATCGGCGCGGACGTACGGTCCAGGTGCATGTCCACCCCGAGGACCTGGGCAAGGTAATCGGCCGAGGGGGTCGCACCGCGACTGCTCTGCGCACGCTGGTGGCAGGTATCGGCGGTCGGGGTATCCGCGTCGACGTGGTGGACACCGACCGGTAACGACCGTCGGCACCCCAGGATTGGGCACACTCTGATGGACCTCGTAGTCGGGCGTGTTGTCAAAGCGCACGGCGTGACTGGCGAGGTTGCCGTCGACATCCGGACCGATGACCCGGAGAGCCGATTCGCTGCCGGGCGCACGATTCGGGGCCGAGCGAGGCACGGTGGAGCCGAGCGCGGCTACCTCATCGAGTCGGTGCGTCCGCACGGCGGCAGGCTGCTGATGCGGCTGGCCGGTGTCGCTGATCGCGACTCGGCAGATCGTCTACGGGGCACGCTATTGGTCGTTGACTCCGCCGATCTGCCGCCCATCGAGGATCCAGACGAGTTCTACGACCACCAACTTGAGAGCATGACGGTTACGACGGCTGACGGGCGGCAGGTCGGCACGGTGGCCGAGGTGCTGCACACGGCCGCAGGCGAACTCCTGGCGGTCCATGACGCGGCTGGCGCTGAGGTACTGGTCCCGTTCGTGTCGGCCATGGTGATATCGGTGTCGCTGGCGGATCAGGTCATTGTGATCGATCCCCCTGACGGCCTCCTCGAGCTGGACTGAGCAGGGGAGGATGCGCAGCCGTGCGTATTGACGTGGTCAGCATCTTCCCGGCTTACCTCAAACCGTTGGCGCAGTCCTTGCCGGGAAGAGCTATCGAGGCCGGTGTTGTCGAACTCGCCGTGCACGATCTGCGCACATGGACCCACGATGTCCACCGATCCGTCGACGATTCGCCATACGGTGGCGGTCCCGGAATGGTGATGAAGGCGCCGGTGTGGGGGGCGGCGCTGGACGAGATCTGTTCTGAGGAAACACTTCTGGTGATTCCAACACCGGCAGGTCGGCTATTCACCCAGGCTGATGCCGCGTGTTGGAGTCGAGAGGATCATCTGGTGTTCGCCTGTGGCCGCTACGAGGGCATAGACCAGCGTGTCGCCCACGATGCGGCACGCCGGATGCGGGTGCAGGAGGTGTCGATCGGCGACTATGTGTTGCCCGGCGGGGAGTCGGCGGCACTAGTGATGATCGAGGCGGTGGTGCGGCTGATGCCCGATGTGCTTGGCAATCCTGAGTCCCATCGCGACGATTCCCATTCTGATCTGGTGGGGGGTCTGCTCGAAGGCCCCAGCTACACCCGGCCGGCTAGTTGGCGCGGACTCGATGTCCCTGAGGTGCTGCTCTCGGGCGATCATGCACGGATCACTGCCTGGCGCCACGAACAGGGCGTCGAACGCACCCGGGAGCGCCGCCCCGATCTGCTGGACTAGATTCGCCCGCCGGGGAACATCGTCTTGACGGCCTGGGTGATGGTCTGCCGGGCGACATCGTCGGGGCCCGGCTGCATCGAACCGATGACCAGCACATAGCGTCGGGTGGGGCCGACGACACCGGTAGATAAGTGCATCCAGTCGGCCCCCACGCAACACATCCAGCCCTGCTTGACTGCCACTCGATCGGCGAACAGTCCCTCTGGGATCCCGAACCGCTGCGGATACACCCCGCCAGGCATCATCCCGTCAGGTGCCGTCGGTGTCGATGCAGCGAGGTTGGACAGGATGATGCCGGCCTGCTCGGCGGGCAATCCGCCGGTGCCCGCCAGTAACATGTCGTAGTAGCGCACCAGGTCGATCGCTGTGCTGGTGGTGTTGAACCACCGCCCGTTCGCCGGTGGCCGGGTCGAACCTAGCCCGTAGCGCGCGACCACCCTATTGATGATCGCGCTGCCTCCGCTGCGAGCCCAGAACACTTCGGCCGCACTGTCGTCGGACGCTCGCAGCATCACGTCGAGGGATTCGCGGTCCTCCGGCGAGAGCGTGGTCTCGCCCTTGGAAACCTGGAGAAGCAGGTCGTCGGCGATGAATAGCTTGACCACCGACGCGATAGACATCGTCATGTCGTTGCCGTTGGTCACGAGTTGACCCGTGTTGCGGTCGAGCACGGCCATGGTGATCGTGGCGCCGGCGCGGGCAGCCTCGTCGGTGGCCAGCCGCTCGCGGCTGGCCAATCCGCTGAATCCAGCGGGGGGCTCGTCAGGCGGTGTTTCGGGAAGGGGGGCCATGGCTCCGAGCGGGGCGACCACCGTCGAGAGCGGGCCCAGCGGCGTGGGGGGCGATCCGTACAGCTGTGCCTCGCACCCGGCCAGCGCCAGCACGCCGACCCAAAGGGCTGCGGTGGTCTTCACCAGCTTGTACGGGCGCCGCGGCATCGGGTTTCCCTCCAACGAGTCCTGGATGTACGTTGTCGGCCCTGTAGGTATGCACCGTGTGCATACCTCGATAGTTGAGCGTAGTCGCTAAAAACCGCCCGCGCGTTAGTGTCCCCGGTGTGGCGACTGCCGCTCTGCGGCGACTCGAGGATGCGAATCAGGGCGTCGTGGCACCGGATTTCTGGGAATCGGACTCTGTCTGGCACAATTGGGCAGCTGTCTGTGCACGGCCGGAAATGCCGCACGGCTCACCCAAGACGCCCGAATCACACACATCGGCTCTGCATGCGCCCTCGCGACGCTTGTCAGCAGCTGGCGAACATATAAGGAAGTGTCACCGATGAACACGCTGGATTTCGTCGACCAGATGTCGTTGCGCGACGACATCCCGGCCTTCGGCGCCGGCGACACCGTGAACGTTCACGTGAAGGTCATCGAGGGCGCCAAAGAGCGCATCCAGGTCTTCAAGGGTGTCGTACTGCGCAGGCGCGGTGGTGGGGTCCGTGAGACCTTTACCGTTCGCAAAGAGAGTTACGGGGTAGGCGTCGAGCGCACCTTCCCGGTGCACTCGCCCAACGTCGACCACATCGACGTCGTCACCCGCGGTGACGTGCGCCGCGCCAAGCTTTACTACCTGCGCGGGTTACGCGGTAAGAAGGCGAAGATCAAGGAAAAGCGCTGACCTCCCTGGTCGGGCCCGGGCCATCGGCGCTGGCTACGCTGATCTCGTGAACCGCCCCGGGGATTCCGACGATTCGTCCGCCGAGCGCAAGCTCGAGACCACGCCCGACACCTCCGATGCGGCTGTCTCGGCCGGTGAATCCGACCGCGAGGACACTGAGGACACCGGCGACGAGCGGGAACAGGAATCGGGCAAGAAGAAGCGCGGCGCGCTTCGCGAGGGCGCGATCCTTATCGCCATTGCCCTGGTCGTCTACTACGTGATGCTGACGTTCATCGCCCGGCCTTATCTGATCCCGTCTGAGTCGATGGAACCCACGTTGCACGGATGCAACGGTTGCGTCGGCGACCGAATCATGGTCGACAAGCTGACCTACCGGTTCTCGTCTCCCGAGCCGGGTGACGTCATCGTCTTTAAGGGCCCGCCGAACTGGAGCATCGGCTACAAGTCAATCCGATCGGACAATCCTGCCATCCGCTGGGCCCAGAATGCGCTGTCCTTCATCGGATTCGTCCCTCCAGACGAAAATGACCTGGTGAAGCGGATAATTGCCGTCGGCGGACAAACGGTGCAATGCCGCGCCGACACGGGGATTACCGTTAACGGAAAGCCGGTCGACGAGCCATACCTCAGTGAGGACGCAATGATGGCCGACCCCGCGGTGTACCCATGTCTGGGTAACGAGTTCGGACCGGTCACAGTGCCCGAGGGCCGGGTCTGGGTGATGGGGGACAACCGCACGCACTCAGCAGACTCCCGCGCTCATTGCAGCAATCAGCCCGAGGACGCCCAACGGGGTGTGCTGTGCACCGGTGATCCGGTGGCAGGGACGATTCCGGTGAAAAACATCATCGGAAAAGCCCGCTTCATTGCCTGGCCGCCTTCGCGGTGGGGCGGCGTGAGCTCGGTGGATCCGCAGAGTTAGCAGGAGGCCCGTACACTTGCCCGCTGCGTGGCCGCCGAGGGTGGTGATCCGCAAGTCGTCGGGACTGCGCACCCTCGAATCAGCTCTGTATCGTGCCGGCCTCGGCCCGGTGGCCGGTGTCGACGAGGTGGGGCGGGGTGCTTGCGCCGGTCCGTTGGTGGTTGCAGCGTGTGTGCTCGGTCCCAATCGGTTGGACAGTCTGGCGGCCCTCGACGATTCTAAGAAGCTCAACGAGACCGAACGGGAGAGGTTGTTCCCGCTCATCCGACGGTATGCGGTGGCCCATCACGTGGTGTTCATCCCGTCGGTGGAGGTGGACCGCCGGGGGGTGCACGTCGCCAACATCGAGGGGATGCGGCGGGCAGTGGCCGGGCTGGCGTCGCGCCCGGGGTATGTGTTGTCCGACGGGTTCCGGGTTCCTGGCTTGCCGATGCCATCGCTGCCCGTGGTGGGCGGTGACGCCTCGGCCGCGTGCATCGCGGCGGCGAGCGTGCTGGCCAAAGTCAGCCGGGATCGGCTCATGGTTGCGATGGAACGCGACCACCCCGGCTACGGTTTCGCCAACCACAAGGGCTACAGCACCCGCGCTCATAGTGCAGCGCTGGCCCGACTCGGACCATCCAGCCAGCACCGGTATTCGTTTATCAACGTGCGGCGCCTGCTGCAATCCGAACCCGGGGAGCATGCCGAACTTACGTGCGCAAAGATTGGTCCAGCGGGCCCGATGGACGTCGAACTACACGAAGGACAGCTGAGCCGATGAGTGCCGAAGATCTCGAAAAGTACGAAACCGAGATGGAGCTCTCGCTCTACCGCGAGTACAAGGACATCGTGGGGCAGTTCAGCTACGTCGTGGAGACCGAACGGCGGTTCTACCTGGCTAACAGCGTGGACATGGTGCCGCGAAACGCTGACGGCGAGGTCTACTTCGAACTGCGATTGGCCGACGCCTGGGTATGGGATATGTACCGGCCCGCTCGTTTTGTCAAACAGGTGCGGGTCATCACCTTCAAGGATGTCAACATCGAAGAGGTCGAGAAGCCCGAGCTGCGGCTGCCCGAGTAGGCGCGTGATCTAGAAGCGGATGGCCATTCCGGCCGTTGCTCGTTGACTTCCACAGTTGTGGAGTTTTACTGTCGCTGCGTGAACAACCCACGACAAGCCCCTGAGTTTTCTGGTCGTCATCGACCGCACGCCGATACGGCAACACCGGGGTGGGACTATGCCGCTGCTGGAGTCGACGGGGCCCCTGCTGGAGTCGGAGGGGCCGCTGCCGGAGTCGACGGGGCCCCTGCCGGCGTCGGAGGGGCCGATGTGATCCGGGTGCAGGGGCTGGTCAAGTGCTACGGGTCGTTTCGCGCTCTCAATGGCCTCGATCTCACCGTTCGGCGCGGTGAGGTGCACGGATTTCTCGGCCCGAACGGTGCCGGGAAATCGACCTCGATCCGGGTCCTGTTGGGCCTGTTGAAGGCCGATGAGGGAACGGTAGAACTTCTCGGCGGTGATCCCTGGCGTGACGTGGTTGCGCTGCATCGACGGCTGGCTTATGTCCCGGGCGACGTCAGCTTGTGGCCCGGGCTGACCGGCGGGCAGGCCATCGATCTGCTGGGTCAGCTCCGCGGTGGTCTTGACGAGACTCGACGCGCGAAACTACTGGAGCGCTTCGAGCTCGATCCCACAAAGCGGGGGCGGCAGTATTCCAAGGGCAACAGGCAGAAAGTGGCCATCGTCGCCGCATTGGCCTCAGATGTGGAGCTGCTCATTCTTGACGAGCCCACGTCGGGTCTGGATCCCTTGATGGAGGCGGTGTTTCAGGATGAGATCGCCGCGGAGAAGGCTCGCGGACGCAGCGTATTGCTCTCCAGCCACATCCTGACCGAGGTCGAGGCACTCGCCGATCGGGTCAGCATCATCCGTGACGGCCGAATCGTCCAGACCGGCACGCTGGACCAGCTGCGCGGTCATGCCCGTGCGACGATCAACGCCGTCCTCACCAACCCGCCGGCGGCCGGGACAGAGCTCTCGATGATCCCCGGAATTCAGCTGGACGGAAACCGGGTACATGGCTCGGTGGAGCCTGCTGCGCTCAGCGCAGCGATGGGGGCGCTGAGCAGGTATGGCATAGCCGCCATGACCGTGACGCCGCCCTCGCTCGAAGACCTGTTCCTGGTGAATTACCAGGCCCCGGGCTCTCACGCGGCGAGTGCATCGCGATGAAGGCCGGGTTGGTGGGCTCGGGGTCGGTGGGCTCGGGGTTTGTGGGCTCGAGGTTGGTGGGCTCGGGGTTGGTGGGCTCGGGGTTCGTGGGCACGGTGCCACTGCTGAGGGTGGCTTTGCATCAGGACGTCCGAAAGATCGCACCATGGGTGGCCGGGATCAGTGCATTGTCCGCGTCGTCGGTGCTGGCCTACACGTGGGTATTTCCCGACGCGCACAGCCGCGCCGAACTGGCCGCCGGCGTCGGAGCCAACCCGGCGCTGAGCATCATCTTCGGCCGCGCGGGGGACCTCTTGCAGGCCGATGGGTTCAATGCCTGGCGGGCGGGAGCCCTGGGGGCCTTCTTCGCCGGGGTGATGGCCATTCTGATTGTGGTCCGCAACAGTCGCGCCGACGAGGATTCCGGGCAAGCTGAGCTGTTGGCTTCGGCCGTGATGGGACGCCAGGCGCGGCTGGCTGTCGCGGTGCTGATGGCGTTCGTCGCCTCGGTTGCGTTGGGGGTTGTGGCCTCGATTCTCACCATCGCCTGTGGTGGCGGAGTCGCGAACTCGATCACGCTGGCGGCGACCTTCACAGCTGTCGGGCTGATGTCGGGATCGATCGCTGCGGTGGCCGCTCAGCTCGGCTCCGATGCCCGTGCGGCGAGTGCGATCGCCATCTCCATTCTGGCCGGCTTCTTTGTGGTGCGGGGTTACTTCGATGCCAGTCAGGCCGCCGATTGGACAGATTGGCTGACACCGTTGGGCTGGATGCAGCAGGTCCGCCCCGCGGCGGGTAACAACTGGTGGCCGCTGCTGCTCGCTGTCGTCGTCGCTCTGGTAGTGGCAGTCCTCGCTTTCGCGCTACAGGGTCGGCGTGACTTCGCGATGGGCCTCATCGCCCCGCGGCCCGGTCCCTCGCGAGGCGGATGGGCAGCGAGCATCTGGGGACTGGCGGTGCAGCTCAACCGCGGCTCGCTGGTCGCCTGGCTGCTCGGGTTCGCGGCACTCGGGGCGGTGTTTGGCAACCTGGCCACTTCGGTGGGCGATGTACTGGCCGATAACCCGGCGATGAGTGCCATGATGGCCGCTGGCGGTGCGACCAAGGCCGACCTGACCTTCCAGTTCCTGGTGACCATTCTGCGTTTGGTGGGAATTATCGCCGCCGTCTTCGGCGTCCAAATCGTTCTGCGTATTTACGCCGAGGAATCGCAGTTCCGAATCGATCCTCTGCTCGCCGGCGCGCTGCGACGCCGCACCTATCTGGCCAGCAACGCGTTGCTGGCTTTCGCGGCATCAGCGGCCGCGATGGCGGTGGCCGGCGCGATCATCGGGGTGGTCGCCGCCCAGGTCGAAACCACTGTCTCCGCCGACGACGTCATGCGACAGGCATTGGTCACCATTCCCGCTGTCTGGACACTGGTGGCGCTGGCCCTAGCGGCTGTCGGAGCCTGGCCGGCGGCACGGGTTGTCGGCTGGCTCGGCGTCGTCCTGGCCTTCGCACTGACCCTCCTGGGGCCGCTCTTTCGGCTGTGGGAATGGATTCTGGCCATCAGCCCGTTGTGGCATATCCCCAATGTCACCGCATCCAGCCCCGATTGGAGCGGTCTGGCCTGGACCAGCCTGGCCACTGGCGCCTTCATCCTGGTTGGCTTCGTCGGCTTCCGAATCCGCGACATCCTCTGAACACTTGCCTGAACACTTGCCCCGATCACGTTGCGGGTGGCAGGTCTCCGGTTAGGTAGCGCTGGACCGCCGGGGCGAGCGTGGCGATCAGCTCACTGCTGTCGAGGCTGGCCAGCGGTTCGAAGCGCAGCACGTAGCGAGTGATGGCCGTTCCCAGCATGTGTGAGCTTGCCAACATGACTCGCAGTTCGGCCCTCTCGTCGAGCATGGGCGTGAATGCAGGGAGCATCCGAGTCCGAACGAGCTCCTGCATCAGCGCGGCACCGTCCGCTGAGCTGACCGCGGTGCGCACAGTGGCGAGCAGCGGTGCCGCTGTGACGGGGTCTTCCCACAGTCCCACGTAGGCGGCCACTACTCGCTGCCCGAGATGATCCGGGTCGCCGTTCGCTGCGGCAGTGAGGCGGGACAAAGCCTCCGGCGCAAAATGCAGGGTTGCCGCGAACAAGTCGTCCTTGCTGCCGTAGTAGTGACGGATCAATGCTGAATCCACTCCAGCTGCCGCCGCGATTCCGCGAATGGTGGTGGCTTGAAAACCGTGCGCGGCGAAAAGCGCGGAGGCGGCGTCCATGATCGCCTGGCGCGCACCGCTGTCACCGGGTCGACGTCCTGTCGGACGCGACGTTCCCTCACCGCTACTCGACCCCTGACCGCTGCTGGGCGCCGGAGCCGCCGTGCCGCTAGCCACGAGCACCTCCTGGACCGTCAGTCAGGGCGCTCCCACTCTAACGCCGCCTGCTTCGAAGTGTTGATGGGTGGCGGGTACCGGTCTGCATCGCAGACGGAATCGAAGTGGTGTGACCTCGCTTGCTAGCTTGAGCGGATGCCCGATTCAGCTGCGGACCCGACCCGGCCGCTGGCAGGAGTGCGGGTCGTGGAGATCTCGAGCTTCGTCGCGGTGCCGCTGGCGGGTATGACGCTGGCTCAGCTCGGCGCCGAGGTGGTCCGGGTGGATCCACTCGGCGGCGCCGCCGACTACCGACGCTGGCCGCTCACCGACGCCGGCGACAGCATTTATTGGGCAGGGCTAAACAAGGGCAAGCGGTCGCTTGCTGCGGATCTGCGCTCGGAGCAGGGCCAGGAATTGGTTGCGCGGTTGATCGCTGACAGTGCAGTGTTCATCACCAATGTCTCTGGCCGGCAATGGCATTCCTATGAGGCGCTTACCCAGAACCGGACGGATTTGAACCATCTGGAGGTGTCGGGACGCTGCGACGGCGGCACCGGCGTCGACTACACGATCAACGCCGCGATCGGTTTCCCGCTGGTCACCGGTCCTGCCGGGGCGGAGACGCCGGTCAACCACGTGCTGCCCGCATGGGACGTCACCTGCGGCATTTACGCCGCGCTGTCGGTGGTCACCGCGCTGCGTCATCGCGACGCAACTGGCGCTGGTCAGCGCATCAGCATCCCGCTGGAGAACGTGGCGCTGGCCACCGCGGGTAACCTCAGCCTGCTCACCGAGGCGATGATCAACGGCACATCGCGGGCCCGGATCGGCAACGCCGTGTATGGCACCTACGGCCAGGACTTCACCAGCAGCGACGGCGCCAGGTTCATGATTGTTGCTCTGACTGGGCGTCATTTCCGCGATCTGACCACGTTGACCGGCACTACCGAAGCCGTTGCCGCGCTGGCTGAATCAGTGCGTGCGGACTTCTCTGATGAGGGGCAGCGGTATCGGCATCGTGGTGCGCTCAACGCACTTTTCGGTGGGTGGTTCGCTTCGCATACCGGTGAGGAGATCGCCGCGGGCCTATCGGCGACGTCGGTGCTGTGGGAGCGGTACCGGACGTTCGCCGAGACCGCCGCCGGTGCCAGCGTCACCGAGAATCCGATGTTCACTGAGCTCGAACAGCCAAAGGTGGGGCGTTACCTAGCGCCTGGGCTACCGGCATCGATCGAGGGCGTGTACCCACAGGCGGTTCCGGCGCCGGCGCTCGGGGATGACACTGCAGCGGTGTTGAGCCAATGGTTGGCCCTGTCTGCCGATGAGGTCGACGGACTCTTCCGGGAAGGCACCGTGGCATGAGCCCGGGAAGGCACTGTGGCATGAGCGCAGGAAGGCGCGTGGCATGAGCGCGCTGATGGATTTGCTCGACGTTACTTGCGGCCCCTCGGACACGTGGCGAGGGCATGGTGGCGGTCCGGTGGGTAAGCGCGCCTACGGTGGCCAGTTGGCGGCCCAGGCCCTGGCTGCCGCCGCGGCTACAGTGGACGTTGTCAAGGCGCCGACGAACATGCACGTGCAATTCCTACGCGGCGGCGAAGCGGGCGAACCCGTCGACTACACGGTGGAGCGGGTGTTCGACGGCCGCACCGCAGCATCACGTCGGGTTGACGCCCGACAAGGCGAGCGTCTGCTGGCCACGGCAACAGCTTCTTTCGCGGCCGCGCTACCAGGGCCCGAACACGGGCGCCGAGAATCGCTTCCGGACGATCCGGCGACCCTGGACCGTACCGGCCCCGCCGGTCCCGCACCGTCGATGCCCTTGGACGAACTCGACATCAGGGTCACCGACCACACCTCCGACGGGCAGTTCGTGCGCCGGATGTGGTGGCGGGCGAATGTGGAACTGCCAGACGATCCGTTGCTGCACAAGCTGATCGCGGTCTACGTCACCGACGTATACCTGATCGACCCGGCGCTGCAAGTACACGGGCACTCGATGCGCTCAAGGACTCACCGCAGCGGAACTACGGATTCCTCGGTGTGGTTTCACCGAGCTGTGCGCGCGGATCGGTGGAATCTGCTCGAATGCCAATCACCCGCGGCCGCAGGCGGCCGCGGCGTCGTCTACGCAAGCTTGATTCGCGACGACGGCGTGGTCGCGGCGACCTTGGTCCACGAGGGACTCATGGCAGCGCGGGAGCCGGCGTCGACAGCGGCCGAGTGAACCTGAGTTGGCGATGCTGATGGCGCAGCAGCGTCACGGCCGCGGTGATCATGACGCCGACCGCGATCGCTGCGATCATGCCTATCGCGCGATGGGTGCCGGACAACGGATACACCTGGTAGTGGGTGAGATAGATGTATAGCGAGGCTTCGGCAAGGATTCCAGCGCCGGCCGCGATGACTGACGGGCACCGCACTGCTGGTAGCCACACCAGCAGCGTGAACCCGACGAAGACGAGTGCCTCGCGCAGGTCGCTGCCGAAGTAGCCGTGCAGGCCGACGATCAACACTGCGGTTACCAGTGCGCGCTGGCGGTTCGTCGTGGCCTTCGCCGCGGCCCAGCCCGCTGCGAAGAACCAAAACGTCAGAACGGTGAACCACGCGTCGCTGCCCAAGCCCAGCCCCGGCACGTCGAAGCGCAGCGCCATGCCGAACGCGAGGAAAGCCGCGGCGAGGGTGAACGAATGCCGGCGTTCGAGCCGGTCCACGGCCGGCACCCAGAACAGTGCGGCAAGAGCGATCAGCGTCCACACCAGTACTTCGATGAACCACAGCCGTCCCGCGGTCATGCTGTCGTGTGGGCCCAGGAACTTGTTGGCCAACAACAGGTTCGATAGCTGGTAGTCGTCGGTGAGCACCAGCGCGATCGCGATCCACAATGCGGAGGGAACCGCGATCCATGCGATCGCGGTGCGCAGGTGGCGGACCCGGGCCGGCCGTGAGACCGGGGTCAGGCAGAACCGGCCGAAGTTGTATCCGGCGACTCCCAACAGAATGTGAGCGCCGCCCCATAGTTTGAACAGGTCGGCGTGGGAGCCCACGATTAACACGATCGCCGTTGCCCGCAGCGCGACGCTGGTCTCCAACGTGCTGCCCCCCAGTGTCCACCGGGTCCATCGAGTCCACCGGGCCGATCGGCGGGGCTGCGGTGTGGGCCGTGCCTTGAGCTCGCGCAGGGATAGCAGCTGCCAGTGGGGCGGTAGTCGGCCGATCGCCCGCTCAAGCCGGACCGAGGTCATGACGTAGGACAGCGAGTTACCGCCTAGGTCGACGAAGCTGGCGTCCAGATCGATCTCGGCGGGGTCGAGTTGAAGCGCATCGGCGAACAGTGTTCGCAGGTTGGATTCTTCGCTTGCCGCCGCGTCGGTGGCGCGCCGATCGATAGCCAGTGCCCGTGCCCCGGGGTAATCGGGTTTTCCCGACGCGAGCATCGGTAGCTGCGGGACGCAGACCGCCGTGACTGCTGCGACCGGGACACCGGCTGCGCAGGCCGCCAGCCGCTGGACGTCGCGTCGGTCAACCTCGCCGGCGGCGACCACCGCGAGGCGGTCGTCGCTCTCGATGCACAGCGCGGGGATCCCTCGGGTCCGCAGTGTGGTCTCGAGTTGCGCAAGATCGATGCGCAGGCCGTATGTTTTCATGAAACGGCTTCTACGCCCGATGATTTCGTAGAGCCCGTCGTGGCCGCGGCGAGCGATGTCACCGGTTGGTAGCTCGTTCAGCGTGGCGCCGAGCGCGAGATCCGGAGGCTGGTGCGCGTAGCCCATCATGACGTTGGGGCCGCGGAACACCAATTCCCCGGTGCCGTCGGGCCAATCGTCGACCGCTGTAATCGAAAACGAACCACCGGGAATGGGGCGGCCAATTGCAGTGGAGCGATCATGGGCGAGATCCGGCGGTAGATAAGCCATTCGGGCGGTCGCCTCGGTTGCCCCATACATCACGAAGAGCTGCCAACCCTGCCGGTCGGCTAGTTCGGCGAACTCCCGCACCCGTTCGGGGGGCATCCGGCCACCGGCCTGTGTCAGGTATCGCAGGTGGGGGAGATCCATCGATGTGAAGCCGACCTGCTCGAGGAGTTCGAAAGTGTAGGGAACTCCGGCGAATGTGGTGCCGCGGTGGCGGCGAAACAGATCCCAGAATCCGGCGTCGGTCACCGACTTCTCGGTCAGGATGATCGCGGCGCCAGCCAGCAGGTGGCTGTGTACCACCGACAGTCCGTAGCAGTACGACATCGGTAGTGTCGTTGCCGCCCTATCGGTTCTGCGGATGCCCAGGTATTCGGCAATGGCTGCGGCGTTGGTGATCAGATTGGTGCGCGAGAGGCGGACCATCTTCGGGGATCCGGTGCTGCCCGAGGTGGACATCAACAGCGCGAGTTCGTCGTGCAGCCGGTGCGCACCGTCGGTACGGAACTGCAGTCCGGCGGCGTCGATGACGACGTCGGGCTGGTAGGCATCGATCATCGCGCTGTGGTCGCGACCTTTCGGCACCGGGAGCACAACGTGTTCGCCGGCCAGCGCCCCTAGGTAGCGGACCAACGTTTCTGCGTCGTTGTGGGTTTCCAGCAGAATCAGGAGGCGCCGTTGGCCCAGTGCATGGACGACGGCTTCGACCCTTTCGGCGAGTTCGAGGTAGCTGAGCTGTTCTGATTCGGTGAGCACCGCCACGTGGTCGCCTTGCCGGCGCAGATGATCGACCAGCACCCAGGAAGTCCTTTCTGCAACAGGCGCCTCCGGTAACTGAGCTGAGGCTTGCCAAAGTGAGGATACCCATAGCTCGCCAGTCCAAGTCGCCTAGCTCGCCAATGGTGGGCGTCGTGAACCAGGGTGGGCGTCGTGAACCAGACAGGCGAACCCGTTGGCGTTGCTTGCCCCCGATCGGGGCGGGAAGATCGAAGCCAGCCCGCCGGGTTGTCTGTCATGGCAGCGCCCGCGTGATGTGGGCCTCGGCGAAGGAGGAAGCTGCATGAGGACTGCTGACTTTGTCGACGGCGTCGAGGTCTTGTGGCGCCCGGGATGCCCGTTCTGCATGAACCTGCGAATCGGATTGCGCCGGAGGTCCATCACGACGACTGAGATCGACATCTGGTCGGATAGCGAGGCCGCGGCGCGAGTGCGTGCGGTCACCGGGGGAGACGAAACGGTCCCCACCGTGTTCGTCGGCACACAGGCGCTGGTCAACCCCAGTGTGCGCACCGTCGTCGCCGCGATTGAGCGTGAGTTCGGTGATCGGGCCCAGGAGATAGTGGGCGGTGCGGAATCGTTTCGAAGGCCCAGGTGGTCACGCCTTTTCCGCGGCGCGCGCGGCGGATAGCAGCCTCCTGCATTCGTCGGGTTTTCGGCATCAATTACCCAATTCGGGAACAGCGGGAGCCTTCTCGGGGGTTCTCTCATGGTGGACCCACCGGAAATCGGCGATAAAAATACGCAGGCGGAGAGTTTTCGCCGCTTCGTGGAACCCGAGATAGGCGTGTTGCTGCGGGTCGCTCGCACCCTGGTGGGGTCGGGCGACGCCGACGATCTTGTTCAGGAAACGCTGGTGCGGGCGTGGCGCAGCCTAGGCCGATTCGACGGCCGATATCCGCGGGCGTGGCTGTTGACAATTCTGAGGAACACAAACATGAACATGCACCGACGTCGACGGCCGGCCAGCGTGGACGATGTCGCTTCCCTCGCCGGTGCCCGCCCCGCGTTCGGTATTGATGCGCCGAGCACCGAGGACCAGGTCATTGAATCCTTTCTCGCCGATGATCTGGAGAAAGCGGTGCAGAGTTTGGACGCGAAGTTCCGGACGGTGCTGTTGCTGATCGATGTCGACCAACTCACCTATGCCGAGGCCGCCGAAGCGCTGGGTGTGCCGGTGGGAACAGTGATGTCGCGACTGAGCCGCGCGCGTGATCGGGTGCGTCGACATCTACGACCCAGCTTCGCCGCGGCGACAGGGGGAATCCAATGATCAGGGCAATTTTGATGGCAGTGACATGCCATTGGTCGGCGCGCCGCTTGCAGCGCTACCTGGATGCCGACCCAGCGGCGCCGCTCGATCCCAGTGAGATCCTCAGGTTGGAGGCGCACCTGGCCGAGTGCGACAGGTGCCGGGCCGCGGCTAGCGAGTTCCGCCAGATCGACTCGGCTTTGTCACGGTGGGCGCTGCGGCGGATGCCGGATCCCGACAGCGTCACCCGCATGCACAACGTCGTCGATCGCCTCGTTCGCGGCGATCTTCGGTGACTCGCGCCCACCCGGCAACACCGGTGGACCTGGCGGTGATAGGCGGGGGGGCCGCGGGGATCGTCGCAGCGAAGACGGCCGCAGGATTTGGCGCCAACGTCGTGCTCGTCGAACGAGACCGTACTGGCGGTGACTGCTTGTGGACCGGTTGTGTGCCTTCCAAGGCGCTGATCGCGGTGGCATCTACATCTGCGGCAATGCGCCGCGGGCACGCCCTCGGAGTCGCCGCCTCGAACGTGACCGTCGACTTTCGCCGCGTCATGGAGCACGTGCGGGCAGCGATCGCGACCATCGCGCCCGTCGACTCCCCGCAGGCGCTGACCGATGAGGGGGTGACCGTGGTCAGTGGCTGCGCCCGCTTCACCGGTCCCCGCACGCTGGCCGTTGGCGACGGCTCCCTGACCTTCACCCAGGCGGTGATCGCCGCCGGCGCCCGCCCGGCCGTTCCCGAACTCGCCGGTTTGAATACTGTCGAGTACCTCACCAGCGACACCATCTGGGACCTGCCCGCTCTGCCGCCACGGCTGCTGGTGCTCGGTGGCGGCAGCGTCGGCTGCGAACTGGCCCAAGCGTTCGCCCGGCTCGGCTCCACGGTCACCATCGTCGAAGCCGCGGACACCATCGTGCCGCGGGAGGACCCAGCTGCCGCCCGCGCGTTGACCGCATCGATGCTCGCCGACGGTGTCGACCTGGTGACCGCCGCGACAGCGCAGTCGATCACCGCGCAGGCGCTGACCCTTGCCGACGGTCGCTACATCGACTTCGATCGCGTACTCGTCGCTGTCGGCCGAACCCCCAGGACCGAATCCATCGGGCTCGACAACGCCGGGGTCGGCGTCGATGACCGCGGCTATATCACCGTCGACGGGCACCTGCGCACCACCAACCCGAGGATCTGGGCCGCCGGCGATCTCACCGGTCACCCGCAGTTCACCCACATAGCTGGTGTGCACGGCAGTATCGCGGCCACCAACGCGATCCTGGGGTTGCGCCGCACCGTCGACGCGACGCGCGCCCCCCGGGTCACCTTCACCGATCCCGAGATCGCCGCAGTCGGGATCGACCCACACTCCGCCCAGCAGATTCCGGGTCTGCGCGTCGAGACGCTGTCGCATTCCCACCTCGACCGCGCGATCGCCGAGGCCGACACCGGTGGCCTGACTCAGCTGGTCATCGACCGCAAACACCGCATCGTCGGGGCCGCCGTCGTGGGCCCCCGGGCCGGCGAAACGATCGGGGAAATGGTCCTGGCGGTCAACCAGGGCCTCCGCACCCGCGACCTTGCCGGCGCCACCCACCCTTACCCGACCTACAACGACGGGCCCTGGAACGCCGCGATTGCCGACGTCCGCACCCAACTCAAAAGCCCTCTGCTCGCAGGCCTGATCAGCACGCTGGCCCGCCTCCGTCGTGGATGGCTTCGATTCCGTGCCAGGTAGTTCCACCGCGCCAGGCGCCGGTCAGCCGTTGCCGCCCCGGCCGACCGGACCGGTATTCGTGCGCCGGGCGGCGAGGAATCCAATGCTGGCCACAGCGAACGGGACCAGGAAGTTCACCATCACCCGGACCCA
>JAHZKD010000093.1 GCA_022600605.1 Actinomycetes bacterium
ATGGGGGCATGGCGTCACGAGCCGAGGCCCAGGCGATCCTCGAACAACTGGCCGGTCCTGACGCGCTGCTGCGCGACGACCAGTGGTTGGCGATCGAGGCGTTGGTCGTGCACCGTCGTCGGGCCCTTGTTGTCCAGCGCACCGGCTGGGGCAAGTCGGCGGTGTACTTCATCGCCGCCAAACTGTTGCGCGCCGCGGGGCACGGGGCCACCGTGATCGTGTCACCGTTGCTGGCACTCATGCGTAACCAGGTCGCCGCCGCCGACCGTGCCGGTGTGCACGCCGCCACCATCAATTCGAGCAACGTGACCGATTGGGCCGGCATCCATCAGCGGGTTCGCGGCGGCGAGCTCGACGTGCTTCTCGTCAGCCCGGAGCGGTTGAACAATCCGGAATTTCGCGACGAGGTGTTGCCGGCGCTGGCGCGCGACGCTGGGTTGGTCGTCGTAGACGAGGCGCACTGCGTGTCGGACTGGGGCCATGATTTTCGGCCTGACTATCGACGTATCCGGACACTGATCGGTGAGCTCGGGTCCGACGTGCCGGTGCTGGCCACTACCGCCACAGCCAACGATCGCGTCGTCGCCGACGTCGCCACTCAGTTGGGCGTCGGTGGTTCTGAGGGTGCGGGAGATACGCTGGTGCTGCGCGGAGGACTTGACCGGGAGTCGCTGCGATTGTCGGTAGTGAACGCGGGAAATCCGGCGCAGCGAGCGGCATGGCTTGCTGCACACATCGATTCACTTCCCGGTTCTGGAATCGTGTACACGTTGACCGTTGCGCAGGCACACGACATTGCGGCGCTGTTGCGCGAGCGAGGCCACCAGGTCTCGGCTTACACCGGATCCACCGAAGCGGCCGAACGCGAGCAACTCGAGGCCGATCTACTGGCCAACCGCGTCAAGGCGCTCATCGCCACATCTGCGCTGGGCATGGGATTCGACAAGCCTGACCTTGGCTTCGTCGTGCACCTGGGCGCGCCGTCATCGCCGATCGCCTACTACCAGCAGGTCGGCCGCGCAGGCCGGTCCACGGCCAGCGCCGAGGTGATTCTGCTGCCCGGACGCGAAGATCAGGATGTGTGGCGGTACTTTTCGTCGGTCGCATTTCCATCAGAACTCATGGTGCGCAACGTCATTGAGGCACTTGATCAGGATCGCCCGCAATCGACGCCCGCGCTGGAGCCACTTGTCGATCTTGGACGGTCCCGTTTGGAGATGGTCCTGAAAGTACTTGACGTGGACGGGGCGGTGCGCCGGGTGAAGGGTGGCTGGATCGGGACCGGTGCGCAGTGGGAGTACGACGAGCCGCGCTACCGCACCCTTGATGACGCCCGCAGACGCGAACAGCAGGCGATGCTCGACTACCAGGCAACGCGAGACTGCCGGATGGCATTCCTGCGCCGCCAACTCGACGATCCAGAGCTCGGCGACGGCGAGCGATGCGAGCGGTGCGACAAGTGCACCGGTGCCCGCTTCGGGGGCGATGTCGATGCGACCGCGGCCGAGGACACCCGGGAGCGGCTGATGCGGCCCGGGGTGGAGATCACCCCGCGCAAGCGCTGGCCTTCCGGGTTGGACAGGCTCGGTGTCGATTTGGGTGGGAAGATCGGCGATGGGCCCGCATCGGGACGGGTCCTTGGCCGGCTGACCGACCTAGGGTGGGGCGCTCGACTGCGCAGACTTCTCGATGAACCTGACGGCGAGGTGTCCGAGGACGTTGTGCAGGCCGCAGTGAAGGTGCTGGCGTCCTGGGATTGGGAGACCAGGCCGGTCGCCGTTATGGCGCTGGACTCGCAGGCCCATCCTCTGTTGATCTCGTCGCTGGCGCGCAGGCTGGCCGAGTTGGGTCGGCTTACCGATCTCGGAACCCTGCGGTACGCGGCGGACCGCAGGCCGGTAACCGCTGCGAATTCCGCGTATCGCGTTGCAGCGTTGCACCAGTCGTGGTCGTCACCGGATGCGGGCCCCATCCGCGCCGCGGGTGGGCCGGTACTACTGGTCGACGACATGACCGACACCGGATGGACAATGACCATGGCCGCGCGGGTGGTGCGCGCCGCGGGCGCACCCGAGGTACTGCCCTTCGCCCTGGCAGCCACTAACTGAGGCGTGCGGGGTCGGACTGCTCCGGTCGCCAGAATCTCTAGGCGAGCCGTCATTTGCCGGTGTCCGGCCTGTGTGACGGTGCCCGGTTGTTGTTTGACCGTGCCCGGTTGTTCAACCGTGCCCGGTTGTTTGACGGTGTCCGGTTGTTTGACAGTGTCCGATTGTTTGACAGTGTCCGGTTGTTTGACAGTGGCGACGAGTCAGCCATAGCGTCGGCGAGTCATGTTGGCCTACCTCGCGCTCGATCCGGAGCAGTCGCTGGCATCCGTTCCTGCCTACGCTCGGCGCGCGGAACGGCTCGGTTTTGCCGGACTGCACGTTCCCGAGACCATTCACGACTCCCTGGCGGTGGCTCTGCTCGCGCTGGAACACACCACCGAGGTCACCGTCCGCACTGCCGTCACGCTGGCGTTCGTGCGCAGTCCGACCCTCGTTGCCTACGCCGCCTGGGACCTGTCGGCACTGTCGGGAGGGCGGTTCGAACTGGGCCTGGGCAGCCAGATCAAGCAGAACATCAGAGACCGCTTCGGGATGGAGTGGACTGAACCGGTCGAGCGGATGCGGGACTACGTCGGTGCGCTGCACGCTCTGTTCGAAGCGTTCCGAACCGGTGGGACGCTTCGCTTCGAGGGCACGCACTACCGGCTGACGCGCATGCAGCCCTACTTCAATCCAGGCCCCAGCCAGATGGCGGCACCACCGATTTGGCTCGGCGCGGTGAACGCCGGCATGTGTGAACTTGCCGGGGAGGTCGCCGCCGGGGTCGTGACCCACTCCACCAACTCCGAGCCCGACCACTTGCACAACGTGGTCCGTCCCGCGCTGCAGCAAGGCGCGGCCACGTCCGGGCGGACGACCTCGGCCGCCGTTATCGCGTCGCCTGCCATCGCTACGGGTGTCGACGACGCCGCGGTCGCCGCCGAGCGGCAACGTCATCGTCAGCTGTTGGCGTTCCTGTACTCGACACCGGCCTACGCGCCGGCGTTGATCAAGCGGGGATGGACGGACCTGCCCGAGCGCCTCCGCGAGTTGGTAAGAGCGCAGCAGTGGGACCGGCTGCCCGCGGTGCTGACCGACGATGTCGTCGACGAGTTCGTCGTGTGCGCGCGCTACGACGAGTTGCCGCGGATGCTCACAGCCCGCTTCGGGGCGGTGGCTGACGGCATCGTGCTGCCTCCGCTGCGCGGCGACAGCGACGCTGGGATCGAGGCCTGTGTGGCAGCTTTTGCCGCGCAGTGATTCTCGTCGGATGAGAATGACCGATGTGTTGCGTACCAGCACGGTGGAACGGGAGGGTGCAATGGGGCAGGTGGCAGCCGATGACTTTGGTGACGGCGATGGCGAGGCGTGCGCCCCGGGTCTCGAGGCGCCCGGTGCAGTTGCCTCCGGCGACTCGGAGGCAGCGCCAGTGGTCATCGCCAGGGGTATTTGTATGCGCGGGCCCTGGGGCCCTGTCTACGGTCCAGTGGACCTTTCCATTCCCGCCGGTGGGGTGAGCGTCCTCGTCTGCCCGGCCGGCACTGGACGTACTGCGCTGCTGATGACGCTCGCCGGCCGAATGAAACCGAAATCCGGTGAGTTGACGGTGTTCGGCGCCAAGCGGGCCAGCGACATTTTTGCTCTTTCTGGATTGGCCGGTATCGATGGGATCGACACTGTGCCGGAGTCGGTGACGGTACGGGACCTGATCACCGAGCAACTGCGCTGGGATTCCCCCTGGTACAGCTTCATCTGGCAGGCGGGGGAGGCGGAGTTGGTCCAAGTTTGTGCACCGGTGTTCGGCGAATTGCCGCTGCCGCCGCTGATGGAATACTTCGAACAACTCTGCGAGCTGGACCAGTTGTTGTTACGGATCGCGCTGGCCAATACCAAACGCCCGCCGCTGCTGGTGGTCGCCAACCTCGACTTCGTCACCAGTGATTCCAATCAGGATGCGCTCATCGAGCGTCTGATCGCCCTCGGGCGCACTCAAACGGTTGTCACCGCGACTGTCAACGGGGTGGTTGAACATCCGGTACATGCCCAAATCGCGGTGGCCAACACCGACCGTGCCGAACTCGTGAAATCGCAGAAACTCAAGGAGTAGTCGTGCTCGCCGCAATGTCTCTGGGAACCGATATCAAGCGGTACTCGCGCGGTGCAGTGCCGCGGATCGCGCTGCTGACCGTTGTGCTGATGCCGTTGCTGTATGGGGCACTGTATTTGTGGGCCTTCTGGGACCCGTTCGGTGAAGTCGCCAAGGTGCCGGTTGCTGTGGTCAACGAAGATCGCGGAGCTCAGTCGCAAGGCAAAGAACTGCGCGCCGGGGATCAGGTAGCCAAAGCGTTGGTCGATTCCGGAGACCTGGGGCTGCACCAGGTGTCGGCCCGCGAGGCCGCCGACGGACTGGCCCACGGCCGCTATTACTTCACCATCACCATTCCCGCAGATTTCAGCGAGGACATCGTTTCGCCGTCGGGTGGGAGTCCGAAAAAGGCGGAGCTCCGTTTCACTTTCAACGACTCGAACAGCTACCTCGGTTCAATCATCGGACAGAACGTGGCGCGCGAAGTAATCAACAAAGTGAACGCCAGCGTGGGTGAGCAGACCATCGGCGCCGTGCTGACTGGGCTCACCGATGCCGGCGTTGGTCTGACCAAGGCTGCCGATGGCGCAGGCCAGTTGGCGGACGGATTGGTGATCGCGCAGGATGGGGCTGCGCAGCTCGCCGACGGAACCCATCAGCTGTCAACCTCGGTCGACAGGGTCACCGGGCCGCTCATCGATTTCCTCCAGCGATTCGACGATAAGGGGATCGACGTGGACGTTGTCGCAGCGGCCGCCAATCATCTCAGCAACGCTGTCGAGCACACCACCGATCGCATCGAGGCGGCAAATATCGATTGGATGCTGGCCCAGGGTTTTGTCGATCACGCCGTTGGTGCGCTACAAGCTAGCGCCGACCCGATAGCACGGGACGTCGGGGGCATCCTCCACGCGGCACAAGCGGTGCTGCGAGCACGAAATCTCGA
>JAHZKD010000094.1 GCA_022600605.1 Actinomycetes bacterium
ACCGGCTCGACCGCAGGTGGGCGCCGCTATTCGCCGCACTGGGCGTAAACGATCGTGACGGTGTCACCCTCACTGACGACGGACTCCTCCGTGCCACCTACGGCCGTTTCGGTATCGAGACGCCGATCGACAACATCGATCACACGCTGGTCACCGGGCCCCACCGCTGGTACACCGCGGTGGGTTTGCGCCTCAGCTTCGCCGACGACGGGATCACCTTCGGCACCAACAACAAGTCCGGCTTGTGTATCGCCTTCAAGGAGAAGATCCCCAAGGTCATCGGGTTCAGGGACCACTCCGCACTGTGGGTCAGCGTTGCCGACCCCGAGGGGTTGGCAGCCGCGATCGGCAAGTAGCCCAATGTTTTGCCCCCAACGGCTGACGCGCTGATCCGAAGCAGTCAGTTTTCCGATGCTTCGTCGGCATTCTGCTGGGCGTTCAATGGGATGAACCGGCGGAGCTTACCGCTTGCGTGCTGGCGCGGGAGTTGCTCCACCAACTGGATCTTTACTTCGGGATCGTTCATACCGTGTTCGCCCAGTGCGTCGATCATTGACGAGGTCAGATGATTCACATCTGGATTTCCCACCGCAAGGATTTCGGCACCGCCGACAGTCTGTCGTACCTGGTATTCGGAGACCCGGGGGTCGGTGCCCAGAATATGGCGGAACACGCTGGCCGGAATTGTGGATGTCGGGTAACTGAAATCGTCGTCACGCCGTCCGCCGATGTCGGCCACCCGGGCGAACGCGCTGCCACACGCGCACTCACCGTTCAGCGGCTTGACCTGATCGCCAAGGTCATACCGGATGAAGGGAAACGTTCGATTGGCGAGTCCGGTAGCCAGTGTTCGCGCGGCCGGTGCATCGAAGGCCACAGGTGTCCCGTCCTCGTCCACACGCTCGAGGATGACCTCGTCCTCGCAGACGTGTAGCCCTTCGCCGAGACCGCAACCGACTGCTTGGACCCCGATCTCGGTCGATCCCCACAGGTTATGCAGGGGGGCGTTCCACGCTTGCTCAATCGCCAGCCTGTCCTCGTCGAACAGCGGTTCGGAGTTCGTGCTGACCCGGACAGGGTCGATGTCGAGTTCGCCCGCCAAGGCGGCGCGGGCGAGCTTCCCTACGACGGTGGCATAGCCGACCAAATGGCTGGGCCGGGAGGCTGCCACTGCCGAACGCACGTTCTCGAACGGCTCGCCGGCCGATATCACCACCGTCGTCATCTTCGGTGTCGTCGGCACATCGAACAATGGTGTGCTGGCGTGCGGCGGCCCGCCCGCAGCCAGAACAGCCAGCAGCGCCGGAGCCTGCTGAGAGGGCCGGACCCGCTCATCTGCTGCCTGCATCCGCCAGGCAAGGCAAGTCGCCGATACCGCGAACTCCCAATCCCAGACGTAGATACCGCGCACGCCGCTGGATCCGCCCGAGCTGAAGATCTGCTCGTTGCCCGGCGTGTACGAAAACCACTGCTGCTCAGCCAGAACGCGTTCGGCGCGGTCGCGGTCGAGGTCGACGGCGGTGACGATCGCATCCCAATTCTGTTGGGCATCTTGCTTAGTCATCACCGGCAACCGCTCAAGGTCGGCAACCGTAGCCGAGGAAGTATCGAGATCCCGTAGCCGCTGGGCGTGAAAGGGTGACCGCTCGCGTGCATATCCGAGCAGGGCACGCAACCGTTGCTGTTGAAAGCTTTCGATCCGCTCGCGTGACCAGCTCAGGCGCCCGACGTGATCTTCAAGCGACGACGTGACCGCGTTCAGGTGAGCTGCGCGCAGGCGGCCGTAGGCCGGACGCAAACCATCGACGGAGTGCGATGTGGGCATGCGCGATCCTCTCTGAAGCACTAGCCAGGTTTCATAGTGACACTTGTGGATCGCCGGATCGCGGTGAACCAATTGAGGGGTGCGCGCGGTGACGGCTTTCGATTCCTAGGAGAGTTCAAGCATCATGCAGGGATGACCAATGCAGCGGACGTGAAACTCTCGGTCTCAACGCCCGTGGTCACCCTGAACCGTGGCGCCGCGCAGTGGGAGCGGGAAGGCTCGATCGAGGACCTCGCTCGGATCGCCGAGTCGGCTGACCGCCTGGGCTACCACCATCTCACCTGCAGCGAACACATCGCTCTGCCGGTCGCTGAGAGTGCCCGCCGGGGCGCTCGATACTGGGATCCGTTGGCGACCTTTGGGTACCTCGCGGCGCGCACGCAGTGGATCCGCTTCGCGACTAACGTGTTGGTGCTTGCCTACCACCACCCCCTTGAGATCGCTAAGCGCTACGGCACCTTGGACAAGGTCAGCGGCGGCAGGGTCATCCTCGGCGTCGGCGTCGGAACGCTCGAGCAGGAATTCGACCTCATCGGGGCGCCGTTCGACGACCGCGGCCCACGGGCAGAGGATGCATTGAAGGCATTACGGGCGTCGCTGTCAAAACCAGAGCCTAGGTATCACGGCACCTTGTTCTCGTACGAAGGGATGGTCGTTGATCCATGCGCCGTGCAAGAACACGTGCCCATGTGGGTCGGTGGTCGCACTCTGCGCTCTTTGCGTCGCGCCGTCGCCCTTGCCGACGGCTGGTGTCCGTTCAACGTGACACCGGTCCAGGCCAAAGAATGGCTGCAACGGGTAGAGCTGCCAAAGGGTTTCGACGTGGTCTTGCCTCCCGCCCAGAAACTAGATCCGGTCAACGAGCCTCGCCAGACACAAGATGTCCTCGCTGAGACCGTGGCCCACGGCGCCACCATCGTCCCGGGCGCTTTCGCGCACTCCTCGGTCGAGGAGTACCTGGACAACCTCGAGGCCCTGGCCGAAGTCCGCACTGCCATAGGCGAATTGTGAGTCCGCTCGGATGTGCACGCTTACCGTGAGATACGGGCGCTTTCCAGCAGGACGCGGATTTGTTGGGGAATGGGCACTGGCCGGCGGTCCGCGCGGTCCACGTACACATGTACCCAATGCCCAACCGCGGCGACCGGCTGATCCTCGTCATCCCCGGAATCGGGCGGTATTCGGAAAACCCCGAGCCGGTAGGTGACGCTGGTACGCCCGAGGCGTTCGACGGCCAACCCCACCGCGAGTGCGTCGGGGAATGTCAGTTCCGAGAAGTACCGGCATCCGGACTCAGCCACCACCGCGAGCCACGCAGCAGCCAGAGGGTCGGTGTTGGTGGTGGTGTTGATCCACGCGTTGATTGCCGTGTCGAACAACGCGTAGTACACCGCGTTGTTGAGGTGGCCGAACATATCGTTGTCGGTCCATCGGGTCAGTACCGGCCAGTGCACCGGGAAATCACCGCTTCGCAGCGTTCGCTCTGCACTCGTCATTGCCGTATTTTGCCAGTAGCGACAAGCTGGGCGTGTCAGCGCCGCGGCGGCGGGAAATACATTTCCTGTTTTGCGGTGCACAACAAGTCGCCGTCTCGGTTGAACATCGTGCCGCTGGCCAGCGCCAGCGAATCAGAGCTGCTGGGTGAAGACTGTTCGTAGAGAAGCCAATCCGACAACACGGCCGGCGCGTGAAACCACACTGAATGATCGCGCATGGCCGAACCGTCGACACTTTCGCGAAGCGCGTGCGTCGGTTCAGTCAGCGTCACCGCCGAAAGGTAAGCCACCAGAGTCGCCGTGAGCACCGGATCCTCAACAACGTCGCCGTCCGGTCGCCACCAGATCCGAGACCGGGCAGGTGGCAACTTCTCGGCATCGACGACCCGTCGCTCAAACCACCTCAGGCTTGCCCACTGCCCCGCGGAGACCTCTTCGGACTCGGCATAGTGGGGCGGCACCCAGGGCAATGACTCTGGCTGCGGCACTGCCGGCATTGATGGCTGGTAGCGGATCGGAGCAGGTCCCGTACCGGGGGCCTTGAAGGATGACATCGCTTCGAGCAGGATTTGCCCGTCCTGGCGGGCGGTGACCCGGCGCGCCGAAAATGTGCGGCCCTCTTGGAGATCGGCCACATCGAACTCGACCGGCAGCCGGGAGTCGCCCGGCCGAAGGAAGTACGTGTGCACGCTGTGCGGCGCTCGGCCCGGCGCTGTCTGGCTGGCTGCCATCAACGCCTGCGCGGAGATGTGTCCGCCGAGGATGTGGTTGGCCGGAGCGGGTAGCTGCTGGCCCACGAAAAGCCTCGGGTTCAACCGATGTAGCTGCAACGTGGCGAGCACGTCGCCCAGCGAGGATGTCATCGGGAAGTATTTTGCCTGACAGCAATCGGGTACCGTTTATCCGTGTCGTTTCGGCGTGAAAGCCAGGTTCGCGGGCGCCGGCTGCGCCTCGATGAGGCGCTGTTGGAGCGCCTGATGGTGACTTCGGTCGGCTACCAATATCTCGCAAACCTGGCGCCGCGTATCGACAAAATGCTGATTCCTCGGACAAAGGGCCGTTTGAGCTCTGTCGGATTCGACAAGGTCGGGCTAGTCACGACAACCGGCGCCAAGTCTGGACAGCAACGCACGCACCCGCTGGTTTTGATCGACGACGAGGATGGACTCCTGGCGATCGGGTCCAACTACGGGCGCAAGAATCATCCCGCATGGAGCGCAAACCTCATTGCGAACCCCGGATGCACGGTCGAGTTCAGGGGTCCGCCGGCGCGCTACCGAGCCGAGCTTCTCACCGGGGATGCGCGGGCCTCGGCGTGGGCCACGGCTGTCGACGTCTACATCGGCTATGAGCGCTATCGCAGCGGCTGCGCACCACGCGAGATCCGAGTCTTTCGCCTTTCGCCCCTAGCAGCCTGAGGTACAACCAGAAAGAAGTGACCCCGCAATTTCTGGGAAACTCCACCCCGATGCACGCCAATCCCCGCGGTGGTATGCCGGTCTTGCCGCCTGCGCAGACGTACCTAGAAGTCGGCACCCGACGGAATTGGGCTGGGGCACTGGCATTTCCCGAGGGAGCCAACAGGTGAGAGCCAGAACCCAGGGCCCATTGCGTTTACCTAAATCTGAAGGTAGGGAGCCCAGCGCTTGTCGAAGCCGGC
>JAHZKD010000095.1 GCA_022600605.1 Actinomycetes bacterium
CGACCTCAAGGGGAAGGCTGACGAATTCGACCGCGAGATCATCGGTATCGAGGCCGGAGCAGGGCTCACCGAAGCCTCCAAAGACAAGGTGATTCCCGAATACGGGCTCGGCGACGAGTACACCGTGAAGACCTCGTCGACGCCGGCGATGCTGGAGGAACTCAAGCGTTCCATCGACGCCCGGAAGCCGATCGTGGTCACCCTATGGCATCCGCACTGGGCCTACAGCGCCTATCAGCTCAAGGACCTTGAGGACCCCAAGGGCGCCCTTGGCGGAACCGAGACCATCTCTGTGATCGGAAAGCCGGGTTTCGGCGAGGACTTCCCTGAGGTCACAAAGTGGATCAAGAACTTCTCCATGACTGACGAGCAGCTAGCGTCGCTGGAAAACGACATCCGGAAAGCCGGTGAAGGCAACGAGGGCAAGGGAGTCGACACTTGGCTGCAGAATAACCCGGACTTCGGGGCGAGCCTGGGCATGCCCGCCTCGTAATCCGGCTCCGGCGATGGCCCGCCGCTTCACCGGGAGGCCGGTGAAGCGGCGGACCGCAGGCGGCGCCACCGGGCTCCAAGTAGCCGGGCGTACTGTGCCAATGGTGCACGTTGATGTGATGACCTACCCGTTGCCCTTAGGGCAGATCGGCGACCTCGCCCGCCGCGCTGAAAGCTCGGGCTTCTCCGGTCTTCTGTTCACCGAACTTGGACGGACTGCCTACCTCAACGCGGCCGTGGCATCCCAGGCTGCACCCGGTCTGGACCTGTCGACCGGCGTCGCTGTTGCTTTTCCGCGCAGTCCATTCGTCACGGCGGCGACGGCTTGGGAACTCCAGGAGGCGACGGGCGGGAAGTTTCGCCTCGGTCTGGGCACGCAAGTTCGCAAGCATGTGGAGCGGCGGTACGGCGCGAGCTTCGAGCGTCCCGGACCACGTCTGCGTGATTACGTGTTGGCCGTGAAAGCGTGTTTCGCCGCGTTCCGAACGGGGACGCTCGATCACCACGGCGAGTTCTACGACCTCGACTTCATCACTCCGCAGTGGAGTCCGGGGCCCATCGAAGCGCCCGATCCCAAGGTCGACATCGCAGCGGTGAATCCGTGGATGTTGCGTATGGCAGGTGAAGTGGCTGACGGAGTTCATGTCCATCCGATCGGTGAGCCAGGTTATCTCGCACGCCACGTCGTGCCTGGGGTTGCCGAGGGGGCGGCGAAGTCGGAGCGTTCGCCGACCGAGGTCGCGGTGATTGTGCCGGCCATGACGATCGTCGGCGACAGCGACGAAGAGCGCCACAACGAGCGTGAACTTGTGCGCGCCAGTATGAGCTTCTACGGCAGCACGCCTAACTACGCGTTCATCTGGGACGAGGCCGGGTTCGAGGGGACGACGGCCCGCATCCGTGAGAAGCAGAAGTCCGGCGACTTCGGTGGTATGTCTGCCCAGATCACCGACGATCACCTCGCCACCTTTGCCACTGAGTCGACCTGGGATGACTTGGCTGACGCGCTGATCGACAAGTACGAGGGCATTGCCAGTCGCATTGTCCTCTACAACGCCCTCGGCGATCCCGAACGTTTCGAGCGTTACGGTCAGGTCGCCCAACGCGTATCACTGATGGCATAACCAGTTCGTCGGGAGAACCTTGCGCCCGTCTTTAGGAGACCCGTATCCAGGGGTCGCAGTTCTCGGTCTTGAAGGACACTGCTGTTTCCGAAATTTTCGCGTACATCGGGCCCAAAGAAGAATTCGCATCGACTATGTCGTCAGGAGTCGCCGCAGGTGTGCTGTGGGTTGACCACGAGCAAAAAGAGATCGGGGATACATTGCCGAAAACAAAAATAAGTGGGGTCGACGGCCCCTGCGTTTGATAGGTACCTGGCGCGATATCAGGCCCTACCTGAAAGACCCCGTTTCCGGGTACTGGGCCACCCGGCTCGGCAAGACCCGGTGGGGCAAACGCGATTGTTGCGGCCGAGGCTACGAGCCCGGCCGATACGCGAAACCCGGTCGCTGGGTGCATTTTTCCTGTCCCTTATCCCGTTTGGTCCCCAGTGCCAGCGTATGCGCAGGCGCGCTGAAGCACTGCGTGATTGGCCAAGAATCCACAACTTGGGAGACACTACGACGAAATACGCTCAGGTCCCCAGCAGGTTGGATGACCCGAGCGATGAGCTAGCGGTATTTCACCGTCGGCCACGCGTCGCGCGGGTTCGCGGCTGAGGTGTGGGGGCCACGCGCTTCCACGCCGTGTGGGGGCCACGCGCTTCCACGCCGTGTGGGCGCCGTCCGCTGACCCGACCTATTCGAAACGGATAGCGGCCACCAGTCGGAATAGACCCGGTCTGTCGACGGGTTTAGCTAGTCAGAACGCCCAAAATGTCCACCGACTACGCAGTGTCGAATATCCGCTGAGCGGTCTCGAACCGAAACAGGAAGCCTGAGACGTATCAAACCGGGGTAGCCAATTTCGTGGCGTTCGCTGGCTCGATGACGTTGTTGCAGAAGCCAATTGCCGAGAGGCGGTGTATGCCACCGACGTGTGTTCTTAGGGTGAGCCCATGTCAATGCATGCGGCGCAGGGCTCTTGCAGTAGGTGGGAAATAACTCGAAAGGTGCTCGGCATATGAGAGATCCAGGCAAGCCAATACTATTGATAGCGGGCTTAGCTGTAGCGGCGGTTGTGGTAGCCCCGACCGTCGACGCTAGACCGAACTGCGACCAAACGAGGAGCACGAC
>JAHZKD010000096.1 GCA_022600605.1 Actinomycetes bacterium
CACCCATCGCAATATCCACTCCAACGCCGAGGCGATGTTCATCGGCGCCGAGTACGACGTCGACAAGGACGTCATGGTGAGCTGGCTGCCCTGCTTCCATGACATGGGCATGGTGGGCTTCCTGACTATCCCGATGTACTTCGGTGCCGAGCTGGTCAAGGTCACACCGATGGATTTCCTGCGGGACACGCTGCTGTGGGCCCGGCTGATCGACAAGTACAAGGGCACCATGACCGCCGCGCCGAACTTCGCCTACGCGTTGTTCGCCAAGAGATTGCGCCGGCAGGCCGAACAGGGCGAGTTTGACCTGTCCACACTGCGGTTCGCGCTCTCGGGTGCAGAACCGGTAGACCCCGACGATGTTGATGACCTCATCGATGCTGGCAAGCCCTTCGGTCTGCGACCGGAGGCGATCCTGCCCGCCTACGGCATGGCAGAGACCACGCTGGCCGTGTCGTTTTCGCAGTGCGGTTCCGGCCTGGTAGTCGATGAGGTCGACGCTGACCTGTTGGCGGCGCTGCGCCGCGCGGTGCCCGCCTCCAAGGGCAACACCAAGCGGCTGGCCACGCTGGGCCCGCTACTCACTGACCTTGAGGCCCGCGTCATCGACGACCACGGCAATCTGATGCCCACCCGTGGTGTGGGCGTCATCGAGTTGCGCGGCGAAAGCCTGACTCCCGGCTATCTGACGATGGGCGGCTTCATTCCCGCCCAGGATGAGTTGGGCTGGTATGACACCGGAGACCTCGGTTATCTGACTGAGAACGGCCACGTCGTCGTGTGCGGGCGCGTCAAGGACGTCATCATCATGGCCGGCAGAAATATCTATCCCACCGACATTGAACGCGCAGCGGGCCGTGTCGAAGGGGTGCGGGCTGGGTGCGCGGTCGCAGTTCGGCTGGACGCCGGACACTCCCGCGAGACCTTCGCCGTCGCTGTCGAGTCCAACGCCTGGGAAGATCCCGCCGAGGTGCGTCGTATCGAGCATCAGGTCGCCCACGAAGTGGTGGCTGAGGTCGACGTGCGGCCCCGTAACGTTGTGGTGCTCGGGCCCGGCTCTATCCCGAAGACACCGTCGGGCAAGCTGCGCCGCTCGACTTCGGTCTCACTGGTTCTTTAGCTTCTTTAGCCGTTTTTCGACGAACGCGCCTGGCCTGTGCCAACCCCTCCCGCGATCGAAGCGTTGGAACTGGTGAAGCGCTATGGCCAGGAAACCGCAGTCGACGGCGTCAGCTTCTCCGTGCCGCCGGGCACAGTGCTGGGTCTGCTGGGCCCCAATGGTGCGGGCAAGACAACCACGGTCCGAATGATGACAACGCTGACCGAGCCCACCAGTGGTACCGCGCGGGTCGCCGGTTTCGATGTGCGAACTCACCCCGACCAGGTACGGCGCCGCATGGGCTTGACCAGTCAGGTGGCCACAGTCGACGAACTGCTCACCGGACGCGAAAACATCCGGATGATAGGGGGCCTTTACGGCATTCGCCGAAGAGATCTGGAGAGGTTCGGCGGCCAGCTACTCGAACAGTTTTCGCTCAGCGACGCCGGAGACCGTGTGGTCAAATCCTATTCCGGGGGCATGCGACGCCGACTGGATCTCGCAGTGAGCCTGCTGGCTTCTCCGCCGGTGCTGTTCCTTGACGAACCGACCACCGGGCTGGATCCGCGCAGCCGCAGTGAATTGTGGGAGGTGCTACGAGACCTGGTGGCGCGGGGCACCACGTTGCTGCTGACAACTCAATACCTTGAGGAGGCCGACCAACTTGCCGACAACGTCGTAGTCGTCGACAGGGGCCGCATCATCGCGCAGGGTTCGCCGATGGAGCTCAAACAGCAGGCGGGCCGCGCCAGTGTCGTGGTCACCGTGGCTGATACCGCGCGCCTGGCCGATGCCCATCGCTTGCTGGCCCGGACCGGGGCTGAGGTGTCCGTGGACAACGAGGCGCGAAGACTCACCGCTTCGTCCGAAGGGCTCGACGGCATGATCCGAGTGGCGGGCTGGTTGCGTGACAGCGGAATCGAGGTTGACGATATCGGGTTGACCCGACCCAGTCTCGACGATGTCTTCCTCGCGTTGACCGGCCACCGCACCGAAGACGCCGAGGAGGTCACTGCGTGACTCTGCCGGGCGTCGGGCCGGCCAGCACAGCCCTGCACGCCCCGACCCATCCAACTAATCTTGTGCAGCAATCGTGGATCATGGTCAAGCGCAACATGATCCACACAAAGCGCATGCCCGAAATGTTCAGCGACGTCACCGCGCAGCCGATCATCTTCGTCCTGTTGTTTGCCTTCGTGTTCGGTGCATCGATCACCAACACCGGCGGCACATCGTATAGGGAGTTTCTGCTGCCGGGTATTCAGGCACAAACGATCGTGTTTTCGGCGCTCGTGGTGGCCTCGGGGATTACCGCCGACGTGGAAAAGGGAATCATCGACAGATTCCGGTCATTGCCGATCTCGCGGTCCTCGGTGCTGATCGGGCGCAGCATCGCCAGCGTCATCCACTCCTCACTGGGCGTGTTGGTCATGGCCGTGACCGGGCTGGCCATCGGATGGCGGATCCGCAACGGTATCGCCGATGCAATTCTGGCCTTCGGTCTGCTGTTGTTGTTCGGCTTCGGAATGATCTGGTTCGGCATCCTCATCGGTTCGTTGATGCGTACCGTCGAAGCGGTCAGCGGCGTGATGTTCACCGTACTTTTCCCGATGACATTCCTGGCCAACACCTTCGTACCGACCGAGCCTATGCCGCACTGGCTTCGGGTGATGGCCGAATGGAATCCGGTGTCATCGCTGGCCCAGGCGATGCGCGAATTGTGGGGCAATGGCGGGCCGGCACCTCCCAGTGCCCAACTACCGCTCCACTATCCAATACTTTCGACGGTTCTGTGGTCGCTGGCCCTGACGGCCGTGTTCGCGCCGGTGGCGTTGTATGCCTACAAGCGCCGGACGTCCGGATAGAGCCGGTTAGAGAGCGTGATTGGCGCCACATGACCCATTACGGATCAATTCTTAGCCCCAGGCGTGCACAGTGTTCTGGGCGGGTTCGAGTCCGTGGGCGATCAATAACTCCGTCGCATCGGCGGCCTGTTCGCAGATTGTGGGCACTTCGGTTCGCTCGGTGGCATTGAAGTTCTCCAGTACGAAGGCTGCGGGATCTTTGCGTCCGGGCGGGCGGCCGACCCCGATCCGGACGCGCTGAAAGTCTTTGGTTCCCAATGCTGATGCAACGGAACGCAGGCCGTTGTGGCCGCCCTCTCCGCCGCCCAACTTCAGGCGGATTCGACCGAAAACGATATCGAGCTCGTCGTGGATCACGACGATGTCGGCAGGGGGCACCGAAAAGAACTGCGCCAGCGGACCCACCTGTCTACCGGATTCGTTCATGTACACCCGCGGCTTGGCTAGTACCACCGGGCAGCCGGCGAGCCGTCCGGTGGCCACCTCAGCCCCGGATTTCTTGTGCACCTTGAACTTCTCGCCGATTCGGTCGGCGAGGATCTCCGATGCCATGAAACCGACGTTGTGCCGGTTCTTGGCATAGTTCGGCCCTGGGTTGCCCAAGCCGACCACCAGAATGGGCCCCTGCCCTCGGACAGGGGACGGCTCGGCCATGCCAGCAGTCCGTCCGGTCTGAACTAGTCGGTGCCGGAGCCGGATTCGGCTTGCTCGGAGCTCTCTTCGCCGGCCTCGTCGTCGGCCGCCTCGCCTTCCTCGCCGGAGCCCTCGGCTTCCAGGTCGTCGGCGGTTGGCGCGACGACCACGTTGATGACCAGTAGGTCGGCCTCGGACACCAGCGTCACCCCTGCAGGCAACGCGATGTCGCTGGCAGTGATCTGAGTGCCGGCCTCGACACCGTCCACCGAGAGGGTCAGACTTTCCGGGATGGACTGAACGTCGGCCTCGATCTCGATGGTGTTGGCGTCCTGTGTCACCAGGGTGCCGGGAATCGCTTCACCCTCGACCACGATATTGACCTCGACGGTCACCTTTTCCCCGCGGCGCACGACGAGCAGGTCGGCGTGCTGGATGTTGCGGCGGATCGGGTGAATCTCGAGGGCCTTGGTGAGTGCGAGTTGCTCTGCCCCGTCGATGTCGAGCGTGAGGACGGCGTTAGTGCCCGAGTTGCGCAGCACCGCGGACAGGTCGTGGGCGTTCAGCTCAAGGTGCTGTGGGCTGCTGCCGTGGCCGTACAGCACCGCTGGCACCTTGCCTTCGCGCCGCGCTCGGCGGGAGGCGCCTTTGCCGGTCGCGGTGCGGACCTGCGCGGTGAGGTTGTTGGGCGCGTTCTTTGCCATAGTTTGGTGCTCCTGTGCCGATGATCGGTGTCGGGCACGGCCAGGGTCGCACACCATTGCGATGCGGGTTCCCGTCGATAACGGTGGCTGTAGAGAATCAAGCCACCCTCGCCGTGACGCGTCGCCAAGGGTAGCGCAGCCCGGGCAGTGTGGGAAAATCAGCGCGGAAATTCGACCCCGGTGAGCTGCTCGGAGAGCGTCCACAACGCGGCGGCCTTCTCGCGATTTCGGGCCAGCGGGCTGCGCGAGCTCTGACCGGTGGGGCCACGCACCCCGAACCGCGGCCCGATGAAGCTGTCCCCGGGCAGCGGCGCAGATGCCGCGTAGAGGGTTTGGCGGGCGCCGAAGCTGGCGTCGGTCGCCAGCAGCTGGTTGGTGGCATCCCACAGCCGGGTACCGAACCGGTTTCCGGTCTGGCCCTGCAGGTTGGTCGCCGAGTACCCGGGATGGGCCGTAAGTGCGGTCAGCGGTGAGCCAGAAGCCTCCAACCTGCGTTGCAATTCGCTGGTAAACAGCAGGTTGGCCAGCTTTGATTGGCCGTAGGCCGGCCAGGCGAGGTACGGCCGCGACTTCCAGTTGAGGTCATCGAGGCTGATGTACCCGAACAGGTGCATCATCGACGACACCGTGACGACCCGATCGGTGATCTTGGGGAGCAGCAGATTCGTCAGAGCGAAATGGCCGAGATGGTTGGTTCCGATCTGGCTCTCGAAGCCGTCAACTGTCAGCGCATACGGCACCGCCATGATGCCGGCGTTGTTGATCAGTACGTCGACGGTGTCTGCCGATTGCGCGAAGGCCTCGGCGAATTCCCTGATCGAAGCGAGATCCTGCAGATCGAGCCTGCGCACCTCCACGTCGCCCGATATCTCGGCCGCGGCGGCATTGCCCTTGTCCACGTTGCGCACCGCCAGGATCGTCTTGGCGCCGACGCGGGCCAACTCGCGGGCGGTGATCAAGCCCAGCCCTGAGTTGGCACCAGTGACGATGACGGTACGTCCGGCGAATGAGGGCAGGTCGGCGGCGGTCCAGTCGCTCATGGCCACTACCTTATGCGGTGCCAGATCGGTGAGTACCGCTTCGCGGCCAGCGGAGCAGCGGGAGGCGGAACGGCGGCCAGCGGAACGGTGGCCAGCCGAACAGCGGCCAGCGGAACGGCGGCCACGAGAACAGGCGGGCGCAGTCGTTCTAGCGCAATGTCACAGAATCTCTCGGACGTTGTCCAGCGGCCTGGCCAGGCGGGTGCCCTTGGACGTCACCACGAACGGGCGCTCGATCAGGATGGGGTGCTCGGCCATCGCATTGAGCAGTTCGTCCTCGGATGCCGAGCCCAGCCCGAGTTCGGTGTACAGCGACTCCCTCTTACGCACGGCTGTGCGCACGTCGATCCCGGCGTCGGCGATCAGTGATGCCAACTCCGCACGTGACGGTGGCGTCTTGAGGTAGAGCACGACCTCTGGCTCAACGCCGTTTTCGCGCAACAACTCCAGTGTCTTTCGCGAGGTCGAGCACTTTGGATTGTGGTAGATGCGCTCAGCCATCGTCGCCCCTCGCCCAAGCGATCATCGAATCCCTTATGCGGATCCGTCGAAAAGTCCTGTTACCGAGCCGTTTTCGAACACTGCACGGATCGTGCTGGCCAGCAGCGGTGCGATCGACAGCACGGTGAGTTGCGGGAACATCTTGTCCTCGCCGATCGGTAGAGTATTGGTGACGATGACCTCCTGCGCACCGGAGTCAGCCAGGCGCTGGGAGGCGGGATCTGACAGCACGCCGTGGGTTGCAGCGATGACGACGTCGGCCGCGCCGTCCTCCTTCAGCAGCCGCACCGCGCCGGCGATGGTCCCGCCGGTGTCGATCATGTCGTCGGTCAGGATGCAGGTCTTGCCGCGCACGTCACCGACGACGCGGTTGGACTTCACCTGGTTGGGGATGAGCGGGTCACGGGTCTTGTGGATAAAAGCGAGCGGAACCCCGCCTAGCGAGTCGGCCCACTTCTCGGCGACGCGTACCCGTCCTGAGTCGGGGGACACCACCACCATGTCGTGGTCGGCGTAGTTCTCGGCGATGTAGCCGCACAGCAGCGACTGGCCGCGCATGTGGTCGACCGGGCCGTCGAAGAAGCCCTGGATCTGATCGGTGTGTAGGTCGACCGTCACGATCCGGTCGGCACCAGCGGTCTTGAGCAGATCGGCGACCAGCCGGGCCGAGATCGGTTCCCGGCCGCGGTGTTTCTTGTCCTGCCTGGAATACGGGTAGAACGGCAGGATCGCGGTGATCCGTTTGGCGCTGCCGCGCTTGAGCGCGTCGATCATGATGAGCTGTTCCATCAGCCACTGATTCAGCGGCCAGG
>JAHZKD010000097.1 GCA_022600605.1 Actinomycetes bacterium
CCAGTTCGCGAGCAATCTGCGTGCTCTCATCGGTAGAACCGTCATCAACGAGGATCAGTTCCCAGTCCGCCAGCGTCTGGTTGCGGACGCTGCATACTGCTTCTTCAAGAAAGCGCTCCTCGTTGAGGAAGATCAGCACGACCGAAACAACTGGGTTGGCCCTATTGTCTTGTCGGGCGGACTGTGAAAACAAGTCCACCGCAACGGTCTTTATGCGGGGGACCGGCTTGTAGTCGGCGTCTCTGCGATCACTTTGTTGCACGTTCAGGCCCCCGGTCATGATCGCACGCGGCGGGCGATCGTAACCTCCTCCACCCCGGTCCTCGATTCGAGATTATACGAACGCGTCAAACTTCCGATGGCCGAGCGGCCCCTATCTTTCGGCGGCGGGTGGGTGTGATCGGGCTTGGCTGTAGGTGGGATCTTTGCGCCACGAGTGTTGCGTACAAGTCGGACCTGCTAAATCGGGTTCCTGTAGGCGAGCTTCTGAGGCGACCAGAGCAGTGGCCTCAGCGACCCACGTCAATCACGGATGTCGCCGTCGGAGTCGACCGCCCGACTGGATACCAGCCGTGGCCGATGTTGAGGGTGTCCACGGCGTCTTGGACGCGGGCATCGACAGGATGCCCGAAGGAGAATCCCATCCCAACTGCCCTGCCGGCATCAATGGAGGCGTGGGTGGGCCCAGGGGGATCGCAGCGCACTAACACCGCCGGGGAATCCGTAAGCTCGAAGTCACCCGGGTGGCGCCGCCGCAGAGGCTCGCAAGCCAAAAGCCTGCGCAAGGGCCGAATAGAACTGCGCTGGAACAAAACCCGCTGGCAGTAGTCCTCCCGACATCTCCGCCGAAGCCTGCTCCACCGCACTGCAATACGATGCTGACCGCAGGCGATGTCCTAGGGCGATGTGTTGACCCGGCCTTTCTTGGACGTGGACGCTACCCCAAATGCCGGACACGGCGTCGCGGACGGTTCGTAGGTGACGACGGAGCCAGATCTGGGCGAGATGCTCAACCACCTCGACAGCTGTCCGGGTCAGGCGGGTATAGGGACGCTGCGACACGTGTTGCCGCCGTCCTGCTTGGCTGCGTCCATAGCTTCCTCCGCTCGGGCTCTCAGTTTCGACTCGGACTCGCCGGGAATTGCCAGGGTGGCGCCGATACTTATCGTGGCTTGGATCGTCACGCCCGAGTGGTGGAGCGGTTCTTCGGCGCGAATACGAATCTTCTCCGCGACCATGGTGACATTGTCGAGGCTATGGACGCCTGGAAGAAGGACTAATGTCTCGTGCGGGCCGATGGGCCCAACGGTGTCGCCTTGGCGTACGCTCTGTCGGATTCGCATGGCCTGGGTGGCGAACACGATGTCACCGAAGGCCGGTCCCCAGGTGGTGTTGATTGCCTCAAATTGGTCTATGCCACAGAACAAGACGCCTAGGTGAGGGCCGGGGACCCGGGGGTTGTGTAGGGCGAACTTGAGGCGGGAAAGCGTCTCGGGAATGGTCGTCAGTCCGGTGAGGCCTTCTTGTGAGCGCTTTCGCAACTGGTCGACTTCGAATCCGGCCAAAGTAGCGAATGCTTCTGCGCGGGTGCTTGCCTCAGTGCCGTTGCCGTTTTGCACGGAGAGTTCGCTGAAATCAGCCGAATCGACTGGGTTCTTCCGGTCCGCTTCAGTACCTTGGTCAGTCTTCGGGTTGGCACGCCGGTGTTGGCCCCTTTCAGGACCCGGCGGTGGGGGATTCACGGTGACAGGTTTGGCGGGTGATTTCCGGTCTGATGATGGTGTTGGCTGCTCTGTGCCATCGTCGTCGTAGTAGCCGTAGCTATAGCTGTACGGCACACTTGCTTCGGGCACCATTGTGAATACCGCGCCGAATATAGAAGCGCCGAGATCCTTGAGGTTTCGCGTCGCGTGTGCGAGTTCCCCACGCGTGGTCTTCCCGAATCGCGCGAGCAGCAGCACGCCGTCAGCATTGACCGCGAGAACCGCGGGGTCGGTGACCGCCAGCAGCGGGGGCGAATTGACGATGACGTAGTCGAATCGCGCGCGAACGTCGCTGAACAGCTGCTTGGCTGCCATCGACCCAAGGAGTTCGCTCGGATTCGACGGCGTATCCCCAGCGGCGAGGACGGTCAGTCCTGGAAAACTTGACTCTTGTAGAACCTCGTCAAGGGATGCTTGGTTACTGAGCACCGTGCTCAATCCAACTGAGTCAACCAAGTTGACGCGGCCAGCTAACGTGGGTCGACGCATGTCGGCATCGAGAAGCAACACGCTGTGCCCGGCTTCCACCAACGCTAGCGCCAAGTTTATCGCCGTCGTGGATTTGCCTTCGCTAGGCATCGCACTGGCGACGACGATCACGCGCGGCGGATTATCGGTCGAGAGGAACTGTACGTGGGTGCGGAGTTTGCGAAATGCTTCAGCAGTTGGCGAGTCGTCCTCGCTATCAAAATTTGCCGCTGGTTCTTTCTGCCGTTTTTTGTCGAACGGAATACTGCCGAGGAGTTTGGCACCCGTGATTTGCTCAAGGGGCCCGCTGTTCTTGACGGTTTTATCGAACAACTCGCGAGTAACTGCAAGACCGATTCCGAGTATCAGACCCGCTAAGACACCGATGGCAATGTTGCGCTCTTTCTTCGGAACCACCGGTGTTTCGGGAGCCGTCGCGGCTTGCTCGACGATCACGCCAGAAAAGGACGTCGTCGAGCCCTCCCGAGTTTCCAATTCCTCTACCATGACGACGAACTCGTCGGACATTGCGTTAGCAAAGTCACGCGCCCGGATGGGTGACTCGTCAACAACGCTGAGATCTATCAGGACCGTGCCGGTCTCCGCACTCGCTTTGACGGTCGCCGTCATGTCGTTCATCTCGGGGCCGAGTTTCTCGATAGTGCGCTGGTGCAGGGTCTCGCCCCTAAGTAGGGCGGTGTACGACTTTATGCGCTCCTGGGAGAAGGAAGCGCCCGCATAAATCTCGGATAGATAGCTTTCCGCGGATGCGGGCGTGGTCGATACAAACAGCCTGGTCGATGCCTCGTAGAGCGGAGTAGTTTTCCAGTTGATTACGATGGCCCCCAGGACCGTGACCACCAACGACAGGCAAATGGTGATCCACCGAGAACGCAGAAGCCGCAGCCAGTCCTCGAATAGCACCGGCATCCGTGACGAGATCACCCTGTCAGTCTACGAGCGATTTGTCGGCTACATGCGTTAACTCAAGCAAATGGGGCTCGATGGGCGGTTGTGACAGCAACAACCTCTGGTCGTAAGGATGTGTCCTTGGTCAGGGGAGACGGCGCTCGAAGAGAAGAAGAGCGATCGTCTCGGATACGACAAGCACGATCCTGCCGGGGCTCGCCGAACTTGCGTAACGGCACCCCTGGAAAGCGGTCCCGATTCGGTGCCTGCGCCGGAGGCCCAGCGATGCGAGGGTTCGTCTATTGCGGGCGATTCGCCGCCCACCGTGACATTTTCTGCCCGCCACGAAGGATCTTCACTGCAACCGGCGACATCAATGCCGCCGTCAGCAGCGTTGATGACGATGTTTCCCGGTATGGTGACCCGGGTGCGGACACTGGTCACCGGCGCGGCCGGGTTCATCGGATCGACCCTGGTAGATCGCTTGCTGGCCGATGGGCACAGCGTGGTCGGGATCGACAACCTCGCTAGCGGGAGAAAGGC
>JAHZKD010000098.1 GCA_022600605.1 Actinomycetes bacterium
AGGCCGGTGAGTTCGCGACCGTCTGCCAGGGCAACGGTGGCACGCAGCGACGGGTCCCGGCTGATGACGTGCACGGCATGCACCGGACGGGCCAGCATCAGGTCGCTGAGGTCGACCCCCTCCTCGATGAGGTCGAGCACCAACGCCGTCGCACCGAGCTTCAAGTAGGTGGAGGTCTCGGCCAGGTTGGCGTCGCCGATGATGACGTGCAGACGCCGATACTTATCGGCGTCGGCGTGGGGTTCGTCGCGAGTGTTGATGATGCCGCGCTTCAGGGTCGTCTCCAGGCCGACCTCTACCTCGATGTAGTCGGCACGCTGGCACAACTGGAAGCCGGGCTCATCGCCAGAAGCGCCGATACCAACTCGACCCGACCCGGTGACCACCTGGCGAGACACCAGGAACGGCGTCAAGCCTGCGATGACAGCCGAGAACGGCGTCTGGCGCGACATCAAATAGTTCTCGTGCGATCCGTACGACGCGCCCTTGCCGTCTACGTTGTTCTTGTAGAGCTGCAGCTTGGCCGCGCCCGGGACGCTCGCTACATGACGAGCAGCGGCTTCCATCACCCGTTCGCCGGCCTTGTCCCAGATCACGGCGTCCATCGGGTCTGTGCACTCCGGCGCCGAGTACTCGGGATGGGCATGGTCGACATAGAGTCGCGCGCCGTTGGTCAGGATCATGTTGGCAGCGCCGACCTCGTCGGCGTCTACCACCGGCGGCGGACCCGACGAGCGGCTCAGATCAAATCCGCGTGCGTCCCGCATCGGGGATTCGACCTCGTAGTCCCAGCGGGTGCGCTTGGCGCGCTGGAGCCCCGCAGCCGCCGCATATGCCAACACTGCCTGGGTGGAAGTCAGGATCGGATTGGCGGCAGGGTCGGACGGCGACGAGATGCCGTACTCGACCTCCGTTCCGATGATCCGTTGCATGCCAGCCAGCGTAGAGGGACGGCCACGCCGCAGATGCGACGGGTTTGGTGCCGTGGTGATCTACCAGCCAGGACAGCGCGCCGG
Source organism: Actinomycetes bacterium (assembly GCA_022600605.1). Classification (GTDB taxonomy): domain Bacteria; phylum Actinomycetota; class Actinomycetes; order Mycobacteriales; family Mycobacteriaceae; genus Mycobacterium. Next base: position 1,017 of record JAHZKD010000098.1, read on the forward strand.
AGTGCCCATACCGGCCAAAGCACACTCAGCCACCACCGACCACCTCCCAGCTGTCCTCGCTGTCCGGCCCGCCGGCGGTCACCCTGACCGGCCGGGTGTCGCCACCTCGATCCGATGCCTCACACTCGAATGACTCACCGACGGCCACCACCTTCAGACCGCGGCCGCAGCTGACCTTGACGGCGAACCCGTATTTCTTCGAGACCTCCCGGGAAAGTCCCTTCCCTGTTTCGGCGAGGTCGAAGACCACGTCGAGTGTGGCGAAGTCGACGTTGTATGCGTCGTCGGTGAACTTCACCTCCACACGCACATCGTTGCCTTCGAGATCGGCGATGCAGTTGAAGCTGACGCCGGCTTTGGGCGAACCTGACGGCCGGGGGCATTCGACCGTCGACACCTGCCGGGCCATCGGCGCGTACTGCTTATTGAGCTCGTCGGCGATCGCCGACTCAAGTTTCTTGTAGTCCGGACCACCCGATGACAGGGAGAACTGACATCCGGCAGCCACCGGGACCAGCAGCAGCACGGCCAGCAGCGAGCGTGGGCTTCTCACATCTCGTACGGTACCGTCCTCAGTGCCCAAACTGAATGACCGAGAAGTGTTTAGCGGGCACCATCTGAATCCCGCCACCTCGCATCAAGAGGCACTAGATTCATTGCGGTGAAGGATTTTCGAGGCAGGCGCTACGGCGAAGTCCTCCTGGTAGGTGTCGGCACCGACCCTGAAGACGGACCGCAGGCCACCGTCTACAACACGTTCGGGCTCAACGACTGCCCAGCCGACCTGTGGTCACAACTTGACGCAGAAGCGCTGGCCAAGGATCACGGTGCGGCGGCAGCATTACTCAACGGTCCGCGGTACTGGCTGATGGACAGCGTCGAAAAAGTCCCGTCCGGTCAGCCAGAGATCGCGACGTTCGGCGGAATCGATATGTTCCGAACGGCCACCGTGAAGTTGACGTCGATAAACCCGGCGCCCTATCGACCCAACATCGTCACGCGTAACACCGTGTTCGTGTTCAATTCAGGCGAAACGGTTTTCGAGCTCATCGACCCCAGTGGCCAACACTGGGTGATGCAGACGTGGAGCCAGGTCGTCGACCCCACACTGGCTTACGAAGACCTCGCCACTCTCGCCGCTCGACTCAGACTGCCCGACGGCTGGTCATACCGCGCCCGCGTCCTCGAGGAGGATCTGCGGATCGATACCCTCGCCGAGGCCGCCCAGGTGCTGCAGGATGACCTGACCAACAGCTACTCGCTGGCAACTGAATCCGTCTAAAGGTACTGCCCGAGATTGGACTCGGTATCGATAGCCCTGCTGGCGCTCGATGACTTGCCGGTGACCAGTGTGCGGATGTAGACGATCCTCTCGCCCTTCTTACCCGAAATCCTTGCCCAGTCATCAGGATTGGTGGTGTTGGGCAAGTCCTCGTTCTCCGCGAACTCGTCAACGATTGAATCCAGTAGATGCTGTATGCGCAGACCGCGCTGGCCGCTCTCGAGCACTGCCTTGATGGCGTTCTTCTTGGCACGGTCCACGACATTCTGGATCATCGCACCGGAGTTGAAGTCCTTGAAGTACATGACCTCTTTGTCACCGTTGGCATAGGTGACCTCCAAGAACCGATTGTCGTCAATCTCGGCGTACATGCGGTCGACGACCTTCTCAATCATCGCCTTGATCGTCAACCCGCGGTCACCGGAGAACTCAGCAAGATCTTCGGCATTAATCGGAAGCTGTTCGGTCAGGTACTTGCTGAAGATGTCTTGCGCCGACTCGGCGTCCGGGCGCTCGATCTTGATCTTGACGTCCAAGCGGCCGGGCCGCAGGATCGCGGGATCGATCATGTCCTCGCGGTTCGACGCACCGATCACGATCACATTCTCCAGGCCCTCCACGCCGTCGATCTCGCTGAGAAGTTGCGGGACGACGGTGGTTTCGACATCGGAGCTGACTCCGGTGCCACGGGTACGGAAGACGGAGTCCATCTCATCGAAGAAGACGATCACCGGAGTGCCCTCCGAGGCCTTCTCCCGCGCCCGCTGGAAGATGAGTCGGATGTGACGTTCGGTCTCACCGACAAACTTGTTCAGCAGCTCGGGGCCCTTGATGTTGAGGAAGTACGACTTCGCCTCGCGGGCGTCGTCGCCACGCACCTCGGCCATCTTCTTGGCCAACGAATTGGCTACAGCTTTAGCGATCAGGGTCTTCCCGCACCCGGGCGGACCATAAAGCAGTACACCCTTGGGGGGTCGCAATGAGTACTCGTGGTAGAGCTCCTTGTGCAGGAACGGCAACTCCACTGCATCGCGGATCTGCTCGATCTGGCGACCCAAACCGCCGATGTCGTTGTAGCTGACATCGGGAACCTCTTCGAGTACCAGATCCTCGACCTCGGCCTTCGGAATGCGCTCGAAGGCATATCCGGCCTTGGTGTCCACCAGCAGCGAGTCACCGGGGCGCAGTTTGCGTGGCCGGTCGTCGCCGGGCTCATCGTCGTCAAAGTCTGGGAGATGCTCGGCGGCGACCAGCGGTTCGGCGAGCCAGACGATCCGCTCCTCATCTGCGTGGCCGACCACCAGGGCTCGATGCCCGTCAGAAAGGATCTCGCGCAGCGTGCAGATTTCGCCGACGGATTCGAAATAGCCGGCTTCCACCACAGTCAGCGCTTCGTTGAGACGAACCGTCTGCCCCTGCTTGAGTTCTTTGGTGTCGATGTTGGGCGAGCACGTCAGCCGCATCTTGCGGCCCGAGGTGAACACATCGACGGTATCGTCCTCATGCGCGGCGAGCAGGACGCCGTAACCACTGGGTGGCTGACCGAGCCGGTCCACTTCTTCCCGCAGTGCCAGCAACTGCTGGCGGGCCTCCTTGAGAGTTTCCATGAGCTTGGAGTTCCGCGCGGCCAGCGAGTCGATCCGGGCCTCCAGCTGTTGCACATCACGCGCGCTGCGCAATCCACTTTGAGGGCCAACCGCGTTCTCCAGCTGTTCACGTAGGACGGCGGCCTCGCGTCGCAGTTGTTCCAGATCTCGGGCGTCGTCTGGAGACAGGCTGTTATCGGGGGATGCACCCGGGGCTTCAGAGGCCTCAGACCGGTCGGACTCACTCATGCTGAGCTCCTTTCCCACACCCGATTCTGGTGCGGTAACAACTTCAACGCTACCGGCGATTCACTCTTTGTGTGCGCTGTAGGAATTCGACACACCAGCAACACTGTTAGCCTCTGATGATCAGCGGGCCGAACGAAAGGACAGCCGTGACCCTCAAAACCCTCTATACCAGCTTGACAGCTGCGGCGGCGGCGGCCATCGCGGTGGGAGCTGTGGCAGCCGGTGTGACCTCAGTTGCAGTCGGCTCGGGGACAGTGGCGCAGCCCGTGGTTCAGCCGGCCGTCTTCGGCGTTCCCCTGCCTGCGGCGCCCGCCCCCGACCTGCAGGGGCCACTGGTGTCGACCCTGAACGCGCTGTCGGGGCCGGGTTCGTTCACGGCGGAGAAAGCCAGCTACATACAGGGCGGCCTCGGCCGCATCGAGGCCCGAGTGGCCGACAATGGCATCAGCAACGCCGCCGCCAAGGGGTACTTCCCATTGAACTATTCGCTCGTCGACATCGACCAGAACGGGGCCGTCGCCACAGCAAACGTGACTGCATCGACTGCTAGCGGTCACGTAGCAACCCAGCCGCTGACGTTTGTGGCCGGGCCCAGCCCGACGGGTTGGCAGCTTTCGAGGTCATCGGCGATGGCCCTCCTGTCGGCAATGGGCTGATCTGTTCGCGGCCTTACGGAATGATGACGTTCTTGCGCCGCACCGTCTTGATCCGCATCGCCGCCACAATCGTGGCGGCGATCGGATTAGGTGCCTGCAGCGAGCCGACACATCCGGCCACCGCGCCCTCGGTCGAAACTCCGCCCGCGTCGGCCGGTGTGCCCATACCCTTCACACCCGCCCCCGGCGGGGCTCCGCTGCCCCCGGACTCCGCGCTGATCGACGTGATGAGCAGGCTCTCAGATCCGGCCGTCCCCGGCGACCAGAAGGTCGCCCTGATCGAAGGTGGCACGCCCGACGAAGCTCCCAGCCTGGACAACTTCGGCGTCGCCCTGCGTGACAACGGTTCGCTACCCCTGGCGTTTGAGGCGCGAGACCTCGCCTGGTCGCAATCGCATCCCGGCAATGTGGTTGCCACGGTGCTGGTCAGGACCGCCAACCCAGTTGACGGTGAGTTCATCTATCCGATGGAGTTCGCCAGGGCGGACGGCTCCTGGCAGCTGACACGGAAGACCGCCGAACAGCTGCTTCAGCTGGGCAACGAGGAAAGCACAGAACCGCCGGCCCCGCCGGCCATCGAACCACCGCCGCCCCCGCCGGCCATCGAACAACCGCCGCCCCCGCCGGCCATCGAACCACCGCCGCCCCCGCCGGCACCCACCCCAACGCCCTGACCGCATGTGGATCGGCTGGGTGGAGTTCGACATCCTGCTCGGTGACGTGCATTCGTTGAAGCCGAAACGCTCGGTCATCCGGCCGATCATCGCCGAGCTGGCGCGCAGGTTCTCAGTGTCGGCTGCCGAGACAGGAGCTCAGGACCTACATCGACGGGCCGCTGTCGGCATTGCTCTGGTCTCTGCCGACCACGCTCATGTGGTGGCTGTGCTCGACTCCGCCGAACGACTGGTCGCCGCACGGCCAGATATCGAGCTCCTGTCAGCGCAACGCGGGCTGCGGCGGAGCACCGACGGCGCTTAGCCGCGATCTCCTGTCTACTCAGCGCGTCCGCGGTTCTTCTTGCGCAGCGGAACCGGCGCGACCGCGCCGGGAGCCAGTTTGCGGGCGCTGATCAAGAATGCGGTGTGCCCGCGCATCGAGTGTTCGGGGCGCACCGCTAAACCGACAACGTGCCAGCCCCGCTGCATGCTCTCCCACGCCCGTGGCTCGGTCCAGCACTGTTTCTCTCGCAAGGCCTCTACGGTCTTGGATAGTTGAGTCACGGTTGCGACGTAGATCATCAGCACCCCCCCGGCGACGAGTGCACCTCCGATAGCGTCGAGCACCTCCCATGGCGCAAGCATGTCCAGGACCACTCGATCCGCCTCGGGCCCGGAATACTGACCGACGTCGGCGATCACCAATTGCCAATTCGGCGGGTGGTCACCAAAGAACGTCGACACGTTGCGCACCGCGTGCTCAGCATGGTCCTCGCGCACCTCGTAGGACGTCACCTGCCCTTGCGGCCCCACGGCCCGCAGCAACGAACATGTCAACGCCCCGGACCCGGCGCCGGCCTCGAGAACTCGAGCCCCTGGGAAGATGTCCCCCTCGTGGACGATCTGCGCGGCGTCCTTGGGATAAACGACCTGGGCGCCACGGGGCATCGACATCACATAGTCGACCAGCAGCGGCCGCAACACCAGGAATTGATCACCGTTGGTCGATCGAACGACGCTGCCTTCGGGCAGCCCGATGACGTCGTCGAGGGCGATGCTGCCCCGGTGGGTGTGGAACTCCTCGCCGGGCTTGAGCAGCATCGTGTAACGCCTGCCTTTCGCATCGGTGAGCTGCACACGATCACCGACAACGAACAGACCGGTTGGGGCTTTCTCTGGCACGGGCCATCAGCCTGCCAGCAGACTCGGCACTTCCTACGCCCGGGTTGCCCAGATATGTCCGACCGCGGCCCTAGGCTTGGCTCATGAACACGCAGACGGAGCGCCCGGCGCGTCGCCCGGCGCTGTCTCCGTCCCGAGCGAGTGATTTCAAGCAATGTCCGCTGCTGTACCGCTTCCGGGCCATCGACCGGCTACCGGAGCCGTCATCTGCAGCGCAGGTGCGCGGATCGGTCGTGCATGCTGCACTTGAGCGGCTGTACGCCTTGCCTGCTGCCGAGCGCGGCCCCGAGACGGCGGCGTCACTGGTGGAGCCCGCGTGGGAACGGATGGTTGCTGAGCAGCCCTCGGTGGCTTCCGATATCGATTCGAATCTGCAGATCGAACTTCTTGAGCAGGCGCGCAGTCTGCTGTTGGGCTACTACCGGTTGGAGGATCCCACCGGCTTCGACCCGCAAAGCTGCGAGCAGCGCATCGAGGTGGAGTTGGAGGATGGCACCCTGCTGCGCGGGTTCGTCGACCGCATCGACGTCGCGCCATCAGGTGAGTTGCGGGTTGTCGACTACAAGACGGGCAAGGCGCCACCAGAGGCGCGCGCACTTGCCGAGTTCAAGGCCATGTTCCAGATGAAGTTCTACGCCGTAGCTTTGCTGCGCTCGCGGGGAAAGATGCCGGCACGGCTGCGGCTGCTGTACCTGGCCGACAGTCAGGTGCTGGACTACACACCCGACCACGATGAGCTGCTGCGATTCGAGAAGACCTTGATGGCGATTTGGCGGGCCATCCAATCGGCTGGTGCGACAGGGGATTTCCGGCCGCGCCCGTCTCGGCTGTGCGATTGGTGCGCCCACCAAGCCCACTGCCCGGCCTTCGGCGGCTCTCCCCCTCCATACCCGGGCTGGCCCGAAGCGTTCGACGAGATTGATCCGGACGCGGCGTTAGAGGCTGCGGGGCCGGTTGCGTGATTGATTGTCTGTTCCGTCGGCAGCCCGTTGCCGACGGCGGGGACTTGGCCTTCCTGGCCACCGACGGCACCCGCAGCAACTGGGATCCCGAGATCCAGCACGGTTCTCCGCCGTTGGCGCTGTTGACCAAGGCGATCGAGGACCTCAACCTCCACACAGCCGGCGGCGGACTGCGGATAGGGCGGCTCACGCTAGACATCCTCGGCCCCATACCCGTTTCGACCGTTCGGGTCCGGGCCCGGGTGGATCGGCCGGGACGCCGGATCTCACTGATGACCGCCGAGATGCTGACCGACGGCCCCGGTGACGGCCCACGTGTGGTAGCCCGCCTCACAGCCTGGCTGCTCTCGCCCAGTGACACCCGCGACGCTGCCACCGACCGATACCCGCCGCTCACGGAGGGTCGCGCGACGAAGTTCGCACATGCTTGGGATGGCGAACCGGGATATCTGGAGACGGTTAGCTGGCGCAGGCAAGCAGAGCCGAAGAGTGCAGACGCCGAGGTGTGGCTGAGTCCGCTGGTACCGCTAGTGGATTCGGAACCGACGACCCCGATGCAGCGTCTGGCTATGGTGGTCGACTCGGCCAACGGGATCGGCGCTGTGCTGGACCCACAGCAGTTCGTCTTTATGAACACCGACACCGCCGTGCATCTGCACCGACTGCCCACGGGTGCGGATTTCGGGCTACGCGCGAGGGCTTCGATCGGCCCAGATGGCATCGGCGTGACCACCGCAGAGCTGTTCGACCGTCAAGGATTCATCGGCACCTGCGCCCAGACGCTGCTGGTGCAGCGGCGCACTTGAACTGAAACTGTGCGCGGTTCCAGTATTCGGCTTGCCGGGCGGCTGACCAAAAGTCTACGGTTGACCAAAAGTCTGGGGTTGACCAAAAGTCTGCGGTTGACCAAAAGTCTGCGGTTGACCAAAAGTCTGCGGTTGACCAAAAGTCTGCGGTTGACCAAAAGTCTGCGGTTGACCAAAAGTCTGCGGTTGACCAAAAGTCTGCGGTTGACCAATAGATAGAACCGGCTCACGCCGACGCCGCCAGGGATTGCCGATCCTCCTCGGCAAAGGTGTCCTCAAGCTGCAGCGGCGAGTAGTCGACGTCGATCTCGGCCAACGCCCGCCCTCGCGCGCTGCCGATCGTTCCGAAGCGGCGCATCGCTTTCTCCGCGGCGTACTGCTGGAACTCATCCATTGTCAAGCCGAAGGGCACCTCGTCGTAGAGGTCCCAGCCATCTTCGGTATTACGCAATGCCAACGGAATGAGCTCATTCATCCGCGCCTCGAATACTGCCCAGTTGGCATCGTCTGCGGCGACGTGGCGCCGGCAGGTGAAGGTACCCCAAGCCATGTGGCGCCGTTCGTCATCGCCGATTCGGCGCACCAGTTCCTGCATGCCGGGGAGAATGTTGCGATCAACGCAGATCCGGTGCCACGCGTAGTAACCCGTCAGCGCCATCATGCCTTCAATGATGTGGTTGTAGGTCACTGAAGCCCGGACCTGGGCCGCTGGCGACGGGTCGGAGCACAAGGCATCGAGCGATGTGGGCAGCTCCTCGTAGAACATCTGCCGGTATGCCGGAAGCTCGTCGAGGTAACCCTGCAGATCCTCAGTCATCCCGACGGCGTCGAGCCACATCCGGAAGGTCTGTGTGTGCTTGGCCTCTTCGAAGGCGAACTGTGTCAGATACATCTCGTCACCGAGTCGCCCTTCGGCACGCATTGCCGCCATGAACGGCTGAATGTCCTGGGTTACCGCTTCTTCGCCGGCGATGAACTGCGCGCACAACCGGGTAGCCCAGTCGCGCTCGAGATCCGAGAGCGACTCCCAATGGGCGCGGTCTCTGGAGAAGTCGATAGCGGCGGGGTTCCAGAATTTAGAGTTACCGCCGGCAAAAAGCCTCAGCGGCAGGCTGTCCCAGTTGAGCCCGCCTTCGGCGAGTGAGTCCGAACGTGTCCTAGCCATCTGATCGGCCTCCTTGGGCGATTGCGGTTGGGCGAGTTTGGGTGACAGCAGATGTGAAGGCCGCCTTGAGAACGGCAACGTACCGCCGCACCACCAAGGCTGACTGCTCGGGCGAGAGTTCGTCGAGTCCGAGAATCGGGTCCACGCCTCGCACATACGGCGCCAGCGCCAGCTGCGGCATGATCATCAGGAGCAGCGACAATAGCGCATCGATATCGGCGTCTGCGCGAAGGTCCCCGCGAAGCCGCGCGTCGTGCACCAACGGTCGAAGCACCTCCAGATAGTGGCGGTGTACAACGGCTCGCACGCTGACGCGCGCGTCGGTGTTCACCTCGAAACTGGCAGCCGCGTGCAGCGCTCTGTCGCGGGGATGCTCGGCAAAGTAGACGATCCACACGTCGAGTAGATCGGTGAGGAAGTCGAAGAACGGTCGGCCAGCATCCAGGACGCGGATCTGGTCCTCGACGTATGCCCGCACCCGCTGGCTGCCGATCTCGGAGATGTATGCGTATAGGTCGCGCTTGTCCGCGAAGTACTGGAACAGACTGCCTTTGGCCACGCCCGCGCGTCGTGCAATAACGTTCAGGCTGCCGCCGGAAAATCCGTGCGCCGCGAACTCAGCTTCCGCGGCGGTTACCACCGCGGAGCGGCGATCTCCACCGAGGCGAGACCACGTCACCGTCGGCATCAGACCTCCCTATATGACCAGTGGTCATATTACTGTGAGCTGTGCCACACAGCAAGGTTTGCAGGGCCTTGACCATGTGTTGGGGCCCGGCCAGGTGATTGGGGAGCCGGCACGCCGACGCCGCGGGTGACCTTCGGCGGCTGCCGCTATTCCAGCGGCTCAAGTTCCTGCAGCATTGTCGGCACCAACTCACTGACTGTCGGATGGATGTGCATGGTGCGCGAGATCGCGGTGTAGGGCAGTCTTGCCGTCATGACATCGAGGATGTCCTGCACCACTTCGTCGCCGCCGACACCCAGGATCGAGGCGCCGAGTATCTCCTCGGTCTCGGCATCGACGACCACCTTCATGAAGCCCTGGGTCTCACCTTTCTCGACCGCCCGACCGACTCGGGTCATGGAACGCTTGCCCACCAACGCTTTCCGGCCCGATCGACGGACCTGCTCGGCTGTCATCCCTACCCGCCCGAGCGGAGGATCGATGTACAGCGCGTAGGTGGTGATGCGATCGCTGACCTTGCGGGGATCGTTGTCGAGCAGATTGGCCGCCACGATCTCGAAATCGTTGTAGGACGTGTGAGTGAACGCGCCGCGTCCGTTGCAGTCGCCCATCGCCCAGATATGCTCGACATTGGTGCGGAGTTGGTCATCGACCACGATGTAGCCACGGCCGTCGGTGTCCACACCCGCTACCTCCAGCCCCAGGTCGTCGGTGTTGGGTTGCCGCCCGACTGCGACGAGCAGGTGGCTGCCCGCGATCGGTGTCGCGCCGTCGCGAGGCGTGACGGTGAATCCTGCAGAATCATTGTCCTGCTTGGTAAAGCTGATCGCGTCCGCACCGAGCACGATATCGATGCCTTCGGCCTCAAGGATGTCCTTGATGGCGGCCGACACGTCCTCGTCCTCCCGCGCGGTCAAGCGCGGACCCCGCTCGACGACCGTCACCCGGGCACCAAAGCGCCGGTACATCTGTGCGAACTCCAGCGCGATGTAGCTGCCGCCGATGACCACGAGATGTGCAGGGATGGTGTCGAGTTCGAGGATCCCGACGTTGGTCAGGTAGTCCAGTTCAGCCAGACCGGGCATGTCAGGCGCCACCGCGCGACCGCCTACGTTGAGGAAAATGCGATCGGCTTCCAGGAGTTGATCACCGACCCGAAGGGCATGCGCCCCCTCGAAGCGGGCGTGACCGCGAATCAAAGTGCAGCCCTTCATCCCTTCCAGCCAAGTCTCGAGGCCTTCGCGGTCGCCGCCGCTGATGCGGTCTTTGCGTGCCTTGACCGCGGCCATGTCGACTATCACTTCCCCGGTGGCTATCCCGAAGTCGCCAGCCCGCCGGGCCAAGTGTGCTGCGTGCGCGCTCGCCACCAGCGTCTTGGTGGGGATGCAACCATAGTTCACGCAGGTGCCGCCGACGAGCTTGCGCTCGATCACCGCAACCCTCTGCCCCGCAGCGGTGAGCCGTCCGGCTAGTGCCGGGCCGGCCTGACCCGCGCCCACAATGATCGCGTCGAAACGTTTCGCCATCTCTAAGCTCCTACAGCAGACTGACCAGGAACGCGACCAGGAATCCTCCGCCGAGGGCCAGAACATCCTCACCGAATGCTCCCCGACGGTCATTCCCATCATTGGCAGTGGCCACCAGGCTGCGCAATGCGGCGCCGCCAAGAGTGCCGAGCACCGCGCCGATGAGGCCGGCGCCGGTCGCGCTGAACGTGTGGAAGAACGCGCTGCCGATCACCGCACCGGCGAACCCTCCGGTGATCAGGCGAGCAGCGAACTGCGGTGGCACCTTGCGACTTGGCGTCCTGGGTAGCTGGTCGGTGACCAGCTCGCCGAGAAGCAGAATCGTCAGCACGGTCACGGTTATGGGATGGGCCATCCACTCCGACCACTTATCGGTGACGTCGATCCACCCGAACATTGCACCCCACGCCACCACGGCCGGAGCGGTCATGGCGCGCAGGCCGGCGACCACACCGATCATCAATGCCAGAAGCAGAACGAGAACCTGGGTCATCGACCCTCCCAGCGCTGGATGGACATCGCGACGCTAACACGGGCGCTCACGTGGCGCCCCAAGATCAGAAGCGACAGAACCTGATGTCGGAGGCGAGGATCGCTTTCGCGCCGATCGCAGAAATCTGATCCATGATCGTGTTGACATCGCGTCGCGGCACCAACGCGCGCACCGCGACCCAGGCCGGATCTGCCAGCGGCGCGATCGTCGGGGACTCCAATCCCGGGGTGACCGCGGTAGCCCTTTCGAGCAGTGCGCGGGGACAATCATAATCCAGCATTAGGTACTGCTGACCGAACACCACACCCTGTACCCGGGCGGCTAATTGGTCTCGGGCCGCAGCCTTTTCGCCTCCATCGATCTCGCCGTCCACTTCAGCGGAATCGGCGCGCTCGATCAGCACCGCCTCGGAATCGCACAGCGACTCGCCGAAGGCCACCAGGTTGTGCAAGCCCAGGGTGCGACCGGAACCGACGACATCGGCAATCGCGTCGGCGAGGCCGAGCTGCACCGAGATTTCCACCGCGCCATCGAGCCGGATCACCGTCGCGCCGATTCCGTGGGCAGCCAGATCCTTTCGCACCAGGTTGGGAAACGCCGTAGCGATCCGCTTGCCTTCGAGATCGGCCACACACCACGATCGCCCGGCCGGAGCGGCGTAACGAAACGTGGAGGACCCGAATCCAAGCGCCAGTCGCTCACGCACGGGCGCAACGGATTCCTCAGCGAGATCCCGTCCGGTGATGCCGAGGTCAAGTTCTCCCGAACCGACGTAGGTCGCGATGTCCTTGGGGCGCAGGAAAAAGAACTCGACCCGGTTGGCGGGGTCGACGACGGTCAGATCCTTGGCGTCGGTGCGCCGACGGTATCCAGCCTCAGCAAGGATCTCAGCGGCCGAATCACTGAGCGTGCCCTTGTTGGGTACGGCGACTCTGAGCATGTCTCACAACTTCCGGTACACGTCATCAAGCGACAGACCGCGCGACAGCATCAGCACTTGTGTCCAGTACAGAAGCTGACTGATTTCTTCGGCGAGCGCATTGTCGCTCTCGTGTTCGGCAGCCAACCAGACCTCGCCGGCCTCTTCGAGGATCTTCTTGCCGATGCCGTGCACACCGCCCTCAAGTGCAGCCACGGTGCCGCTGCCTGCTGGACGGGCCCGCGCGCGTTCGCTCAGCTCAGCGAACAGCGCATCGAAGGTCTTCACGGGTTGCGATTGTCCCACGTCGTCGCGAGCCAAGTCACGGCGGTTTCAGTTGGCAGTAGATCTTGTGCAAATCCGCGACCTGGAGTTCGGCAAGCGAGCCGGCGTGGCGTCGTCGCCGGCCGCCGAGCACGACAACATCGTTAGGGACCACCAGCACCGCACAGCCAGCACGCTCCGCGGCAAGAGCGCCGGTCACTGAATCCTCCACCGCCAAACAGTCCGAAGTCTTCATTCCGAGCAGGTCTGCCGCGCGCAGGTAGGGGTCGGGGGCCGGCTTGCCATTAGGGATCTCGTCGCCGCACACCGAGGCCGAGAAATAGTGGCGGCCAATGCTATTGAGGGCATGTTCAGTAAGTGCGCGCTGGGTGTTGGTCACCAGCGCCATCGGTGTGCGTTCAGCCGCAAGGGCATCCAGAATCTCA
>JAHZKD010000099.1 GCA_022600605.1 Actinomycetes bacterium
CCAGCTGAGTCCATGCGTCCGTAGCCGCCTACCCAGCGCACTCGTGTCACTCGCAACACCCATAGCGAAAAATCGCTGTAGTCGATGTAGTACTTCGCGGCCGCCACGGCCGAGAGATGGGCTTCGCGAGCGGCAATGCGCTCATCGCCCTGGGGGTCCTCGACGTGCCCTGCCAAGGTGATGCGTGCGCTGGCCAGCGGATCGCTGTGGGCGCCCGGGGCAACGATCGCGATGCTGGCTCGCCGGTCGCCCGCCAAGTTGCGGCCGTGCTCGGCGAGGTTCGACACACACAGGACGGGCGCGCCGTCCAGTAGACCGTAGGTGGTGAATGACGCCCACGGGTCGCCGTCGGCGGTCAGGGTGGCAAGCGTGCCGGTGTTTGTCGACGCTGCGATGGTGCGCGCTTCCTCGGCTGCCGACGGCCGCGCGGTGTTGACTGGATCGGTAAGCGGTGGAGGCACCGTCGGTGAATCTCCCGGGTCGCCATGGTCACGTGTCGAGCCGTCGGATGTCACGACGGCACGATAGCGCGCCGGCTCGGAGGCTGGGCTGGCAGTCTGCGACCCAGTGCGGACACGCTGTTCGCCCCGCCGTGCAGGACTCCGGCGAGTGGGCGTCGGATTCGCTCGGGTGGTTCATTTCCGACCCCGTGGGTAGGTTTGAAAGTCGTATGGACGACTTCACTCGCACCCGCCCGGTAAGCCCCGCGGAGAGCAGGCGCGTGGAGGAAAGCCCCGCGGGCAGCGCCGTCGAGCATCCGAACGCTGAGGACTTCAGTCACGCCCGCGCGTTGCCCGAGGATCGCACCTGGTTCAAGAGCGCGGTCTTCTATGAGGTGCTGGTCCGGGCCTTCTATGATTCGAACTCTGACGGTGCCGGAGACCTGCGCGGCCTGACCGAACGCCTCGACTACCTGAAATGGCTTGGTGTGGATTGCCTTTGGCTCCCACCGTTCTACGATTCACCCCTGCGCGACGGGGGCTACGACATCCGCGACTTCTATAAGGTGCTGCCCGAGTTCGGCACTGTCGAGGACTTCGTCGAGTTGCTCGACGCCGCGCACCGGCGCGGAATCCGAGTAGTCACCGACCTCGTGATGAACCACACCTCCGATGCGCATACCTGGTTTCAGGAATCCCGGCGCGACCCCGAAGGCCCATATGGGGACTACTACGTGTGGAGCGACACCAGCGACAGGTACTCCCAGGCGCGGATCATCTTCGTCGACACCGAGGAATCCAACTGGTCATATGACGCAGTACGCCGCCAATTTTATTGGCACCGGTTCTTCTCTCACCAGCCCGACCTGAACTACGACAACCCTGCAGTGCAGGAGGCGATGATCGATGTGCTGAGGTTCTGGTTGGACCTCGGCATCGACGGTTTCCGCCTTGATGCGGTGCCCTACCTATTCGAGCGGGACGGCACCAACTGCGAGAACTTGCCCGAGACGCACGCGTTTCTCAAGCACTGCCGCAGTGTGATCGACGCAGAGTTCCCCGGTCGGGTGCTGTTGGCGGAGGCCAACCAGTGGCCCGCTGACGTCGTCGAGTACTTCGGCGATCCCGAAACGGGTGGCGATGAGTGCCACATGGCCTTCCATTTCCCGCTGATGCCGCGCATCTTCATGGCGGTACGCCGCGAGTCCCGGTTCCCGATCTCGGAGATCCTGGCGAACACCCCGCCGATTCCCGATATGGCGCAGTGGGGAATCTTTCTACGCAACCACGACGAGCTCACGTTGGAGATGGTCACCGACGAGGAGCGCGATTACATGTATTCCGAGTACGCCAAGGACCCGCGGATGAAAGCCAACGTCGGCATCCGGCGCCGGCTGGCACCGCTGCTGGAGAACGATCGCGGCCAGATGGAGTTGTTCACCGCGCTGCTGCTGTCATTGCCAGGGTCACCGGTGCTCTACTACGGCGACGAAATTGGGATGGGCGACATCATCTGGCTCGGAGATCGCGACGCTGTGCGCACCCCGATGCAGTGGACGCCTGATCGCAATGCCGGATTCTCTACCGCAACTCCGGGCCGGCTCTATCTGCCACCGAACCAGGACGCGATCTACGGGTATCAGTCGGTGAACGTCGAGGCGCAGCGTGACCTTTCGACGTCGCCCCTGAACTGGACCCGCAACATGCTCGCGGTCCGCCGCCGCTACCCCGCGTTCGCGCTCGGGACTTTCCGAGAGCTGGGTGGGTCGAATCCTTCAGTGCTGACCTACGTGCGCGAGCTCGGCGACCCGAGCCAGCACGACACTGTGCTTTGCGTCAACAACCTGTCGCGGTTTCCGCAGCCCATCGAGTTGAACCTGCAGCAATGGAACGGCTACAAGCTGATCGAGATCACGGGGTATGTTGAGTTTCCCTCGATCGGTCAGCGGCCCTACCTGCTGACGTTGCCAGGGCACGGGTTCTACTGGTTCCTACTCAGACCGGGCGAACCGGAGGCGGGAGATCCATTGTGACCGCGCCGATGACATTGCCGTTCGGCGATTGGATCAAGCACCAGCGCTGGTATGCGGGCCGCGGTCGAGAGCAGGTCTCTGTCGAACCCGCCGCGACGACCGCGCTGCTCGATGACCTCGATCTCGTCCTCCTCGATGTCACCTACACCGACGGCTCGGCCGACCGCTACCAGGTGCTGGTGCGGTGGGGCAGTGCACCTATGGACGAGTTCAGCGATGTCGCCACCATCGGGACCTCGTCGAGTCCAGACGGCGAGCGCACCGCCTATGACGGGCTCTACGATCCCGACGCCGGACGCCACCTGTTGGCGCTGGTCGATTCGTCGGCCACCGTCGGGGGCCTGAGATTCGGTAAGGAACCTGACGCGACGTTGCCGCTGGACGCGTCCCCGCGGATGTCGGGCGCCGAGCAGACCAACACCAGCATCGTCTTCGACGAGCAGGCCGTGCTCAAGGTATTCCGGCGGCTCACCCCCGGCATCAACCCGGACATCGAACTCAACCGGGTGCTGGCTCGCGCGGGTAACCCGCACGTCGCCCGGCTGCTCGGGTCCTATGAAACCCTCTGGCAAGGAACCGGTTCGGAGCCTTGCGCGCTGGGAATGGTGACGTCCTTTGCGGCCAACAGCGCCGAGGGGTGGGACATGGCCAGGGCCAGCGTCCGCGATCTGTTCGCCGAAGGCGACCTATACGCCGACGAGGTGGGCGGCGACTTCGCCGGCGAGTCCTTCCGACTGGGAGAGGCCGTCGCTTCGGTCCATGCGACCCTCGCCGAGCAGCTGGGTACCTCATCGCAGCGTTTCCCGGTGGACACCGTGTTGGAGCGGTTGGAGTCGGCCGCGCAGGTGGTGCCGGATTTGCAGGATTGCGCTGCGTTGATCGAAGAGCGGTACCGCAAGCTCGCAGACGAGACG
Organism: Actinomycetes bacterium; assembly: GCA_022600605.1. Taxonomy (GTDB): domain Bacteria; phylum Actinomycetota; class Actinomycetes; order Mycobacteriales; family Mycobacteriaceae; genus Mycobacterium. Next base: position 3,388 of record JAHZKD010000099.1, read on the forward strand.
AGCGCCGTTCAGCGTGTGCATGGCGACTTGCATCTCGGTCAGGTGCTCCGGGTACCGGACGGCTGGTTGCTGATCGATTTCGAGGGGGAACCGGGACAGCCGCTCGACAAACGCCGGCAACCGGATTCGCCGCTGCGCGATGTCGCCGGCATGCTGCGTTCCTTCGATTACGCCGCCCATCAGCGACTAGTGGGTTCGGCGGAGGACCCCAACCGTGACAGACAGGTTTCGGCGCGCGCGCGCGAGTGGGTCGATCGCAACGGCGCGTCGTTCTGCGACGGTTATGCGGCCGTAGCCGGGGTGGACCCGCGCGACTTCGCTCAGGTACTTGCAGCCTACGAACTGGACAAGGCGGTGTATGAGACGGCATACGAGGCGCGTTTCAGGCCGTCGTGGCTGCCGATCCCCCTGAGATCGATCGAACGTATCCTGGGCTGAATCAGGCTGGCAACCGTGGCCATCAGGCAGGGCGCCGCCGCTTCTCTGCTCCTATGCTTGGGCGCGGCTATCGGGCATCAACGGAATCGCCGCGCCCAAGAGAGGATCGCCTCGGCCGCAGCTTCCGGCTGCTCGGGGAACAACGCATGCCCGGCGCCTGCGATCATCACGGTGGTCACGCGCCCACCGAAATCATCCCGCATCTCATTCCAGTACTTGTGTGGCTTAAAGGCATCGTGTTCCGGGGTCACCTCCAGCAGCGGGACCGAACCGCAGCGCCAGTACTCTTGCAGTGGCACGCTCCTGACTGCCGCGCGCTGCATGCGCAGGGTCTCCGGATACCAGCCGTCCAGCCACGCTCGTGCGTCGTTTCCCGGCGCGAAGAAGGTGTCCTGCAGGACTGCGAGCCGCTCAGAGACGGGTCGCGTCGGGTCGCCGACGACGAAGGGCGACTGAGCGATTCGTTCCGGCACCTCCTTGGCTTGTGAAGAGACAAGTGCCACGGCCTTGACGAGGCCGGAGTGTTCAGTCGCTACCATCCGGGAGAGCAGGTTGCCGAAAGCATGGCCAACCACGACGACAGGACCGTCTGCCAGCGCGCCAATGACGCCGGCTACATCTTGCGCTAGGTCGCGAAACGTCACGACCTCCATCGGGCCGACAGAGCCAAGGGCGCCGCGCGGCTGCGGCCTCAGCACGCACCACCCGTGTTCGACGGCACGAGCGGTGAAGTCGTCATATTCCTGACCGCCATCACGGCCGTAGGACGGCAGAAGGACAATAGCCGGCCCAACACCGTCCACAAGCGTCACAGTGATGGAGCTGTCGCCCACCTGGGTGGTGACGCGTTTGCTTGTGGCGCCGGGCATGTCCGATCTCCCTCTGCGAGTTAGTTTTTGGTATCGGTACACGCCGCTCTCAAGCTTTGGCCTGGAGCACGATGACTGCGCGGGCTTCGACGGTGAGCTTTGCGCCCGCGGCGACCGGCCTGGATCCCTCCATCACCGCACCGTCGACGGTATAGATCACTGGTTGCCAGGCGGCGCCGAATTCCTTTGGCGGCAAAGTGAAGTCGATTGGCTCATGATGGGCGTTGAAGCACATCACGAACGAGTCGTCGGTGACGCGTTGACCACGCGGGTCTAAGTCCGGGATGCCATGGCCGTTGAGATAGACCGACACCGACTTGCCGAAGCCGGAGTCCCAGTCTTCGTCACTCATCTCCGAGCCGTCGGGGGTGAACCACGAGATATCCGGGAGGTGTACCGAGCCCCGCCGCCGTACCGGCAATCCGTCGAAAAATCGACGCCGGCGGAACACCGGGTGCGCGGCGCGCAACTCCGCGACCGACCTGGTGAACTCGATCAATCGCTGATCGGCTTTGGCCCAGTCGATCCAGGTGATCTCGTTGTCCTGGCAATAGCCGTTGTTGTTGCCGCCCTGGGTCCGGCCCAGTTCGTCGCCGTGACAGAGCATCGGCACGCCCTGGGACAGCAGGTTGGTGGTGATGAAGTTCCGTTGCTGCTGAGCGCGCAACATGGTGATCGCGGGGTCGTCGGTCGGGCCTTCGACGCCGCAGTTCCAGGACCTGTTGTGACTCTCGCCGTCGTTGTTGTCCTCGCCGTTGGCGTAGTTGTGCTTCTCGTTGTAGGCCACCAGATCGGCTAGCGTGAACCCGTCGTGGGCGGTGACGAAGTTGATCGATGCCACCGGGCGTCTGCCGGTGCGCTCGTATAGGTCCGCGGATCCGGTGATCCGGGAAGCGAACTCGCCGAGGCTGGCGTCCTCGCCGCGCCAGAAGTCGCGCACCGTGTCCCGGTACTTGCCGTTCCACTCGGTCCACTGCGGCGGGAAGTTGCCCACCTGATAGCCGCCCGGGCCGACATCCCACGGCTCCGCGATGAGCTTCACCTGACTCACCGTCGGGTCCTGCTGGACGAGTTCGAAAAAGGTCGACAGGCGGTCGACGTCGTAGAATTCCCTGGCCAGGGTGGAGGCTAGGTCGAAGCGGAAGCCGTCAACACCTTGCGCCATCCAGTGGTCTAGGCTGGCCAGGATCATCCCCGCCACTTCGGGGTGGTTGGCGTTGAGGGTGTGACCACAGCCCGAGTAGTTCTCTGCGAAGTAGTGCTCCGGCGTGTCGAACAGATTGCCGTGGTTGTAGACCACATCGAGGTAGACCTGCA